>JBOHAU010000188.1:0-48686 GCA_050698015.1 Gaiellaceae bacterium
GCGGATGCGCGAAGCGGTGCTGATGGACCTTCTGGATGAAGTGACGCAGCATCTGCTCGGTGACGTCGAAGTCGGCGATGACGCCGTCCTTGAGCGGGCGGATCGCGGAGATCGTCCCGGGCGTGCGGCCGAGCATCCGCTTCGCCTCGACGCCGACAGCATGGACCTCGCCGGAGGCGTGGTCGATCGCGACGACGGACGGCTCCGAGAGGACGATGCCGCGGCCACGCACGTAGACGAGCGTGTTCGCGGTCCCCAGGTCCACCGCCATGTCGCGGCCGCCGAAGCCGTTGAGATAGCCCAAGAACCCCATCTCCCGAGTGGCGAGTCTAGCTAGCCAAAGCCGTAGACCCCAGCGAAACGTGCTGCTAGAAGGCGAATCAGGAGCGCCGCCGGGAGGCCGACCACGTTCAGGTAGTCGCCCTCGATCCGTTCGACGAGTCCCGCCCCGACGGTCTGGATCGCGTAGCCGCCCGCGCGGTCCTCCCACTCGTGGGTGGCGAGGTAGCTCGCGATGTCGCGTGCGGTGAGCGGCCTGAACGTCACCGCCGTCGTCTCGGAATGGAGCTCCTCCCACGCCGGTGTCCGGAGGCACAGGCCGGAGACGACCTCGTGCGTCTTCCCGGCGAGCGACTCGAGCATCTGCTCGGCTTCCGTGGCGTCGGCCGGCTTGCCGAGGACGAGCCCGTCACAGATCACGACCGTGTCGACGCCGAGCACCGGCCGCTTCCGCGCGACGCCGGCGACGGAGTGTGCTTTTCCGGCCGCATGCTCCAGCGGGTCGTTGCCGTGCTCCTCGTAGCCCGGGACGACGACCTCGAACGGGATGCGGAGCTGCTCGAGGATCGCACGGCGCTGCGGCGAGCGGGAGGCGAGGATCAGCGGCGGCGCGGGCGGGACGCTCAGCGCTTGCGCGCCTTCCAGATCTCCTCGGCCGGCCAGCGCCGGGCCCACTCGGCCGGAACGAAGTCGTAGAACTCGTGATCGATCGCCTCTTCCGGGGCCTGCAGCTCCCAGAGGCCGATGACCTCGAAGCCCGTGTGGCGCAGCAGCCGAAGCATGTCGCCGTGCCCGAGGTGGTACTCGACACCCTCGTCCTCCCCCGGCCACTCCATCCGTCCGAGCTCGAACTGCGAGCGCAGGAGCCGCTCCTCGATCTTTCCTTCGTCCGGCGTGCACATGACGGAGAGCGGCGAGTTGCAGAGGAAGACGAGCTCGCCGCCTGTCCGGAGCAGCCGGTGCGCCTCCGGGATCCACTTCTCGGGGTCGACCCAGATGGACGCGCCGTACTCGGACAGCGCCAAGTCGAACGACGCGTCCGGCAACGGGACGTCGGCCGCGTCGGCTTCGACCAGCGGGAATTCGATGCCGGTCTGGGCCTGCATCCGGCGCGCGGTCTGGAGCTGGGCGGGCGTGATGTCGACGCCGACCGGCCGCGCTCCGCGCTTCCCGAGCCACGCCGAGAAGTACGCGGTCCCGCAGCCGAGCTCGACAGCGTCCTTTCCGGTGACGTCACCGAGCGTGTTCAGCTCGGCTTCGGGAACGCCGTAGGTCCCCCACTCGATCTCGCCCTGTGCCCAGGCTTCCGCCGCCCGTGCGTCGGTGTACTTCTCGTTCGCCTTCGTCCAGGCCGCTCGGTTGCGCCGCAGATCCTCAGAGATCGACATCTGGAAACCAGAGCCGAACTTCGCGCTCCGCCGACTCCGGCGCGTCCGAGCCGTGGACGAGGTTGTCCGGCATCGAGAGAGCGAGGTCGCCGCGGATCGTGCCGGGGGCTGCGTCCGCGGGGTTCGTCGCGCCCATCGTCGTGCGCACCACCTTGATCGCCCCCTCCCCCTCGATGACGAGCGCGAGCGTCGTGCCGGAGGTGATGAAGTCGACGAGCTCGCCGAAGAACGGCTTCTCGGTGTGCTCGGCGTAGTGCTCCTCCGCAAGCGAACGTTCGACCGTCAGCAGGCGGGCGGCACGTAGTTGGAGGCCGCGGCGCTCGAGGCGGGCGAGGATTTCGCCGGCGAGTGCACGGCGCATCGCATCGGGCTTCACCAGCACGAGTGTCCGCTCCAGCGCCACGGAGCGGAGAGACTACTGGCCGGGTCGCTCCCGTCGCGGGGCCGGCGGAAACTCGATCGTCGTCGGCGTCTCGACCGGGGTCTCGCAGTACGGGCAGATCTGCCAGAGCGTCTCGAGGGGCGCCTTGCAGTTCACGCAGGCCTGCCGGAGCTTGGTCGTGCACACGGGGCAGACGAGGAACGTGTCCTCGACGTGGGCGCGGCAGACGGGACAGTGGAGCTCGCGTCGTGCGAGCCGCTCCTCCATCGCCTTGATCTCGAGCTCCCGCTCGCGGACGTCCTCCAGATATTCCGGTGGGCGAAAGAGCATGTAGATCAGCGCGCCGGCGATCGGGACCAGGCCGAGCACCGTCGCCATCGCGATCAGCCACGGATCCTCGATGCGACGGCGGGCGTCCTTGAACACCCAGTAGGCGACGGCGAGCCAGAAGACGACCAGGAAGAACAGTCCGAGATTGCGTCCGACGACCCAAGCGTCGGAGCCGAAGAAATCCCGGAGACCCTCGAAGAAGTCGTTCACCCGTTCACCTCAAAGCAGGAGCTGCCCGACCACGTAGCCGGCGGCGAAAGCGAGCCCGACGATCGTCAGCACCACAGCGGCAGCGAACGCGAACACGCTGAGCCGCTCAGCAAGCTTCGTCATCGTACGCCTTCTTCCTCTACGACGAACTGTCCGCGAGGTCCGCGAGGAGGTAGAGCGACCCGGTGACGAGGATGCCCCCATGCGTGGATTCTCGCGCGCGCGCGAGTGCTCGGGTTGGATCGGGCTCGACCAAGACGTGATCGAAGTGGCCGGCGGCGCGCCGCGCGAGCTCCTCCGCGGACAGGGCTCTCGGATTCGTCGACTGCGTAGCGACGAGCGCCGGCGCCAGCTGGGCCAGGTCGGCGAGCATCGCGTGTGCGTCCTTGTCGCTCAGGATCGAGGCGACGACGATCTCGCTGGGTTCTTCGATGTGCGCTCGGAGCCACGCCGTGCCCGCCGGGTTGTGCGCGCCGTCCCAGAGCTCGCGGCCGCGCCGTTCGAGCCGGCCGGGAAGGTCCGCTCTCGCGGCCTGCTCGATCGGGCGGCCGAGAAATGCCTCGGCGGCCTCGCGCGCGCCTCCTGTGACGATCTTGGCGCTCGGCGGTACGAGCTCGGCGTAGTCGTTGTCCGGTAAGACAACTACCCTTGCTGCATGCGCCACCGCGAGCTTCTCCTGCGCGATCTCCTCTGTCGTCTCGCCGAGCACGTCGGTGTGCTCGAGCGAGACGTTCGTGAGCAGGACGACCTCTGCGTCGACGACGTTCGTCGCGTCGAGCCGCCCGCCCAGACCAGCCTCGACGGCCGCCACGCCGACCCCCTGCTCGGCGAATTCGCCAAGCGCGGCGGCGGTCAGCGCCTCGAACTGCGTCGCCTCGACCGCCTCGGCGTGCGGACGGATCCTCGCGACCGCGCGCTCGAAGTCGGCCTCTGCCCCGTCGACCCAGATTCGCTCAGGCCACCCGCTGACGTGCGGCGACGTGTATGCGCCCGCTCGCCGCCCCTCGCTGCGAAGTAGAGCGGCGATCGTCCGAGTCGCGGTCGACTTGCCGTTCGTCCCGACAACGTGAATAGCCGCGTACCGGAGTTCCGGATGCCCGAGCCGCTCGAGCAGTTGCCGCATGCGCTCGAGACCGAACTCTTCGGGCCATGGGCTCAGCGAGGCGACCCATGCCGTCGCCGGGCGGGCGTCAGCCGGTGAGAGCTTCGAGCTCACGGCGGTAGCGCGCGAGCTTCTCGCGCTCGGCGTCGACGACCTCGCCCGGCGCGCGCTCGACGAAGCGCCCGTTCGCCAGCATGGCCTCGGCGCGCGCGATCTCCTTCCGGAGACGCTCGATCTCGGCCGTCGGGTCACCGTCTGTCTTGATCCGGTCTGGTCGCACGACCGCGTCGAAGATGCGCTGCTCGTCGGCATCGAGCTTCGGTCGTACACCGCTACGACGGAAGGTCCGCGCGGCGTCCTGGACGCGGTCGAGTGCGGCTCGATCCTCGGTGAAGCCCTCGTCGGCCTCGAGCCACGGCGTGACGATCAGCCGTTGCTCGCGGCCCGGCAGCTGCGACCAGATCTCCTCCGTCACGTGCGGCATCACCGGGTGAAGAAGCCGGATCAGCCGTTCGAGGGCTGCGAGCGCAGTCGATCGAGCCGCCACGTCGTCTGGATCCTGGAACCTCGGCTTGATCGCCTCGGCATACCAGTCGCAGAAGTCGTCGAAGGTCAGGTGATAGATGGCGTTCACAGCCGGTGCGAACTCGTACCGCGACCAGCTCTCCTCGAGCTGCGCGCGGGTTGCGTCCAACCGGGCGAGGATCCAGCGTTCCTCGAGCTCGCGCGGCGCGACGTCCGGTGTCGCGCCCCCGGCGTTCGTGAGGATCAGCCGCGCGACGTTCCAGAGCTTGTTCGCGAGGCTCCGGCCCTCCTCGATCATCTTCACGTTGAAGCGAACGTCCTGCGAGGAGGACATCTTCAGGAGCCCGTAGCGGGTTGCGTCCGCCCCGTACGCGTCGACGGTCTCGAGTGGGTCGATTCCGGTGCCGAGGCTCTTCGACATGCGGCGCCCGTCCGGTGCGTTGATCGTCGAGTGGATGTTGATCGAGTGAAACGGGAGCTCGCCCATGAGCTCGATCCCGGCCATGACCATCCGCGCCTCCCAGAGGAAAATGATCCCGCGGTCGGTCGAGCTCACGTCGTTCGGGTACCAGGTCGCGAGCTCGGCAGTCTCCTCCGGCCAGCCGAGCGTCGCGAACGGCCAGAGCGCGGACGAGAACCATGTGTCGAGCACGTCCTCGTCTTGGACGAGCTCCGTTCTTCCGCATTCGCTGCAGGCCTCGGGCGTCGTCTCGGCCGCGGTGGTATGTCCGTCGGGGCAGTACCAGACGGGAATCCGGTGACCCCACCAGAGCTGACGGGAGACGCACCAAGGACGAATGTTCTCCATCCAGTCCAGGTAGACGTCGGTGTACCGGGCCGGGTAGAAGCGGACGCGGCCGTCGCGGACGACCTCGATCGCGGGCGCGGCGAGCTGCTCCATGTCGCACCACCACTGGAGCGTGATCAGCGGCTCGATCCGGTTCCCGCTGCGGTCGCAGTGGCCGACGCTGTGCCGGTAGGGCTCCTGCTTCTCGAGCAGGCCTTCCTCCCGGAGCCGCTCGACGATCCGCCGCTCGGCCTCTTCCTGCGACAGTCCCGCGAACTCGCCGGCCTGCTCGTTCATGCGACCGTCGAGCGCGATCACGGTGATCTCCTCCAGCCCGTGGTCGCGCCCGATCTCAAAATCCATCGGGTCGTGCCCCGGGGTGATCTTCAGCGCGCCGGTGCCGAAGTCCATCTCGACTCGCTCGTCGGCGATGATCGGCACGCGGCGCTCGACGATCGGGACGATCGCCTCCTTGCCGATCAGGTGCTTGTAACGCTCGTCGTTTGGATTCACCGCGACGCCCGTGTCCGCGAGCATCGTCGGCGGACGGACCGTCGCGATCGTCACGTAGCCGGATCCGTCGGCGAGCAGATAGCGAATCCAGCTCAGCCTGTCGTCGGTCTCGATGTGGTTGACCTCGAGGTCCGAGATTGCGCTCTCGCATACGGGGCACCAGTTGACGATCCGATTCGCGCGGTAGAGGTAGCCCTTGTCGTAGAGGTGTACGAACCAGCGGAGGACGGCCCGGACGTACCCCTCGTCCATCGTCATTCGCTCGCGGCGGTAGTCGAGCGACGCGCCGAGCCTTCGGAGCTGGCCCATGATGATCCCGCCGTATCGCTCGAGCCATTCCCATGTCCGCTCCAGGAACGCCTCGCGGCCCAGCTCGTGGCGGCTCAGCCCTTCGTTGCGGAGCTCGCGCTCGATCACGTTCTGCGTTGCGATCCCGGCGTGGTCGTAGCCCGGCTGCCACAGCACGTTGAAGCCGCGCATGCGATGCCAGCGGATCAGCAGATCCTGGATCGAGGCGTTGAGCGCGTGCCCCATGTGGAGCTCGCCCGTGACGTTCGGCGGCGGCAGCGCGATCGCGTACGGCTCACCCGGCGCGTCGGGCTCGGCGTTGTAGTGGCCCTCGGCCTCCCACGTCTGCTGCCAGCGCTCTTCGACGCCCTGCGGGTTGTAGCGCGTGTCCATCATTCGCCGGCACCGACCGTCATTCTGCGTTCAAGAGTACGGATGTGGTCAGGCAGCGACTATGCGCTCAGTATACGGGCGCCGTGTTTCTCTACCACGCCGACGCCGAGGTCGATCGTGCGCTCGCGATCGCGACCGCTGTGCGCTCACGGCCCTCGCCCTCTTCACCCTCGGACTGACGGCGATCGCACCGAGAAGACGGGAACGTTCCCGGCGGGCGGCCGCCGTCACTCTCGCACTCGCAGCCGCCGGGGGTCCTCGCGTTCGTCGCCATGTGGACGATCCCGTGGTCGGAGGGCGAGGACGAGCTGCCAGTGCTCTGGTGGGCGCTCTTCCTCGTCGTCGTCGGCTCCTTTCTCCTCGCTCCGGTGCTCGCGTTCATGGCGTTCTCCCGTCAGGAAGGTCGGCTGGCCGGAGCAGCGATCGGCCTGAGCCTTGTCCTCCCCGCCCTCTTCGTTGCGGTGTTGGTCGCTTGCGGCATTACCGATGCCTGCTTCCACTGAAACGCGGTGCTGACCGACGTTCCCCGCCGAGAACCCGTCGAGTCGCGAAGACCGCACTTGCACTCAACGCGCTTGCGTTCGCGGTGTGCGGCGCGATTCTGATCGGGTTCTGGATCGCGGAGCGCTAGGCCGACTCGGCCGCGCGCTCTTCGTCGTCGTCGGCGTCGGCGCCCGCGCTGGTCACCAGCGTCGGCTTGACGCCGTTCTCGATCGTCTCCTTCGTGATCGCGCACTTGGAGACGTCCTTGCGCGAGGGCAGCTCGAACATGACGTCGAGCAGGGCCGTCTCGATGATCGAGCGGAGGCCGCGGGCACCCGTCTCCCGCTCCAGCGCGCGATCGGCGATCGACCAGAGCGCGTCGTCGGTGAAGACGAGCTCGATCGAGTCGTAGCCGAAGAAGCGCTGGTACTGCTTGACGAGCGCGTTCCGCGGCTCGGTGAGGATCTGAACGAGATCCTCGCGCTGCAGCTGGTGCACGGCCGACACGACGGGGAGGCGGCCGATGAACTCCGGGATCAGGCCGTAGGAGAGGAGATCCTCCGGCATCACTTCGGTGAGGAGCTCGCTCGTCTCGGCGTCGTGCCGGGAGCGGATGTCGGCGCCGAAGCCGACGGCGTTCTTGCCGATCCGCTTGCCGATGATCTTCTCCAGCCCCGCGAACGCACCGCCGCAGACGAAGAGGATGTTCGTCGTGTCGATCGAGAGGAACTCCTGGTGCGGGTGCTTGCGTCCGCCCTGCGGCGGCACCGAGGCCACCGTCCCCTCGAGGATCTTCAACAGCGCCTGCTGAACGCCCTCGCCCGACACGTCGCGCGTGATCGAGGGGTTGTCCGCCTTCCGCGCGATCTTGTCGACCTCGTCGATGTAGATGATCCCGGTCTCGGCCTTCTTGATGTCGAAGTCGGCGGCCTGGATCAGCTTGAGGAGGATGTTCTCGACGTCCTCGCCGACGTAGCCGGCCTCGGTCAGCGCCGTCGCGTCGGCGATCGCAAACGGGACGTTGAGGATGCGCGCGAGGGTTTGGGCGAGCAGCGTCTTCCCGCAACCCGTCGGCCCGAGCAGGAGGATGTTCGACTTCTGGAGCTCGACCTCGTTCTCCTCCGTGCCCATCTGGACGCGCTTGTAGTGGTTGTAGACGGCGACGGCGAGGGTCCGCTTCGCCTCCTCCTGGCTGACGACGTAGTCGTTGAGGACGGCGTAGATGTCCCTGGGGCGAGGCAGGTTCTCCAGGTCGAGCTGCGACGGAGCGGTGAGCTCCTCGTCGATGATCTCGTTGCAGAGATCGATGCACGCGTCGCAGATGTAGACGCCCGGACCAGCGATCAGCTTCTTGACCTGTCGCTGACTCTTCCCGCAAAAACTGCAGAGAAGTTGCTCGTTGCCGTCGCTCGCCCGCGCCACCCTAGTTCACCTTGTACTCGGAAATCGCCATCCGTGCTAGTCCTTCGTCGAATCTCGGCTGGAGATCACTGTGTCGATGATGCCGTATTCCTTCGCGTCCTGCGCCGACATGAAGTAGTCGCGGTCGGTATCGCGCGAGACCTTTTCGAGATCCTGGCCCGTGTGCTCGGCGAGGATCTCCTCCAGCCGCCGCTTCAGGTTGAGCGTCTCTCGCGCGCGAATCTCGATGTCCGCCGCTTGTCCGCCGGGTCCGTGAGGCGTCCAGACCTGGTGGATCAGGATCTTGGCGTTGGGCAGCGCCATGCGCTTGCCCTTCGCGCCGCCTGACAGCAGCAGGGCGCCCATCGACATCGCGATCCCGACGCAGATCGTCTGCACGTCGGGCTTGATGAACTGGATCGTGTCGTAGACGGCGAGGCCCGCGTACACATCGCCACCCGGCGAGTTCACGTACAGGGCAATGTCCTTATCGGGATCCTCGGACTCGAGATGGAGCAGCTGGGCGATGATCAGGTTCGCGATCTGATCGTCGATCGGCGTGCCGAGGAAGATGATGCGTTCGTTCAGCAGGCGCGAGTAGATGTCGAAGGCGCGCTCGCCGCGCGACGTCTGCTCGATCACCATTGGGACTAGCGGGCTCATGCAGGCTCCTTGCTGCCGGGGGTCCACAATTTCGCAGCGGTCTCGGGTTTTTCCTTCTCGGGGGTCCAAAGCTTGTCTCTTGCGCGCGCGAGCTCGACCGGGATCCGCTTGACCTCGGCCGCGATCCGGTCGAGGGTCTTGCGCAGCCGGAGGTCGGCGCGCAGCGCGCCGTAGCGGCCGGCTTCCCTGACCTGGGCCGCGAGCTCCGCGGCGTCTTCGGGGTCGTCCGCCTGCTCGCGGATCAGCTCGTCGATCTCCTCGTCGGAGACCTCGATGCCGAGCTCGTCGGCTGCGGCTTCCAGCACGATCTCCCGTGCGAGGGAGCGGCGCGCCTCTTCCTCGATGTCGGTCTGGATCTCCTCGGGCGAGCGGTTGCTGAGCTGCAGGTACGCCTCGGCGCTGATGCCCCGGCGCTCGAGTGAGCGGACGAGGGCATTCCAGAGCTCGACTGCGCGAGCCTGAACGAGCCCTTCCGCAACGTCGAGCTCGGTCGCGTCGACGAGCGCGTCCACGACGGCGGCCCGGAACTGCGCGTCGAGTTCCGCCTCGAGCTGGCCCCCCAAGCGGCTCTCGATCTCCTCTTGGAGGTCGTCCAGCGTCGAGAACTCGGTCGCGGCCTTCGCGAGCTCGTCGTCCACCGGCGGCAGGACCTTCTCGTGCAACTCCTTCACGTGAACCGTGACCTGCCCCTGGGTTCCGTCGGGCTGCACGAGCTCGACGTCCTTCTCGGCGCCCGCCTCGGTTGCGACCAGCGCCTGCTCGATCTCGGGCAGGAGGCGTCCCGCGCCAAGCTCGACGACGTAGTCGCGCTGCGCATCGCCGTCGGAGACCAGGTCGACGATGAGGACGTCGCCCTCGCGCGCCGGACGTCCCTCGACCGGGGCCAGGTCCGCCACGGTCGAGCGAAGCACCTCGAGCTCGGCGTCGATCAACTCCTGCGGAACGTCGGGGTCGGCCGCAGGCACCTCCAGCGCCGTCCAGTCAGCCACCTTGGGCTTGGCCTGCACGGCGACGGTCGCCGTGAATTCGAAGGGATCGGACGGCGAGGACGGGAGCTCGTAGCCGTACTGTGGTGTCTCGACGGGCCGGACGTTCGCGTCGCGTGCCGCCGCCCGGAACCACCCCCCGATGTGGCTCTCGACCGCCTCGGCGTAGAGCCGATCCTTGCCGACCCGCGCCAGCAGGACGGGCATCGGAACCTTCCCTTTGCGGAAGCCGGGGATCTTCAGATTGCCGGCGAGGTCCGAAGCGGCGTGGTCGATCGCGTGCTGTACGTCTCCGCTCGGGACCTCGACGGTCACGCGGACACGGCTCTCGGGGAGCTCTTCGACCGTCGCCTTCACAGGAGGGCCATTGTGCCAACATCCCCCCGGGCTGCCGCAGGCCCGGGGGTTACCTCGTTAGCGCTAGAAGAGCCACACGAGGAGCAGGATGATGAGGATCAGGGTGAGGATGCCACCTCCGATGTACATCGTCTCGCCCTCCTTTCGGCAGTCGGTTTCGGTCGTAGACCGTCGTCTACCCTGTCCGGCGATCCCTGAACCGCGGGCGTGGCGGAACTGGTAGACGCGGCGGGTTTAGGTCCCGTTGGGTCGCAAGGCCCTTAGAGGTTCGAGTCCTCTCGCCCGCATCGTTCACTGTCGCGGGCCGAGCTGCCGATAGGACCGGATATGCCGCTGCCGGCCGGCGTCGCGACGAGCGTGCCGTCGATGCGCTCGAGGAGCCAGCCGGCAAGGTTCCGCCACGCCGCCCGGTGAGGGTCCGTCCCTTACGCTCGTGGCGTGGAACGGCTCCTGGCGTTCGGCGTCATCGCAGGCCTCGTTCTGCTGCTCGCGTGGACGAGGCGCCGCTGGGGCGAACCGCGACTGTACGTTCGCGGCGCGGCTGCTCTTTGGGTGTTAGCGGTGCTGCTCGCTGCGGTCATCGTCTGGCTCGTGCTCGACTGAGCGGCGAACCCGGTGCGAGCGTCCAGGGCGGCTAGGAAAGTCTCGTCTTGAGTTCCTGCACGTCTGCCTCGAGGCGTTGGAGTATCTGCAGGATTTCGCTCGTTTCGCTTTCGCGCTCGTCGCGCACGAACTTTGAGGCAATCGTCGCCGTCAGCACCGATGCGGCGGCGATGCCGACGACCATGACAACGATGCCGATCAGTCGGCCTTCCGTTGTCTTCGGATAGATGTCGCCGTAGCCCACGGTCGTAATCGTCGTCGTCGCCCACCAGATGCCGTCCCAGAGGGAGCCAAACTCGCCGCTCGCGAAGATCGACTGAGCGCCACCAGCGACCACCACGACGGCGACGGTCACCAGCGACGCGATCTTGAGCGCGTCCCCAGAGGTGATGCGTCGCTGCGCCTGCAACGCTCGCGCGAGGATCACGGCGAAGCGAGCGAAGCGGAGGAAACGGGCTAGCCGAAGCGTGCTGAGCACCGGGCCGAGCAGCGGAACCGTGAGCACCACGATTGCCGCGTCGAGCCAATGGGCGCGGAGTGCCGCCTTCTTTCGCGTGGCAACGATCAGCACCGCAGCAAGCTCGACGGCGAACAGGCTCCAGATGACCCAGTTGGCGACGTAGGCGACGGTCAGCCAGCCCCCAGACTCGACGTCGGCCTCGATGACCAGAACCGGAATCAGCGCGAACGTCGCCAAGAGGACAATCGGTTCGAGTGGCGTGTGAACTCGACCAGTTTCGTCCTGGAACCACTTGCGCCTCGACATGAACTTGCGCCTCGACATGAGGCTCGTGTTCGCTTCGCTCCGTTCCTACCCTGCGAGGTCTAGGAAGGGCCGAGCCGGGGAGCCGAACGCCTCCGCGCGGTAGGCGCTTCCCACGGCTCGGCCCAAGTCGAGCGTAGGCGTGCTCCGCACTCGCCGCTAGACGCCTTTCGGGCGTGTCTGAACTAGTCGGCGGTGCGCTCGCCGGCGAGATTCCGAGGACAGCACCGAGGACAGCACGCGACGCGCATTCATGCCCTTCTTGTCGCTGCCGTCACAAGACGCTTTCGCTCAACCGTGCGGAATCCGGCATGGCAGCTAAAGAGCGTATGGCCCCGGATGGAGTCGAACCATCGCACGCAGATTCGAAGTCTGCCGCTCTATCCACTGAGCTACGGGGCCGGTTGCGTCAGAGTAGCGCCGTGGAAACCAGCGAGGCTGCTCGCCGCTGGGTCGAAGGTTGGTCGCAGGCCTGGCCTGCTGCGGACACCGACGCCGTTGCGGACCTCTACGCCGAGGATGCGCGCTTCCGCTCCCAGCCGTTTCGGGAGCTCCAGAGCCCGCGGGCGTACGCCGAGTGGGCGTTCTCCGAGCAGGACGGAGCCGAGTGCTGGTTCGGGCCGCCGCTCGTCGTCGGCGACCGCGCAGTCGTCGAGTACTGGGGGATCGTGCGCTTCCAGGGTCGCGACGAGACGATCGCGGGAGTCGCGTTGATCCGGTTTGGCCCCGACGGCCGCGTGATCGAGCAGCACGACTACTGGAACGCACAAAAGGGTCGCGTCGAGCCGCCGGAGGCGTGGGACCGCTAGACCGCGTTCGGCGGCGGCTCGCCCGCCTCGACCGCCAGCAGGTTGTCTACGAGCACCCTCGTCATCGCCTCGCGGGTGGCCTGCGTGGCGGTGCCGAGATGCGGGGTCACCACGACATTGGAGCGATCTAAAAGCTCACGTGGGACGCTCGGCTCGTGGGCGAAGACGTCGAGGCCTGCCTGGAGCCTGCCGGACACGAGCTCGGCAACGAGCGCCGGCTCGTCGATGATCTGGCCCCGTGCCGTGTTGATCAACGCCGACCCGTCGCCCATGAGCGCGAGCCTCTCCGCATCGATCAACCCGCGCGTCTCGTCGGTCAGCGGGAGGTGGAGCGACACCACGTCCGACTCGGCGAGCAGCTCTTCGAGCCCGCGGTAAGCCGAGTCGTCCACGACGGTGCGCCGCGTGTACAGGACTGTCATCTCGAAGCCCCGCGCGCGCCGGGCAACCGCTTCCCCGATGCGTCCGAGGCCGACGATCCCGAGCGTCGAGCCCGTCACCTCGTCGCCCGTCAGCGGTTCGTCTGCCCAGCCGCTTCCCCACCGTCCGGAGCGGACGAAGGCGTCGCCGGTAGCGATCCTCCGGCGGACGGCCAGGATCAAGCCGAGGGTGAGATCGGCGGTCGCGGCGGAGGTGACGCCGGGAGTGTTCGTGACGAGCACGCCGCGCCTGCGGCACGCGTCGACATCGACGAGGTCGTAGCCCGCGCCGTAGTTCGCGACTACACGGAGGCTCGGCAGCAGGTCGAGCGTCCGCTCGTCGACAGCCTCGACGACGACCACCAGCGCCTCGACGTCAGGGTGCTCCCGCTCGAGTTGTCCGTCGAGGTACTCGACGTCGCGGAGCTCGTCCCAGGCCGCGCCCGGAAACCGGCGGGAAGCGAGGACTTTCAGACCGAGGGGTGGCGGAGGGGACTCGAACCCCCGACCACCGGGACCACAACCCGGGGCTCTACCAACTGAGCTACCGCCACCGCGCTACGACAAGGATAGCGGTGGTTTCTCGAGGTTCTGCCTGAGCTCCGCGACGCTCTCTCGTAGACCACGGCCGCCCCCGCCTCCGCCGGCTCGCGCCGTCGTGTCCTCGGCGCGGGCCACTAGGTGCCGACCGGAACCTTGGCGACCTCCTCGACGAGGGTCTTGCAGAACGCCGGCAGATCGTCCGGGTTCCGGCTCGTGATGATCCGGTCCTCGAGGACGACCTCCTGATCGACCCAGTTACCGCCGGCATTCCTGATGTCGGTCTCGAGGCTTGGGAACGAGGTCAGCGTGCGTCCGCGGACCACGTCCGCCTCGACGAGCATCCACGGACCGTGACAGATGACCGCGACAGGCTTGCCGGTGTCGACGAACTCACGCACGAACCGCACGGCGTTCTCGTCCATCCGCAACGTGTCCGGGTTGCCGACGCCGCCCGGCTGCACGAGGGCGTCGTATTCCTCCGCGCTCACCTCGTCGACGGTGCGGTCGACCTTGAAGGTATCCGCCTTGTCGTAGTGGTTGAAGCCCTGGATCTCGCCTCCCTTGAGCGAGATCAGCTCGGGCGTCCCACCGGCCTGCTCGACCGCCTTCCACGGCTCGGTCAGCTCGACCTGCTCGACCATGTCGGTGGCCAGGAAGGCGATGCGCTTGCCGCTTAGATCTGCCATTTTCTCCCCCTTCTCTCGTTTCGGAAGAGGTACCCGTAATGACCCGGCGCTACCCTTCGTTGGGGCGCCCGTAGCTCAGTGGAAGAGCAGCGGACTTCTAATCCGCGGGTCGGAGGTTCGAATCCTCCCGGGCGCGTGCTGCGTTTAGCGGCGGGAGCCGAAATCGGCGGTGACGATCGTCACCGAGCGGCCAGCGTACTCGCCCGGCGCCGAGGCGACGAACACGGCGCCGATGCCGATCTCAATCCAGTCTCGCGAGAGGATGTTCTCGCGGTGCGGGGGGCTGTTCATCCACTCGCGGACTGCGAACGCCGCGCCGTATCGATCGGTAGCCCAGAGGAGGTTCTCGCCGACCGTCCACGAGCGGAAGCCGCGCGACGGATAGAAGCGCTCGATCCGGCGCCAGAACGCCGTCCCGTTGGCGCTGTCGTGCTCGAAGTACCCCTTGCGGGCCATGTCGCGAGAGTGGAACTCAGCCGCCGCAGCCAAGCGGCCGTTGTTACGGAGCGGGCGAAGCCCGCGACTTCGGCGGACCGCGTTGACCCGGCCGATCACAGCCGCCTCGAGGACGGCGGTTACGGACTTCGCGCGGTTCCGGTGCTGCGGTGCGTTCGTCCGGGCCGGCGCACTCCGCCGAGTCAGGCTCTTCAGGCGGAGCTCGACGTGCGCCTCGAGTGTCCGACTGGTGGCCGCGTCGCTTGGTGCGACGGCAACAGAAGAACCCAGCGCAACGAGCGCAATCAGGGTTGCAACACCCCCTCGCATACTTCGAACATCGACCGGGATCCCTCGATCGAACCCCCCCAAAAGGGGGATATCCGCGCTTTCGCTAAGGCCCGGCGCGGGCTTCTGCGGGGGGCTCCGCAGCTCGCCGGTCAGCCAGCCAGGCGAGCAGGAGCACCTGGATCGTCCCTGCGACGGGAATCGCAGCGAGCGCACCCAAAATGCCGGCGATCTTCGCGCCGATCAGCACGGCGATCAGGATCGCAAGCGGCGAGAGCTGCACCGTCCGGCTGTAGACGAGCGGCTGCAGGACGTGGTTCTCGATCTGCTGGTAGACGATGAAGAAGATGAAGACGACGATCCCGGACGGGATTGAGTCGATGAACGCGACGGTGCTGACGATGATCGCAGCGAGCGTGGCGCCGGCGAGCGGGATCAGATCGAGGATCGCAACGAGGACACCGAGCGCGACGGCGTAGGGCACGCCCATGATCATCAGGACGACCGTCGACGAGATCCCGGCGATCAGGCTGATCAGCAGGTTCCCGGTCACGTAGCCACCGACCGTGAGATAGATGTCGTGGCCGATCTTCCGCCACTTGTCGCGCGAGTGGTCAGGCAGGAGGCCGTAGAACCGTTCCATCCACTTCGGACCCTCGAGCAGCATGAAGAACGTCAGGAACGCGATCGTCACGACGGCGACGATGAACGTGAGGACGCTCTGCGTGACCGCGATCGCCGTGCCGGAGAGCCCAAGAATCTGAGCGACGCCGCCGCCACCCTCGACCGCGTCCCGGACGCGCTCCTCGAGCTGGTAACGCTCGGAGAGGCGGCCGAGCGGGCCTCGGCCTGCGGAGACGTCGTTCACGTAGCCCGGCAGGGCCTCCGCGAAGTCACGGCCCTCGCTCACGAGCGTCGGGATGAAGAGCGACCCCAGCAAGACGAGCGCGCCGATCGTGAGCAGGGACGTCAGCGCCGCCGCGATTCCGCGGCGGGCCAGCCCCCGGCGCTGGAAGAACTCCACAGCCGGGTTGAGGGCGAGCGCGAGGAAGACCGCGACGATGATCCAGGTCAGCACTTGCCGAGAGATCCAAACGATGGCCAGGATCGCGACAACGGCCAACACGATCCCGATGACGGCGAGAATCGTGCGCGGACGAAATGTGACTACCCGCTCTTCGGGCATTCGTGCTCAGGATCGCGGGACGATCGGACGGCTGACGGCCGGCGATGATGAAATGCACCGGTGAGCCTGCGTGGACGGCCGGTCGAACGGGAGGCGATCCTGCCGAACGGGCGCCGCTTCGTCGTCCGGGTCGCGGTTGCGGTCGACCCCTACCTCCCGCGCCGCGAGCGCCACACGGTGGCGCTCGAACTTCTGGCGGAGGACCGCGTCGAAGCTACCGTGAACACGGTTCTCGCCCCGAACCAGGTCGGCGAAGCCCGTAAGCTGGTCGAAGCGGTGGCGACGAAGCTGCAGTCAGGTGAATTGCAACCCACGGCGTCGGCGATCGAGCCGCTCGCCGAAAGCATCCAGTGAGCAAGGCGACGCTCTATACAAGCGAAGGCGCGATCGGAGTCGAGCTGTACCCCGACGACGCTCCGAAGACGGTCGAGAACTTCGAGAAGCTCGCCGCTGACGGCTTCTACGAGGGCGTCATCTTCCATCGGGTGATTCCCGACTTCATGATCCAGGGCGGAGACCCGACCGGTACCGGCATGGGCGGCCCCGGCTACGAGTTCGAGGACGAATTCAACGACCATCGCGTCATCCGCGGAGCGCTCGCGATGGCGAACGCGGGCCCGAACACGAACGGCAGTCAGTTCTTCATCGTCACTGCCGAGGCGACCCCCTGGCTGGACGGGAAGCACACCGTCTTCGGACAGGTCACGTCGGGCATGGACGTCGTCGACCGGATCTCACAGACGGAGCGCGACGCCAACGACCGTCCGCGCAAGCCCGTGACGATCGAGCGCGTCGAGCTCGGGAACGACTGAGACAGAAGAGCGGGCGGCGGGGATCGAACCCGCGCACATGGCTTGGAAGGCCAATGCTCTACCACTGAGCTACGCCCGCAAGCGGCTCTCTAGGGTAGCGCCATCCTTCGTCCAGATCCTTACTCCTGGACTCTTCACCTCGAGGCCTCGCTGCCTGTCGTCGCACTCGGTCTCGCTTACGCCTGGGCCGTCCGAGGGACGGATGTCGAGCGCTGGCGTGCGGCCGCATTCAGTGCCGGGTGTCTCCTCCTGCTTGCGACCGCCGTTACTCCGCTGGACGCGCTGACCTATCACGTGCTCTCGGCGCACCTTCTGCAGAACGTCGTCCTCGCCGAATGGGCGCCGGCGTTGCTCGTGCTCGGCCTGCCTCCCGCCCTCGCGGCCCGCATTGGCGGCATCACGGTGATCAGGCTTCTCACGCGCCCGCCGGTCGCCCTCGGGCTCTGGCTCGTGACGTACTTCCTCTGGCATCTGCCCGTCTTCTACGACGCCGCACTCGAGCACTCGGGACTGCTGCACCTGGAGCACGTCTGCTACGTGGCCGCCGGAACCCTGCTCTGGTGGCCGGTGTTTCAGGACGCGCCGCATCGACTCTCGAATGCCGCCCGCGCGCTCTACGTGTTCGTCGCGTTCGTCCTGGCGAGCCCGATCGGGCTCCTCCTCGCGCTGCTGCCGGAGCCCGTGTACGACTGGTACGTCGAGGGCGGCGACCTCTGGGGGCTGTCCCCACACACGGACCAGCAGATCGCCGGGGTGGCGATGTCGGTCGAGCAAGCCGTCGTCTTCTTCGCTGTCTTCTCCGTGTTTTTCTTCCGGTTCCTCGCGGACGAGGAAACCAATGGGCGACCGGCGGAGAAGATAGGCCGATCGGCCTATTGAACTCCGCGCCGCCGGATGAAAGGCTGAGGTTGCCGCGTAATGAGCCCCACGCTTATCGCCCTGACCGATGCGGACATCGTCCAGGAAACCTTCCTGGGCGAGGCACTCGAGCACGCTCCGATCGGCGCGATCGTCCTCGACGAGGCGGGCCGCTACCTGGCCGCGAACCGCATGGCCTGCAGGCTCACGGGTTATGAGCGCGAGGAGCTCCTCGAGCGCGGCCCGACCGACCTCGCCGCCGAGCCGGAGAAGGTGCGGGGGAAACTCGAGGAGATGGCGAAGGGCGGTCTCAGCCACGGCAAGACCGGCCTGCGGCGCGCCGACGGCTCCCTGATCCAGGTCGAGTACCGCGTCGGTGCGACGCGCAGCGGCGGCTTGCCGTACTTCGTGCTCGTCTTTTGGGAGCTCGAGTCGGCCGAGACGTAGGTCGGGACTCGAACCCAGTCTCGGCGTCACGCGTGTCGCACAACTCGTTGCGCGCCACAATCGCTCCGCAGTTCTGGATGGGATCGCGAAGTGCGAACTTGTCCGCGCAAACGGCCACGCGCTACGCTCAGTTCAGAGACGGGGTGTAGCTCAGCCTGGTTAGAGTGCTGCGTTTGGGACGCAGAAGTCGCCGGTTCGAATCCGGCCACCCCGACTGAAGATCTCGCGGCTGCCGACATGTGAATAGGCTCGGCGGCGTGGGCGAGTCAGAGCGGCGCCCGAGGCTCGGCTACGCGATGGCGCTCGCCGCTGCGGCGCTCTGGGCGTTCAACGGCGTCGTGATGAAGGTGATCATCGAGGCCGGCGACGTTCCGAGCCCGCGGCTGGCTGAAGTTCGGACGACTGGCGCATTCGTCCTCCTCGGTCTCGCGCTGGCGCTCTGGCGACCCCGCTCGTTGCGCGTGACGCGGCAGGAGCTGCCGCTCTTGATCGCCTTCGGCGTGCTCGGCCTCGCACTCGTCCAGTGGCTCTACCTGGAGGCCATCGACCGGCTCGAGATCGGCGTCGCGCTCTTCGTCCAGTACCTGGCGCCGGTGCTGGTCGCACTCTGGGCCCGGTTCGCCTTCCACGAGCGCGTGCGCCGCCGTGTCTGGGGCGCGTTGGCGCTCGCGGTCGCCGGCGTGGCGCTGCTGTTCCAGGTCTGGAACGGCCTGACGCTCGACGGGCTCGGCATCGCAGCGGCGCTCGGCGCTGCGCTCACCTTCGCGGTGTACATCCTGCTGGCCGAGCGCGGGGTGGCATACCGTGATCCGCTGTCGCTCCTCTGCTACGGATTCCTGTTCGCGTCGATCTTCTGGGCCGTCCTTCAGCCGTGGACGTCCTTCCCGGCCGGCCTGGTCGACGAGAACGTCTCGCTGCTCGGCCGGCTGGACGATGTTTCGCTGCCGGTTTGGCTCCTGATGGGCTGGATGATCGTCCTCGGGACCATCGTTCCGTTTGCGCTTCTTTCCGGCTCGCTGAGACATATCCCAGCATCACGGGCTGCGATCACGGCGATGTTCGAGCCCGTCGCGGCGACGGCCTTCGCCTTCGCCTGGCTGGGCGAGTCACTGACCGCATTTCAGCTGTTGGGGGCGTTTGTAGTGCTTGCAGCCATTGCTCTTGCGCAAACTGCGAGATGAACGTAGCTGTTGAAACACATATCCCCCTTTTGGGGGAGCCTTCAGCCGATTCGTCTGCTAACAATGCCCGCTCGTGGTTCGGGGGGGCCGCACACTCTTCGTTCCGACGTTCGCGGTCGTCGCGCTGCTCGCATGGTCTTCGAGCGCGGCGTCGTCGGAGCTGTCCGAGCTCCAGTCGCTGAGCACGCAGGAGCGGAGCCTGCTGCTGGCGGTCAATCAGGCGCGAGCGGTCCACGGCGCTCCTCCGCTGAGGATCGGCGTGAGGCTCCAGCAGGCGGCGCGCGCACACTCGCGCGCGATGATGCGCAGCGGTTCCTTCACCCACGGCAACTGGTATCGCCGGCTTCGGCGGCACGGAGTGCGCGCGCGGACGCTCGGCGAGACGATCGCCTGGGGCGTCGGCACGGACGGCTCTGCGGCGGCGCTCGTCGGGATGTGGCTCGCCAGTCCTCCGCATCGCTCGACACTTCTGCGCCGGAGCTTCCGACGTATCGGCGTCGGCATCGCGGTTGGTCCGATGGGCGGCTTTCCGGGCGCCACCGTCGCCACGGCGGACTTCGCCGGCTAGTTATTCACTCAGGAGATCGCGGAGCTCGTCGATCTTCTCGCGGCGCAGGTCGTCACGCTCGCCGCGGCGCACGCGTTCGAGCAGGTTCTCGACCACCGAGGCGAGCTCGACCGGATTGAACGGCTTCGTGATGTAGTCGATACCCCCGAGCTCCAGACCGCGGGCGCGGTCGCGCAGCTCGGCCCGGGCGGTGAGGAAGACCAGGGGGATCTGGCTCGTCTCCTGGCTGTCGAACAGCCGCTCGGCCACCTGCCAGCCGTCCATGCCGGGCATCATCACGTCGAGGAGCACGATGTCGGGCTTCTCTTTCCGAGCGAGCTGGAGACCCTCCTCCCCGTTCGCAGCCTCGAGCACCTCCATCTTCTCGGCCTCGAGGTTGACGCGGCAGAGGAGCCTGATCGGCGCCTCGTCGTCGATGACCAGCACCTTCGTCACTGGTCCGCCCCCTGGCCGGTCGGCAGCTCGAAGACGAAGCTCGCGCCCCGGCCGGCCTCGGAGTCCATCCAGAGGCGTCCACCCATCGCAGAGGCGAGGCCGCGGGCGATGAACAGACCCAGGCCGGTACCACCCCCGGCGGATGGCCCGGCTGCATCGGCCCGATAAAACTTGCGAAAGATCCGTTCTTGTTCTCCGGCCGGCACGCCGGATCCTTCGTCCACGACACGCACCTGAACGGCGTCTCCGGCCCTACGGGCGGCGACGGTCACCGTTCCGCCCTGCGGAGAGAACTTCACGGCGTTGTCGACGAGGTTGGCCAGGACCTGACGAACCTTGTCGCGGTCAGCTGTTGCGTCGAGTGGCTCCTCCGGCACGTCGATCACGAACCGCCCGCCGTTCGTAAGCTCGCGCTGCGCGCTGGAGACGACGTCGGTTACGACGTCTCGGAGGTCGGTCGGTACGAGCTGCACTTGGAGGTCTCCCGCCTCCAGCCTGGCAACGCTCAGGAGGGCATCGACGATGCCGGTCAGGCGCTGGGCCTCGGACGCGATGTAGGTCAGGAACGTGCGGCGCTCCTCGTCGCCGAACGACACATCCTCGCGAAGAAGCGTCTCCGCGAACCCGTAGATCGAGGTCAGAGGCGCGCGCAACTCGTGCGAGACGGTCGAAACGAACCCGGACTTCAGCTGCTCGACGAGGCGATCCGAAGAGACGTCGCGGAAGGCATAGATACGACCGGCGACGGCATCCGCGGGATCGCGCATGACCGCCTCGGTCACCGAGAGCCAGATCTCATCGCTTCCGCGCGGGATCCGGATCAGGCCACGGCCCTCGTCGGAGGTCTCGTCGGGATCGAGGCTTCGCTGGAGGACATCGGACGGCGGTCGTCCGAGCGCCTCGGACGCCGGCACGCCGGTGATCTCCTCCGCCGCTGTGTTCCACAGGACGACGTTGCCGTCGCGCCCCACCGCGACGATCCCGTCGGCGACGTTTCCGAGGATCGCGACGCTGCGCTCCTGTTCGAGCACGACGCGCTGGTAGAGCTCGGCGTTCGCCAGGAACGCCGACGCGTTTCCAGCCAGTGCAGCGATCGCCTCGATCTCCTCCTCCCGCCAGCTACGCGGCTCGCGCGCGTAGACGGCGAGCACGCCGTGGATCGTCCCCTCGGAGCCGACGAGCGGTGCGCCGAGGAAGGCGCGATGACCGGCGTCGAGGATCGGATCCGCAGCGGCGTGGACGCCTTCGACGTCGCCGAGCGCGACCGGCGCGCGGCTCTGGACGACCTCGCCGGCGAGCTCGCCTACCGCCGACAAGCGCGTGCCGATCGCCGCCTGCGCTTCGTCGCCGCGGGCCGCGCTGATCACGAGCTCGTCGCCTTCGAGCAGACTGACCGCGGCCGAGTCGGCGCCGACGAGCTCCGGCGCCTGCGTGACGATCTCGTCCAGGATCGCGTCCGGGTCGAGCTCGCTCGCGAGCAACGTCCCGGTCCTCGCGAGCTGCTGCGCGATCGCACGCGACTTCCGTTCCGACTCGTAGAGCTCGGCTCGCTCGAGGGCGCCGCGGGCGGCGCCGGCCAGGCTCTGGGCCAGCTCGATCTCGTCGTCCGTGAACGACTGCTCCTCGGCGAAGAAGACCAGGCCCAGGCCGGGCTCGTCGCGACGCGGCGCCTCGATCGGGACCGCGAGGAGCGACGCGTACGCGGCCTCCTCCACCAGGGATTGCCAGTCCGCTCCGAAGCGATCGTCGGTGACGACGGTGGGCGCCGCCAGGATGCGGCGACGCTGCGCGGCGTCGAGGAGCGCTGTCGAACCGCCCAGGCCGGCGTTCAGGAACGTCGAGAGGCTTTCCGGCAGTTCATGCGACGCCGCGAGCCGCAGCTCACGCGGCTCGGGCATCAGGACCGCGGCGAAGGAACCGCCCAAAGCCTCGCACGCGGCCTGGGCGACGGCGTCCAGCGTCTCCGTCAGCGACAACGGCTGGGCGAGAACCGACGCGATCCGGAAGAACCCACGCTGAATGCGAACCTGCCGGGCGCTCTGCTCGATGCTCGCGACGTTGCGCAGCGCGACCGACCCGAGGCTCGCAAACGCCTCCAGGACCTCGACTTCCTCCGGACTGAACGTCCGCGACGAGTCGCGGGTCCCGACACCGATGACGCCGCGGACCTCGCCCCACCACGTCATCGGCGCGACCATCGCAGCGGCGAACTCTTCATAGGCCGGGTGCGGGGCTTCGACGTCGTCGTAGTCCGCCGACACCGTGCCGCTGCGCCGGCGCATCGCCTCGCCCGCCAGTGCCCTGTCGGCGGGGAACTCGAACTCGATCAGCTCCGCCGGTAGGCCGTAGACGGCGGCGCAGCGGAGCACTCCGCGCCGGGCGTCGTAGAGGTAACAGTCGGCCGCGTTCACGTCGAGCAACTTCGTCACCTCGACGACGAGGCGCTGGAGCACCGTCTCGACCCGCAGCTCACTCGTCATTACCTGCGCGGCCTGAACGAGCGCGGCCTGCTGGGCGAGTCGCCGCTCGTTCTCTTCCAACAGCTGCGCCGTGTGGATCGCGAGCCCGAGCTCGCGCGCGACCGCCTCTGCCAGGGAGATCTCGGCCGGGAGCCATGGGCCGGCCTCGCTCCGATGAAGCCCGAAGGCGCCGATCGTCCGGTCGAAGACGACGATCGGGATCGCGAGCACCGCGCGGGTGCCGATGTCGAGCACGGTCTGAACTCCGCCGAGCGCCGGGTCCTCGAGCTCCGGCGCATTTGCGACGTCGGCGACCGCCACCGTCCTTCGCTCCTTCAGCGCGAGGTTCGTCACAGGCAGGTTCGGCGCGGCCTGGCCGATCGGCTCGACACCCGGTGCGTCCCATTCCGCGCGGATTGGCGTTTCGGCGCCCAACTCGCCGAGCCTGACGTAGCAGCGAGTCACCCCCAGGGCCTTTCCGGTCTCGTCCACGGTCACACGCAAGACGGCTTCGATGTCGTGCTCGGAGCGGACCTTGCGGGCGATCGCGGCCATCAGCTGCTCGCGCTCCAACGCCTCCTCCAGCTGGGCCGCCGACCGCGTGCGCTCGAGCGCCAGCGCAGACTCGGCGGCGAGCGTCTCGAGGAGCGCGATCTCGTCGGCGGGGAACGCCCGCCGCTCGTGCGTGGTCGCAGCCGCGAGCACGGCGATCACACGGTCGCCGGAGATCAGCGGCACGAAGGCGGCGCTCTTGGCCCCGACCCGCTCGGCGAGACGGCGGTTGACGCGAGGCGACGACTCGACGTCGTAAATCGTCAACGGGGTGGCTTCGAAGACGGAGCTCGCGATCGCCGACGGCTCGTGCTCGAGGTCGATTCGTACCGATGTCCACCAGTCGACATCCGCTCCTTCGCCGCATGCGTAGAGGCCGGTTGCCTCCTTTCCGTCGTCGGAGATCAGCGCGATCGCCGCGAACTGGATCCGGAGGAGCTTCACGACCTCGTCGAGGAGGACTCGGGCAATCCCTTCCGGATCCTCTGCGTGCGAGAGGCTCGTCGAGAGCGATGTTACGGAGTCGAGGTGCTCGGCGTCACGACCCGCTGCGGGCGAACGTGGACCGCGCGCCGGCTCCCCGACGGACTCCGGCGCGGGTTCGGACCGGACCGGCGCATGAGCGGCGGACTCGGCCCGGCGCCGATACGCGAGCAGCAGGGCGACGGCGATGAGGAAGGTCGCGCCCGCGAGCGCGAGCAGCACGTAGCCGACGGCAGCCGCGGCCAGCGGTAGCGCTGTGAGCAACACGCTCTTCCGATGATACGGCGGCGACACGAAACTAGGGAGGCCCGCCGCTCGGGGGGGTCGGTGCGGCGGGCTCTCCCGAGTGCTCACCGCGGATGGTGGCCAGGTACGCGCACCGCGGTTCGCGTCGCCCAGTGCGAAGGACGCTACCCCGGTACGCTCGAAAAGCCAATAGGCCGACCGGCCCATCTTTGAAACCGGGAAAAACGGTTACGGCGCGGGGCTACGATGCGTTGGAATGGTGAAGCGCGTCCTCCTGGCCTCGCCACGCGGATATTGCGCGGGCGTCGAGCGCGCCGTCGAGACGGTCGAGCGGCTGCTCGACCTCCACGGCCCGCCGATCTACGTGCGCAAGCAGATCGTCCACAACGCCCACGTCGTCCGCGACCTGGAGGAGCGAGGCGCGATCTTCGTCGAGACCGAGACGGAGGTGCCGGAGGGTGCGACCGTCGTTCTCTCCGCGCACGGCGTCGCTCCGTCCGTCTACGAGAACGCGTCCGCGAGGAAACTGAACACGATCGACGCGACCTGTCCTCTCGTGACGAAGGTGCACGTGGAGGCGCGCCGGTATGCCGCCGAGGGCTACGAGATCGCGCTGATCGGCCACGAAGGACATGAGGAGGTCGTCGGCACGACCGGAGAGGCGCCGGACGCGATCCTCCTCGTCCAGACCGTCGAGGATGCAGAGCGCGTCGAGTTCGCCGACCCCGAGCGTGTGGCCTACATCACGCAGACGACGCTGTCCGTCGACGAGACGACGGAGATCATCGAGGTGCTGCGGCGGCGATTCCCGTTGATCCGGGCACCCAAGCGCGACGACATCTGCTACGCGACGTCCAACCGGCAGTGGGCGGTGAAGGACCTGCTCGGCGTCGTCGACCTGCTACTCGTGATCGGCTCACGGAACTCGTCGAACTCGAACCGCCTGGTCGAGGTCGCTCGGGCCGGCGGGGTACGCGCCCACCTGATCGACGACGAGACGGACATCGAAGAGAGCTGGCTCGAAGACGTCGAGACGGTCGGGATCACCTCCGGCGCGTCGGCCCCCGAGAAGCTCGTCGAGCGGGTCTGCGGCTGGTTCCGATCGCGGGGCGTCGACTCGATCGAGCCGTTCCAGTCGGTCCACGAGGATGTCTTCTTCAAGTTGCCGGTCGAGCTCCGCCGCGAGCTCGCGCTCGCCGAAGCGCAGGACTAGCTCTTCGGCTTCCGGCGGTCTTTCCCGGATCGCCGGTCGTTGCCCGAGCGGCGCTCACCATGCTCTCGCCGCTGGGGCTCCTTACGCCTGTCATCACCGGACCGACGGTCGCCTCCGGACCGCCGGTCGCCGCCGCGCTCGCTGCTCACATCGGCATTCTCTCTCAGGCGAGCGAGATTTGCGGCTCGGCGCTGCCTCCGTCCACTCGGATCTCCGTCGCGAGGACCTCGTCCTTGATCCATTCCTCGTGGACCAGCAGCTCGGCGTCGCTCGCGGGGAGCGTCACGACGACCCGGTCGGTCAACGCGAGACCAGCCTCCTTGCGCTTGAGGTTGAGCTGGTGGATCAGGTCGAGGACGCGACCCTCGAGCACCAGCTCGTCGTCCAGTCGAGTGTCGACCGCCACCGTCACGCCGCCGTCGGACGCGAGCGCCCAGCCTTCCCGGGCTCGGCGCTCGACGAGCACGTCATCCGGCCCGAGGTCGTGGCCAGCGACTCGAAAGCCGCCGTCGACCCGCTCGTACTCGCCGGCCGAAAGCGCCGAGCGCACGGCGCCGAGCTCCTTTCCGAGCCTGGGCCCGAGCACCGGGAGATTGGGCTTGACGACGAGCTCCTCGGCCTCGACCTCTCCCTGCTCGACTTCCTTGACCCGAAGCTCCTGCCTGACTTCCTCGGCATGGTCGTCCGAAAGGCTCACTCCCTGGACGACCAGCCGTCGGAGCGGCTGGCGGAGCTTCAGGCCCGAGCCCGCGCGCGCCTGACGGCCGAGCTCGACGACGCGGCGAACGTCGGCGACCTCACGAAGCAGCTCCTCATCCGTGTCCCCGGCCTCGGGCCAACCGGCGAGGAAGACGGAGTCCGGCGCGCCCTCCGCGGGGCCGCTGACGAGCACGCGCCAGAGACGCTCGGCCAGGAACGGCATGATCGGGGCGAACGCTCGAAGCGCCTGCACGAGCGCGAACCAGAGCGTCTCGAAGGCCGCCTGGTCGAACGAGTAGAAGCGCCGCCGCGAGCGCCGGATGTACCAGTTCGAGATGTCGTCGACGAACGATTCGAATTCCTGGACGATCGAGGGCGTCCAGAACCGCTCGTAGGCGGCCTCGATCTGGGCCAGGAACGCATTCGTCCGGGCAACGAGCCAGCGGTCGAGGGGTCGGCCTTCCGTAGGCGGCTCGCCGTAGCGGGGGATGAAGCCCTCGATGTTCGCGTAGGTGATCAGGAAGCCGACCGAGTTCCAGAAGGTCAGGAGCCTTCGCGAGACCTCGCGGCCGGGCCTGTACCCGAACCTGATGTTCTGGCTCGGCACCGCCTCGCAGAACTGCCAGCGCATGACGTCGGCGCCCATGCGGTCGAGCGCCTCGTCGACGGCGATGGCATTCCCCCACGAGCGGTGCATCTCGCGACCGGTCTCGTCGAGGAGCTTCTCGTAGGTCAGTACCTGCCGGTACGGCGACTGCCCGGTCAGCGTTACCGACATGAAGCTCAGCGAGTAGAACCACAGCCGGATCTGCTCGCGCATCTCCGAGACCCAGTCGGCGGGGAACCACTGCTCCCAGTACGAGTGGTCGGGAAGGTCGGCGCCGGTCAGGCCCTCGGCGGCGCCCGTCCCATACCCGCCCGGCTTCCACTCGGGGTTCTGCCAGCCGAGGGTGGAGAAGGGGACGATGCCGGCGTCGAGCCAGGCGTCGCCGACCTCGGGGATCCGGCGCACCTCCTCTCCACACTGCTCGCACCGGACGAGCACGTCGTCGACCCAGGGCCGGTGGAGCTCCTGCAAGCCTTCCAGGCCCGACGTCGCGCGCTCTTCGAGCTCCCGCCGCGAGCCGATCACGTTGAGGTTGCCGCACGAGCACGGATAGAAGGGAAGCGGCAGCCCGAAGTACCGCTTGCGCGAGATGTTCCAGTCGCCCATGTTCCGGAGCCAGTCGTCCATGCGCTTCGAGTAGAAGGCCGGTGTCCACTCGACCGTCGCATTGGCTTCGAGCATCGGCTCCCGGATCTCGTCGCAGCTGATGAACCAGTCGTCGACGACGCGGAAGAGGAGCGGTGTGCCGCAACGCCAGCACGTCGGGTAGCGGTGGACGATCCGTCCCGCCTCGACGAGCAGCTCGCGACGCCTGAGCTCTTCGATCACCGTGTCCTCGACCTCGTCGGTCGTGAAGCCGGTGAAGATGCCGTAGCCCTCCACCATCACGCCGGCGTCGTCGATCGGCACGAGCACGGGCAGGTCGTGCACGCGCGAGAGCTCGAAGTCCTCGGTGCCGGCCCCCGGTGCGATGTGGACGATCCCCGTGCCCTCCTCCAGGGACACGTCGTCCCACTGGATCACGCGATGCACGATCCCCTGTTGCGCATCGAGATCGTCGAAGGGGCCCTCGTATTCCAGCCCGACCAGCTCCTCGGCGCGCGCGCTCTTGACGAAGGGCCCGTCGCCGGCCAGCTCCCGCACGACCCAGTTGCCCTCCGCGCGCAAGACGTACTCGGCGTCGGGCTTCACGGCGGCGGCGACGTTGGCCGGAAGGGTCCACGGCGTCGTCGTCCAGACGAGCAGGGCCTCGTCCTCGCGGCCCTTGAGCGGAAAGCGGACGTAGAGGGATGGGTGGTCGAGATCCTTGTACTCGCCGGCGAAGAGCTCGTGCTGCGAGATCGAAGTGCCGCAACGCGGGCACCAGGGCGTCGAGCGATGGCCCTTGTAGAGCCAGCCGCGTTCGTGCACGGCCTTGAGGAAGCGCCAGATGTACTCGATGTTCGTGTCTGAGAACGTGTAGTAGTCGTTGTCCCAGTCCATCCACATCCCGAGGCGGCGGGACTGGTCGGTGATCACCTCGGAGAAGTGGGCGACGCGCTCCCGGCACTTGGCGGCGAACTCGGCGAGGCCGTACTGCTCGATTTCACGCTTGGAGTTGAGGCCCAGCGACTTCTCGACCTCGACCTCGACCCAGAGCCCCTGACAGTCGAAGCCGTTCTGGTAGCGCTGCTGGAAGCCGCGGAGCGCCTTGTACCGCTGGAAGACGTCCTTGAGCGTGCGACCCCAGGCGTGGTGGACCCCCATCGGGTTGTTGGCCGTGATCGGGCCGTCGATGAAGCTCCACCGCGGCCCCTCGGCGTTGCGCTCCCGAAGCCGGTCGAAGATGCGCTCGGAGTCCCACCACTCGAGAATCTCCCGCTCGAGTGCCGGATGATCGGGCACCGCGGGAAGCGGATCGAACACCTGGTCGGCCATGCGTTCGATTTTACGGAGGGCCGGGAACAGGTCAGCCGTCCGGGGCGTTAGCCTCTTCGAAACTTCTCGAAAGGAACGAATGTCCAAAGCACAGGCAGTAACCGAAACAACCTTCGACCAGGAGGTCCTCTCCTCGGAGACGCCGGTCCTCGTCGACTTCTGGGCCGAGTGGTGTCAGCCCTGCCACATGGTTGAGCCCCACCTCGAGAAGATCGCCGAGGAGCGCAGCGGCCAGCTCAAGCTCGTCAAGGTCAATATCGACGAGGAGCAAGGACTCGCACAGCGTTACGGGATCGCCTCGATCCCGGCAATGGTGCTCTTTAAGGACGGCGAGCCCGCCGCCGCCGCGATCGGCGCTCAGCCGAAGTCGGCGCTGGAGCGCTCGCTCGGCCTCGAGCCGGTCGAGGCGTAGGCGCCGACTTTGCGGCGCCGACCAGAAGAGGCCGTGCCGGCTCTGCCGGTGCGGCCGTTTAGTCCTGCTCTTCATCAATCCGCGCTCGGGCAGAGTAAGCCCGAGCGCGGAAGAGCTCGCCGATGAGGCGGAGAGGCGTGGCATCGAGTCGCGAATCCTCGGCGACGACGACGATCGCGCCGAGCTGGCTCTCAGTGCCTCGGGCCCGATCGGAGTCGCCGGCGGCGACGGTTCGCTGGCGACGTTCGGGGAAGCGGCGATCGAACGCGACCTGCCGTTCGTCTGCGTCCCGTTCGGCACGAGGAACCACTTCGCCCGCGATCTCGGGCTCGACCGCGACGACCCGATCGCCGCGCTCGGCGCCTTCGAGGGAGTGGAGCGGCGGATCGACGTAGGACGCGTCGGCGACCGCCTCTTCCTCAACAACGTCTCGATCGGCGCCTACGCAGAACTCGTCCACCGGCGGGAGCACCACCGCCGCCGGCGCAACGCGTTCGTGCAGCTCCGCGCGCTGCTCCTCCTCGCCCGCAACCCCAGCGGCGAACAGCTCACGGTCGACGGCAAGCCCGTCGACGCGCGGATCGCGTTCGTCGGCAACAACCACTACAACCTCGAGCTCTTCTCGATCGGGGAGCGCGAGCGCCTCGACGAGGGCCTTCTGCACGTCTACCTTGCGCGCGGCTGGCGGCCGAGCACGTGGGACGAGCAGACCTACGAGCGATTGACGATCGACGCCGACCGGCCGCGGTTGCGCGCCGCCGTCGACGGCGAGCCCACGGCGCTCGAGACGCCGCTCCAGTTCTCGATCGAGCCGCTGGCGCTACGCGTCCTGGTTCCGCCAGGCTGAGAGCACGTCTGTGATGTGCCCGAAGGCGAGCTCCGCAACGGGCACCTCGTCCGGCGCGAACCAGCGGAGCTCGGCGACGTCGTCGGCGGCCCGGGGCGCTCCCTCGGCGATGCGGGCGCTGTAGTAGACGTTCAGCGTCGCGACGACGCGCCGCTTGTACTCGTACTGGTCCATCCAGATTCCGAGCAGCCGTTCGCCGGTGAGGACGATGCCGGCCTCTTCGCGGAGCTCGCGACGAAGGCAGTCGACGGGATGCTCACCTTCCTCGAGGAAGCCGCCCGGCAGATCCCACCTGCCGGCCGCGGGGTCGTGGGCCCGCCTGCTCAGGAGGACACGACCCTCATCGTCGGCGACGACCGCCGACGCCGTCGGCGCGGAGTGTGCGTACGTCACGAAGCCGCACTCCGGACACTCGAACTTTCCCTCTTCGGGCTCGACGGGCGTTGCGCAAACCGGACAGTGCTTCCAGCCGTCGAGCTCGCCCACGCAGCAAGAATAGGGTTGTGCCCCTTCAAGTGATGCTGCCTAGTTTCTGGGTCGCGAGCGCCAAGCCAGAGCGCGCACTCGGCCGTGGCAAGGCTAGGCAGCCTTGGCGCGGACGAGGGTGGCCTCTGGCGACGTGCGATCGCGGGCCAGAAGCAGGCGTGCATCGCTTGGAGGGGCACTAATGCCGCGGCATGTACCGGCGTCAGTGACCGAGCTCTCCCGTGTGGGCCTCCTCGCGGCGCTGCCCGGCGAGCTGCTGCTGAAGCTCGCCGGCAGGATGCAGCGCGAGGAGCTCGGTCCCGGTGCGCCCATCGTGACGGAAGGCGAGACCGGGGAGCGTTTCTACGTCGTCCTCAGCGGCCTGCTCTCGGTCACCCAGGCAGATCGAGGGTTCCGCGGCGTGATCAAGCCCGGGGACTACTTCGGCGAGGTCGCGCTCGCGATGGACATGCCGAGGACGGCGAGCGTCTCGCCGATGACCGCGGTGACGCTCGCCAGTTGCGACCGCGAAACGTTCGACGAGTTCATCCGCCCACTGTTTACGGACGAGGATCCCTAGGTCGGGGGCCCGCCCTGATCGAGCTCGTCAACTGGTGCAGCGTCGCGGACCATTCCGGCCGGGGCATGCGCGCGACGTTGCGCGTCAGGACGTCGTAGCTTCCCCGTAGACCGCGTCCGACAGCTTTGGCCAGGCCGCCTTCGCCCACTCCCCGAAGTCGAGGTCGCTGAGGACGCCCAGCGCTAGGTCTGCCTCCGGATCGACCCAGAGAAAGGTGCCGCTGCCGCCCCAGTGGCCGAAGGTACGCGGCGAGGTCCTCGTCCCCGACCAGTGACGCGGCTTCTCGTCCTTGAGCTCGAAGCCGAGTCCCCAGTCATTCGGGTCGAAGCGACCCATCTCGGGGATCACGCCGGCGAGTCCCGGGAACTGAACACTGGTCGCCTCGGCGAGCGTCTCAGGTGCGACGAGGGTTGGGCGCTGCAGTTCGCGGGCGAACCGCACGAGGTCGTCGAGGCTGCCGACGAGATGCGAGCCGGCGGAGCCGCGGAGCTCCGCGTCCATCCCCAGCGGCTCGAGCACCGCCTGACGCAGATACTCCTCGAACGGCATCTCGGCTCGCCTCGCGACAGTTTCGGCAAGCACGTCGAAACCGGTGTTCGAGTAGATGCGCCCCGTGCCCGGCTGTCCAATCGGCTCGCGGCCCTCGAACGGGAGGCCCGAAGCATGGGCGAGGAGATGACGCACGGTCGACCCAGGTGGCCCGGCGGGCTCGTCGAGGTCGACCGTCCCCTCCTCCGCGGCAACCAGCACCGCGAGCGCCGTCGCCGGCTTCGTCACCGAGGCCCACCGGAACTCGCGCTCGGTCGGCCCGTGAGCGGCAAGGGCCGATCCGTCTCGAAGCACGGCCGCCGCAGCGTTCTCGGCCGACCACCGGTCGATCTGGTGTAGAGCAGCCACGGCGGCGGATACTTGCAGGGCATGGAACGCCGCCGCATCTCCTCCGCGATGCCTCTGGAGCAGACGTTCGGGTATTCACGCGCGCTCGTCGTGGGTGACCGAGTCTTCGTCTCCGGGACGGCGCCGGTGATGCCGGAGGGCGCAGATCCGCCGGCGGACGCCTACAGCCAGGCGCGCCGATGCCTCGAGATCATCCTCACGGCGCTGGCCGAGGCCGACGCCGGCCCGGAAGACGTCGTCCGGACGCGCCTCTACGTCACGTCATCCGACCACGTCGAAGACGTCGGGAGAGCACACGGGGAGGTATTCGGAGACGTACGCCCCGCGACGACCGGCGTAGTCGTCGCCGGGCTCTTCGATCCTCGCTGGTTGGTCGAGATCGAAGCCGACGCGATAATCGGCCGGTGAAGCAGGCCTGGCCGCCATCGATCACGGCCTCCGGCCTCGGGCCTGCAGGGAGCGTGCTCGAGCACGCCTTCGGACAGGGTGCGCCGTACACGCTCGGCGTCGAGGAGGAGTACATGCTCCTCGACCCGGAGTCGTTCGACCTCGTCCAGCGCATCGACACCGTCCTGGCGGCGATCGTCGGCCACGAGGACGAGGCGAGGGTGAAGCCCGAGCTGATGCAGTCGACGCTCGAGGTCGCGACGCCGGTCTGCCGCACGGCCGGCGATGCCGACCGGGAGCTCCGACGCTTGCGTACGACCGTCCGCGACATCGCCGCCGACAACGGGTTGCGCGTGGGCTCGGCCGGTACCCACCCGTTCAGCCTGTTCGAGCGCCAGCGGATCACGGCCCGCGACCGCTATCGAGCCCTCGTCGACCAGATGCAGTACGTCGCACGCCGCGAGCTGATCTTCGGTCTGCACGTGCACGTCGCGGTCGACGAGGCGGACAAGGCGATCAACGTCGTCAACGGGATCCTCGTCGACCTGCCGCTCCTGCTCGGCCTCTCCGCGAGCTCGCCGTTCTGGCGTGGCGAGCCGACGGGGCTTGCGTCCACGCGCCAGCCCATCTTCGCGGCGTTTCCCCGCTCCGGTCCCCCGCCGCGGTTCCGCGACTACGCCGAGTACGCGGAGGTGATCGGCCACCTCGAGCACACCGGGTGTATTGCGGACTACACGCACATCTGGTGGGACATCCGTCCCCACCCGAAGCTCGGCACAGTCGAGATCCGGATCTGCGACAGCGTCACGCGCGTCGAGGACGCCATCGCGATCGCGGCGTTCTGCCAGGCGCTCGTGAAGTACTACTCGGAGCTCCACGACGACAATGGCGAGGTTCCTGGCTACCACCGGATCCTCACGACCGAGAACAAGTGGCTGTCGATCCGCTACGGGCTCGACGCACCGATCATGGACCTCGCGACGGGCCGCCGGAACCGCGTCTCGGTCGCCCAGCTGGTCCGCCGCCGGCTCAGGGAGCTGGAGCCGCACGCTCGCGAGCTCGGCTCCGAGCGTGAGCTCGAAGGGATCTCCGACATCCTCCGGCGCGGGAACGGCGCCGACCGCCAGCTGCGCGTCTACAACGCGAACCGCGACATCGTCGAGGTCGCCCGCGAGATCGCGGACGCGACCGAAGCCGCGGCGGACTAGGCCCAGCGGGCCTCGAGGAACTCGCCTGGAAGCCGCCTGACGACTGCGGTGAGGTCGAGGTGCTCGCCCGAGCTCGGCTTCATGACGACGACCTGGCCAACGTTCGTCGAGTACAGGAGCTCGTCGCCGCGCCAGGCGAGCGTCGGCCAGTGCCCACAGCCCAGGGCCCCGACCTTGGTCGCGAACAGGCGAGTCGAGGAGCGCTGACCGGGGCGCAGCAGGCGGACGGACTCGGTCGCGCGCGAACCGTCGAGCGGGCCGGTCGCGATCATCGCGATCGCGCCGTGGGAGGAGAGCACCGGCAGGTTGTGGCGGCGCCGGTCCGAAGCGAGGACCGATCCATCTGGGCGGAGAACGACGAGACGGCGATCGATGAGCGCGAGGCGCCCCTCCTCGAGCGGCCGGATGTCGGCCCAGCGGCGGAGCCCGCGCGCGACGAGCCGCTGCGCGCTACGGCCGTCCGTGCGAATGAGCGCACCGTGCCCAGAGACGTAGACAAGCGTGCGTGACGCGGGGTCGAACGCGCGGCTGCCCGCCCGGTTCTCGAAGATCCGGATCAGCCGGCCCGAGCGGGTGCGCGCCCGCAAGACGCGCCCGTGGGAGGTGAGGAGAAGCCCGGCGCGGGTCCATCCGAGCGGGTACTCGCCGAGGCGACCAACTGCACGCTCCGGCCCGTCGAGGTCGGCGATGTAGAGCGGGCCGCGGAAGTCCATGAACGCGAACGAGCGGCCACCGTCCGCGACCCAGCTCGGCACGCCGTGGCCCCTCCCCCGAGACCGCCACAGGACCCGATCCCGGTCGTAGAGGACAAGTCGTCCGCGTCGAGCGAGCAGCCCGTCGAACTTCCAGCCCATTCGGTAAGGGCCCGTGTAGCGAACGCCGCGTCCGTCAACGGCGAACGTGCCGCACGCGGTGCGAACCCGGAGCTCCGATTCGAGCCCTGTTGGCCCCGTCGGAAGCACGGCCTCGCCGCACTTCCCGCGATAGATCGAGGCTTCGCGGGCCTGAGCGCCGCCCGCGACTCCGGCGAGCACGACCGCAATTCCAGTAGCGACGGCGGCTCTCATCCACCACAGTACGGACATGAGGGCGCGCGGAGTCCCGGACCTCCCGAACGAGGACGCACGTACTTCAGGCGATGGACCTCTGCGACGGGGCCGTGCGTATTCCAAGCGCGCGATGGCGGGCTTGCGAGGCGACGAGCGTGCCTGGATTCGGGGTGCGCAGACGGGCTCGCTCTCGGATCTCGAGGCCCTGTTCCGTGAGCACTGGCCCCGCGCGTATCGAGCCGCCTACCTCGTCGTCCACGACGCTCCCGCCGCGGAGGACATTGCGCAGGAGTCGTTCCTCGCCGCGGTCCGTGCGCTCGATCGCTTCGATCGGAGCCGTCCGTTCGGCCCGTGGCTGCACCGGATCGTCATCAATCGGGCGATCGACTGGGCGCGCGCGCGGACTCTCCGGGCGGAGGTCGGCGACGCTCCGCTCGCAGCCGTCGCCGGGGACGAGCGTTCCGCCGGCGCGTTCTCCCCTCCCGTGGTGGCCGCACTGGCGCAGCTCGCTCCAGACCATCGCGCTGTGATCGTCCTCCGCCACCTGCTCGAGTACACGCCCGGCGAGATCGCCGAGCTGCTCGAGCTCCCACGTGGCACGGTCAACTCGCGGCTGCGACGGGGACTGGACGAGCTCGCCGACCATCTGGAGAGAGACGGCCGATGAACGAACGTCGCCTCAGACAGGCCCTGCTCGGCGTCGCTCCTCCGGACGAGATCGGCGCGCAGCGCCGAGCGTGGCGTCTCGTGCGCACGGCGTTCGGCGAGCGCGAGCCGACGCCGTGGCCGATCCGCCACCGGCGGCCGATCGGAGCCGTGGCGATCGGCGTGGCGATCTTCGCGGCCGCACTGAGCCCACCCGGGCGCGCGGTGATCGACGAGGTCCGTGAGGCAGTCGGCACCGGGAAGGTGGTCGGGGTCCCACAAGCGAAGCCTGCGCTGTTCTCGCTGCCCGCCGAGGGCAGAGTGCTCGTGTCGGCCCCGAGCGGCGCGTGGATCGTCTCCGCGGACGGGTCGAGGCGCAAGCTGGGCGACTACGACGAGGCGACCTGGTCGCCGAGGGGGCTCTTCGTCGGCGTCTCCAAGCGTCACCAGCTGGCTGCCGTCACTCCAAAGGGCAACGTCCGCTGGACGCTTTCGCGCCCTCGGGTCCACGACGCGAGCTGGGCTCCGAGCGGCTTCCGGGTCGCCTACCTGAGCGGAAGCAACCTCCGCCTCGTCGCCGGCGACGGAACGGGTGATCGCCGCATCGACGCCGCCCGGGCAGTAGCGCCTGCCTGGCAGCCCGGCACGGAGCACGTACTCGCGTATGCAGACCGCACCGGGATGGTGACCGTGCTGTCGAGCGACGACAACCAGACGCTCTGGACGGCAGGAGTGGGCGAGCTCGGCCCTGCCCACCTCGAATGGTCTGCCGACGCGGCCAGGCTCCTCGTTGCCCGCCGGGTCGCCGGTGGACGTTTCGCCCTGGTGGTCTTCGACGCAGGCGGGCGTCGCCTCCAGAGCCTCGAGTTCCCTGGGCAGTTCGTGGATGCCGCATTCGCGCCACAGGGGCACCAGATTGCGGTCGTGCGACGCGTCGGGCCGCGGAGTGAGCTGCTGGTTGTCGAGGCCGAGACGCTGCGCCGGCAGAAGGTCGTCTTCGACGGCCAGGGACGATTCAGCGACGTCGCGTGGTCTCCGGCAGGCCGCTGGCTGCTCCTCGGCTGGGAAAGCGCCGACCAGTGGCTCTTCATTCGCTCGACCGACGTCAGCAAGATCAAGGCCGTGTCGAGCCTCGCCATGCAGTTCGACCCAGGCGGATCGGGCGCCGGCGAGTTCCCACGCATCGAAGGCTGGTGCTGTCCGGGATAAGGTGGGGTCGTGCTCGAGGTCGGCGATCGGATTCCCGACGTCAAGGTCTGGCTCGCCCCGCGCGAGAGCATCGCGCTCCGCGAGCTCGTCGGAGAAGGATCCGTCCTCGTGCTCTTCTACCTCTTCGACTGGTCGGCTACCTGAACGAGCGAACTGGAGCTCCTGCGTGACAGGAGCAGCGAATTCGACGCGGCAGGTGTACGGGCGATGGCCGCCTCTCGCGACTCGCCTTGGTCGCATGTCGCCTGGATGCAGGCGCTCGACCTGAACTTCCCCCTGCTCTCGGACTGGAACGGCGATGCGGTTCGCGGTTTCGGCATCGCACGCGATTACCGCGGCATGCACGACGTTGCGGAGCGGACGGCGTTCCTGATCGACACTGGCGGTACGGTCCGGGGCGCATGGGCCTACGAGGACGCGGAGGTTCCGGACTTGGACGAGTTGATCTCCGCCGCGCAGGCGTTGTCGCCCTCGTCGTAGCCGTCTACGTCGGCGCTGGGGTCGCTTCGACCTGGCCGGCGCTGAAGCACGCCGACGACGACTTCATGGCCGAGGGCCTTCGCGGCCTTCCCGGGGCGGCCGCTCCCGGCGATCACCTGCAGGCCGTCTGGGAGCTCTGGCTCCCAGGACACCAGCTGCGCCGGGGCGACGTTCCCTGGCGGGACCCGTACAGCTTCCGGCCGGAGACCGAGCCTCGCGTCAACTTCGCAGGGTGGCCGTTCGGCCTCGTCTTCTCGCCGCTTCACGCCGGCCTCGGCGCGGTCGGTGGCTGGAACGCGTTTCTCCTGCTCGGGTATCTCGGGGCGGGCGCTTTCACCTTCCTGTGGCTGCGCTCGCTCGGGCTGGGCGTCGGTGCCTCGCTCGTCGGTGGGCTGGCGTTCGCGCTCGCGCCCTACCGCGCAGTGCAGGCCGGAGCCGGCCACCTGCTCGGCTTTGTCGCTACGCTCCTGCCCCTCTCGCTCTGGGCTTGGGAGCGCCGGCTCTACGTCGTCGCCGCGGCAGCGCTGGCATCGATCCCGCTTTCCGGCCAGGTGCATCTGGCGCTCGGAGCGATCCCGTTCTTTCTCCTCTACGCGCTGGTGCGCGGGGGCGACCGTCGCTGGGCGGGAGGCGCCGTCGCAGGCGCCGTCGGAGCCGGAGTGCTCGTCTGGGGTCTCTCGATCCGCGGCTCGATCGGCGAGGGGCGTTCGTTCGGCCAGGTCGAGCAGTACTCAGCCGACCTTGCCGACTTCGTCGCCAGAGATCCTCGGCATGGACTCGAGGCATTCGTCCTGCTCGGTTGGCTGACGCCGCTGCTGGCCGTCGCCGGCCTCGTCTTCCTGCGGTCTCGGCTCGCCGTCGTCCTTGGCCTGGGAGTCGCGGTCCCGGCCCTTCTGGCGCTCGGAGCGAACCTGCCGGGCTACGAGACGGTCTGGCGGCACACGCCTGGCCTCCACAGCACCCGCGTGCCGGGCCGACTGCTCCCGATCGCTTGTCTTGCGATCGCGGCACTCGCGGCCTTTGCCGTCTCCCGCCTGCGCTGGCGAGCCGTACCGCTGGCGGCCGTGGCTCTGGTTGCGCTCGACCTGCGGATCGGCGTCACGGCGGTCAGGGCGACTGCGGCCGACGAGGACAACCGCGCCTATGCCGCCGTGCATCGAGCGCCGCTCGGCCGGATGCTCGAGCTGCCCGTCTACCCGCCGGATCGCCAGGAGGGGAGCGTCTACCTCTACTACGCCATGCAGGCGCCACGTGAGCGACCGGCGGGCTACTCGACCGTTGCGCCTGAGGAGGCCGTCCGCGTCACGCGTGAGCTGCGCCCGTGCACGGACGTACGCTCGCTTGCCGAGCTGGGTGTACGGCTGCTCGTCGCCCACGGGAAGGTGCAGTGCGGCGTCCCCGGCCGCCTCCTGGCCAAGGATGGGCCGATCTCGCTCTACGAGGCCTACATCCCCGTAACGTGGTAGCGACATGGAGCTCGAGTCGTTCACGTTCGTGCTGATCCGGAGCGGCCCGCGCGCGGCCGAGTACGACGGCGACGAGCTCGAAGAGCTCCAGGCCCGCCACCTCGCCTACCTCGACTCGCTGCGCGAGCGCGGTGACCTGTTGCTCGCAGGCCCGTTCAGCGATCAGGAGGACGAGACCAAGCGCGGCCTCGGCATCTTCCGCACCGGCGTCGAAGAGACCCAACGGGTGATGGCGGATGATCCATCGGTGCGCGCAGGTCGAATCGCGATCGAGGCGATGACCTGGCTGACTCCGAAAGGCTCGCTCGATTGAGCGCGGAGCACGTCGTCCGCGGCGAGGACGGGGTAGCCCGCTGCTTCTGGGGCGCTTCCCCGCCTGAGTACGTCGCCTACCACGACACCGAGTGGGGCTTCCCGGTCGCCCACGACCGCAGGCTGTTCGAAAAGCTGTGCCTCGAAGGCTTCCAGTCCGGCCTCTCCTGGCTGACGATCCTGCGTAAGCGCGAGGGCTTCAGAAAAGCCTTCGCGGGATTCGACTTCGAGCGAGTGGCGAGCTTCGGCGCGAACGACGTGAAGCGTCTGCTCGGCGACGCCTCGATCGTCAGGCACCGCGGGAAGATCGAGGCGACGATCAACAATGCGCAGCGCGCGGTCGAGCTCGTCGAGGCCGAGGGCTCGCTCGCCGCGTTCGTCTGGCAGTTCGAGCCCGATCCGGCGTCGCGACCGAAGCGAATGACCTGGGAGGCGCTGCTCGAACTGGCGCAAACGCCGGAATCCCGGGCGCTCGCCAAGGAGCTAAAACGGCGCGGCTGGCGCTTTGTCGGCCCGACGACCGTCTACGCCTTCATGCAGGCGATGGGCCTCGTCAACGACCACATCGACGGCTGCGACGCGCGGGCCTCGGTCGAGGCGGCGCGCGCCGAGTTCACATCCCCATCGCGTGGTAGCCGGAGTCCACGTACAGCGTCGTCCCGGTGACGTTGCGCGCTTCCTCCGACAGCAGGTAGGCGGCGGCCGCGCCGACGTCGTCGGCGTCGATCGGGCGATGGAGCGGCGCGCGCTCCTCGACGATCGCCTCCATCGTCGGGAAGCCCGCGATGGATCTGGCCGCGAGCGTCCGCACCGGGCCGGCCGAGATCGCGTTGACGCGGACGTTCTTCTGCCCCAGGTCCCAGGCGAGGTACTGGACGGAGGAGTCCAGCGCGGCTTTGGCCACCCCCATGACGTTGTAGTGCGGCACCGCCCGCTCGCCGCCGAGGTAGGTCATCGTCAGGATCGATCCGCCTCCTGCCGCCTCCATCAGCGGCTCGGCCGCCTTGGCGCACGCAACGAGCGAGTAGGCGCTGACATCGAGCGCCATCCAGAACCGGTCCCGCGGCGTATCGGTGAAGCGGCCTTCCAGATCCTCGGCCGCTGCAAACGCAACCGAGTGGACGAGGAGGTCCAGCCTGCCGTCGAATGCGTCGCCCACTTCGGAGAAGACGCGGCCAACATCCGCGTCCGAGCGGACGTCACAGGACGTGATGAGCGGACTTTCGACCGATGACGCCAATTCACGAACGTTCTTCTCGAGCCGCTCGCCCTGGAACGTGAACGCAAGCCGTGCTCCCTCGTCCGCGAGGCGCCGCGCGATCGCCCAGGCGATCGAGCGCTTGTTCGCGACTCCCGTGATGAGACCGGTCTTCCCCTCGAAGCGCTTCGGCACGAGACGATCCTATTTCGTCGCTACCCTAGGGGCCTTGCGCCGCGTCCCCGTGCTCATCGCCCTGATCGCGGCGCTTGCTCTGACCGCATCGGCCTCCGCTGGGCTCCAGCCGATCAACCGCACGTTCGGAGACCGAACGATCCCGCGGGTTCGCGCGGGGACGATCGCGGTTCCGCCCGCTGCCCGCCGCGACCGTGTCCGCCTCATCGTCGGTCTCTCACTGCCGCCGCTCGCCGCCGAGCACGGTCCCGGCTACTTCGGCTCGCTGAGCTCGCAGCGCCTCGACGTCAATAGCGGTACGTCCAGGGCCTACCTCGCCAGGATCGAAGCCGCCCAAACGGCGGCGATTCGCACGATCCGCTCGGCGATCCCGTCCGCCCGCGTCACCCGCCAATTCCAGGTCGTCCTGAACGGGATCACCGTCGATCTTCCAATCCAGCGGCTGCCGCAGCTGAACGCGATGCCGTTCGCAGCGGAGCTCTTCCCCAGCCTGCGCTACCAGCTGGCGCTCAATCGAAGTCCCAGCCTGATGGGCGCGCCCGCCTTCACGGCGGCGACCGGGATTACCGGCGCGGGGATCAAGGTCGGGGTGATCGACGACGGGGTCGATCATCTGAATCCCTTCTTCAATCCCGCCGGATACGCGCATCCGCCCGGCTTCCCGAAGGGCCAGGCCGCGTTCACGACACCGAAGGTGATCGCAGCACGGAGCTTCCCCGGTCCAGGCGCAGGCGCACGCGGAAAGCTCCCCCTCGATCGGCTCGCGTCCTTCCACGGGACGCATGTTGCGGGCATTGCCGCGGGCAACAGCGGGACGACCTCTCCGGGCGGGCGGGATCATCCACCAACGCCGGGACTCTCGGGCGTCGCCCCCAGGGCCTGGATCGGGAGCTACCGAGTCTTCACTGTCCCGACACGGATCGGCCACATCGCCGACACGCCCGAGATCGTGGCCGCGCTCGAGGCGGCCGTCCGCGACGGGATGAACGTCGTCAACTTCTCCGGCGGCGGTCCCGCGACGGAGCCGCGCACCGATGCGGTCGCGCGCGCGGTCACGAACACCGCCAACGCGGGTGTCGTTCCGGTGATCTCCGCCGGCAACGACCGGGACGACTTTGGCTTCGGCTCGATCGGGTCGCCGGGGACCACGCCGGACGCGGTCACCGTGGCTGCGACGACGAACACACACGTCTTCGCTCCCGCGCTCAGCGTTCGCGATGCGGCGGCCTCGCCCGAGCTGCGCCAGATCGCGTTCAAGGCCACCGGCGGCTCGACACCGAGCCCGTGGGGCACGTCCGACCGGGTCCTGGTCGACGTCGCGTCCATGAGAGGCACGAACGGCCAGCCGGTGGACTCCCGTGTCTGCGGTCTCGGCCGTGATCCGAACGCCGGCCGGAATCCTCTCCCGCGCGGATCGCTCGCCGGAGCGATCGCGCTGATCACCCGCGGCCACTGCACGTTCTTCTCGAAAGCGGTGCGCGCGCTCGAGGCAGGCGCCTCGGGTCTGGTCGTGATCGACAACCGAGAAGGGCAGCCGAACCCGATTCCGCTCCTGCTGCCGCTGGCGAGCGGCATGATCACGAACGTCGACGGCGTTGCCCTCCGTGCGTTCATGGCGCCGCGCGGCGGCCGCACGACGATCCGCATCGGCCCGAGCACGACCGAAGTCGTCACCGGGCGCAGCGGCGTCATAACCAGCTTCTCCGCCGGTGGCCCGACGGCCTTCGGTCACGCGTTGAAGCCGGATGTGGCGGCTCCGGGCGGCGAGATCCTGTCGGCGTCGCTCTCGAACTTCACCGGCGGATCGCAGTTCGTCGCGATCGACGGGACGAGCATGTCGTCGCCCCACGTGGCCGGCGCGGCGGCGCTCCTTCGCCACAGTCACCCCAACTGGACCGTGCGCCAGGTGAAGTCGGCACTGATGTCGACCGCCGGAGCAGCGTGGGAAAACACCGCCCGGACGCAGGAGGCCTCCGCACTGCTCCAGGGCGCAGGCTTCGTCAACGTCCCTGCCGCCGCCGACCCGCAGCTCTTCACCGAGCCTGCTTCGCTGTCGTTCGGCGACGTCGGTGTCGGAACGGCGTCGGTGTCGAAGCAACTGCTCCTTACCTTGAGCGACGCCGGCGGCGGAGCCGGAACGTGGTCGGTCGAGCTCCGGCCCCAGGCGGCGACCAGCGGAGTCGCCGTCAGCGTGCCGCCGCTCGTCGCGATCGGCCCGGGTGGCAGCGCCACGATCCCGGTGACGGTGATCGGCAACCCCGGCGCGGCGCCGGGCGACAACGTCGGCTATCTCGTCCTCCGGCGGGGAGCTGTGACCCGGAGAGTTCCCTACGCGGCCTTCGCGACGCGACCGGGCTTGGCCTCCGCCCGCGTCACGCCGATTCGGCGGGTCCAGTCCGGCAACACCCGGCGCGGCGCATCGCTGGCAAACGCGTACCGGTTCCCGACGTCGCCGTTCGGGCACTCGCCCGACTACGGCGTCGGGCCGTCGATGCGAGAAGACGGCGGCGAGCGGGTGTTCGAGTTCCGGCTGCGGAAGCGCGTGATGAACTTCGGCGTCTCGGTCGTCACGCAGTCGCGCGGATCCGCAATCGACCCGTTCGTGCTCGGAGCGAAGGACGAGAACAGCGTCCAGGGCTACGTCGGAACGCCCACCAACATCAACGGTCTGACGGCGGGATACCTCCTCCCAATCGGGGCCGCCGGTGCGCAGTTCGCGGTGCCCGGGCGCTACTACGTCTCCGTCGACTCCGGGCGGAACGAGTTCACGGGACAGCGGCTGGCCGGCACTTGGCGCCTGCGCTCGTGGGTCAACGATCTTCGCCGTCCGACGATCCGCCTGCTGACTACTCGAGTCTCGGCCGGACGCCCGACGGTGGCGGTCCAGGTGCTCGACAAGGGCTCGGGCGTCGATCCGTTCTCGCTTGTCTTCGGGTACGGGCAGGTCGTCGTCGGCGCTGCCGGCTATGACCCGTTCACCGGCGTGGCGGTCTTCCCGCTGCCTCAGGCCGCGCCCAGGCTGAGAACTGGGCGTCCCCGTGTCGGGTTCCTCGGCGCGGACAACCAGGAGGCGAAGAACGCAAGCTCGTACGGCGGCGACGTGTTGCCGAACACGCGAGTGATCAACACGCGCCTGCGCGTCGTCCGCGGAGCGACGGTCACCTGGCTGACGCCGCTCGCACGCCGATGCGCCGGGCGCACGGTCCAGCTCCTCGTCTCGGCCAGCGCCACGAAGCCGATCCGGTCGGTTCGCTTCTTCGACGGGAAGCGGCGCATTCGGGTCATGAGAAGAGGCGTCGCCGGCCTGTACCTCACGACGTGGCGTACGCGCGGCGCGAAGCGTGGTCTTCATCGCCTGCGCGCCGTCGTCCAGGCCTCCGGCCAGCGGGCCGAGTCGAGCCGGGTCGTTCGCGTTTGCAACTGAGGCGCCGCTTGCGGCGCCGACCAGAAGAGGCATCCGTGTGCTCACCGTCAATCCGGGCTTCGTCGAGACGCCCGGCTTTCCGCAGCGCGGTGTACTCGGAAGCCGACTGCTCGAGCGGACGGTGGTCGAGCCCGACTATGTGGCAAGGCGCATCGTGCGTGCGGTGACTCGGAATCGGCCCGAGATCTTCGTACCGGGCTGGTACCGCGTGCCGGCCTGGGCTCAGTCGCTGGCGCCGGGGCTGCTCAGCCGGCTCCTCGCGCGTCGCCGCTAGCCCGCGCCGGGTCCGGGATGGCGGTCGGCGCCTAGTGGTCTAGGTTCGGTTCGCCCATCCTCCTCCCCGCTGCGAGCGTAGCGAGGGCGAGCGCACGCATGTGTGACGGGACCGTCACGAATCGGTGACGTTGCTCGAGCCGCCACCTTCGAGCTCGCGCCGGACGAGATCGAGCGCCTCCTCGCGCGTCGAGATCGTTCCCGCGGCGCGCTCCTCCTCTACGAGAGCGAGCAGACGACCGATCTCGGGCCCCGGCGGGAGCCCGAGCTCGTCGCCGCGGAGGAGCGGCCCCGCGGGATCGTCCGCACGCGCGTCCTCGATTGCGTGCGCGAGCTCCTCGTCGGCGCCGGCAAACTGCGCCGCGTCGACTGCCCACGGCTCGGTCTCGCGCCGAAACCGGAACACCGTCCGCGGCGTGATCTCCTCCGGCGGCTTCGCACGCAGTAATGCCCGCGCATAGCGGCGAAGCTCGTTCGAAATCGGCAGCCGCCCGAGCCGGTCCTCGAAGACGGCCACGAGCCGCATCTCCGATGTCGGATCGGCCAGCCCCCGAAGACGACCGACCGAACCGCCGAGCGACGCGAGCAGGCCGAGCTCCTCCAGGCGCTCGAAGCCCTTCGAACTCATCCGGACGAGCTCCGCGAGAATCCGCTCGCCCGCCGGCCGGTCGACCACCCCGGCGTGGTCGCGAACCAACCTCTCGGCCTCCTCGTCGAGGCGAAAGCCGAGCTCGTCCTCCAGGCGCACGGCGCGCAGCAACCGCAGCGGATCATCCTCGAAGATCGACGCGCGTACTACTCGCAGCACGCGCTGCTCGAGGTCCCGAATACCGCCGAACGGATCGACGGGTTCGCCGCCGTGGAGCGGCTGGGCGATTGCGTTGATCGTGAAGTCGCGGGTCGCGAGATCGGCCTCGATGGCGCCCTGAAGCGGCGTGAAGTCGACAGTCCGTCCACCGTCGAGCGCCACCCGCCACGCGCCGTGCCGCTCCGAGAGGGGAAAGACGGGACCCCCGTAGCGCCGCGCCGCGGCCTCGGGCTCACGGCAGGCGATGTCGAGGTCGACCACGGGCCGTCCCAAAAGCTCGTCCCGGACCGCGCCCCCGACGATCCAGGCGTCCTCGTCCGCAAGCGCCTTCCGTGCTGGATCAAGCATCGAGCACCGAGCGTCTCGCGCGCGCTGGCGCAGAGTTGATCCGGCAGACGATCTCGTAGTTGATCGTCTCCGCAACTGCAGCGTGTGCCTCCGCGAGCACGCCGTCGCCGATCAGCGTGACCGGCGTCCCGACGGGGAGCCGCTCCGGCAGCTCGACGGCAAGGGCGTCCATCGAGACCGCGCCGACAACTCGCCGCCGATCGCCCTCGACTGAAACCTCCGTCCCGGTCATGTCGCGTCGGAAGCCGTCCGCATAGCCGATCGGGACGACGCCGATCCACGTCGGCTGATCGACCGAAAACCGCCGGCCGTAGCCTGTGCTTTCCCCCGGCCCGAGCTCCCGGACCTGAGCCACCCGGGACTCCCATCGCAGCACCGGCTCCAGGCCGTCGTCGGCGGGGTCACCGCCGAACGGCGAGAGGCCGTACAGCGCAACACCGCACCGCGAGGCATCGAGCCGCGCTTCGGGGAGACGGAGCGCTGCAGCGCTGTTCGCCGCGTGCCGCGTCAGGTGGGAGTACCGACTCGTCGCCTCCTCGAACCGCTGCAGCTGCTGCCGCGCGAATGACGGATCGGAGTCGGCCGTCGCGAGATGGGTCATCAGCCCGACAACCTCGACGGGAGGCTCGGGCAGCTCGGAGAGCCCCCACCTCCCCATGCCCGTGTCCAGTTTGAGATGGACACGGACTCCCTCAGGGATCTCGGTGTCGAACACGGCGACTTCGAGCCGAGCATCCCGCGCGGTCGCCAGCTCACGGCCAACCGTCGGCCCCATGATCAGGATGCGAGCCTCGGGAAACTCCCCGCGCAGCTCGAGCGCCTCGCCGGTTGTGACGACGCACAACACCGTTGCGCCTTCCCCGAGCACCGTTCCGGCGACGTCGACGGCTCCGTGGCCGTAGGCATCCGCCTTCACAACGGCCCAGAGCTCGCTCTCTCCAAGCACCGCACGAAGCCGGCGAACGTTCCGCCGGAGAGCGCCGAGGTCGATCGTGATCTCCGACCTATGCATCGAGGACGCGCGGAAGCGACTCGAGCAGGTCGCTCGCGACGAGGCCCGACCGATACCGGGCGCCGACCGCAGCCTGGGTGTGCGCCGTCGACGCGGCAGCCGTTCCGAGCCGGGCATCCATGCCCTTGGCGAGAAACGCAGCGACGACGCCGGTGAGGACGTCGCCGGTCCCGGCCGTCGCGAGCGAAGGGAAGCCGCCGCAGACGAGCGCTCCCGTTCCGGGTGCACCGACCAGCGTCCCTTCGCCCTTCAGGAGCACGACGCAACCGAATCGCTCCACGGCTCGACTGAGAGCCTCGAGGCGGTGGGCGTCGACCCACGCGGCTTCCTCGCCCAGCAGGCGCCCGAGCTCGCCCGAATGCGGCGTCAGAACCGTCGCCGCCTTCCGGTCGAACGGTTCCAGCTCGAAGAGGCCGTCGGCATCGACCACCGTCGGAAGGTCGGTCTCGTCCAGGAGGCGCCGGACGAGCTCCTTCCGATCACGCCCCAGCCCTGGCCCGATCGCCAGCGCTCCGGCCCGCCCCACGGCGTCCCAGACGTCGTCCAGTGGTCGCTTCACCGCCTCGAGTAGCCGAACCTCGATCACCGGCAGCGACTCGGTCGGAGCCGCCACCACCACATAGCCGGCATCGGCCCGGAGCACGGCCTCGGCCGTCAGACAGGCCGCGCCGGTCATCCCCGGCGACCCTCCGACGACCAACACCGAGCCGGCGGTGTACTTGGTGTCGCCGGACTTGCGCCGCGGCACCTGATCGAGGATCGCCGGCGTCACGAGCGCATGTCTTGTCTCGCGCGGCTCGAGACCGATGTCGGCGACGATCAGCTCGCCGCGGTGAAACCGCCCGGGCGCGACCTCGTGCCCGACCTTTCGTCCGTGGAAGGTCACGGTCAGCGACGCGTGAACGGCCTCGCCGGGCACCTCGCCGGTCGAGGCATCGACGCCGGAAGGGATGTCGACAGCAACGATCGGCGCGCCGGATTCGTTCATGGCGCGGATCTGCTGCGCGGCCTCCTCCCTGGGAGCGCCGTGGAAGCCGGTGCCGAACAGCGCGTCGACGACCACGTCGGCGTCTCCAACAGCCCGCTCCTCCCACCCGTTCGAACGCAGGAGCTCGGCGGCGATCCGCCCGTCACCTCCGTTCGCACCACCGCCGCAGACGGCCGAGAACGTCCGTGCGGTGGGAAACCGGCTCAGGACCTCGTCGGCGACCGCACGGCCGGCGCGCGCCATCAGCTCGTCGACGTCGTAGCCTGCTTCTGCCGCCTTCATCTCCTCGGCGGTGTAGAGCGGCTCTAGGGCGTCATCCATCCGCGTCGGCAACCACGCAGACCGCGCTCGCGAGCTCCCGCGAGTGCGACATCGAGAGGTCGATCGCACCGGCGTCGACGCGCCGCGACCACGCCTCGACCCGACCCGAAAGACGGACCGACGGCTTCGGGCGACCCGCGATCTCGATGTCCCGCCAGGCGAAGAGGCGCGCGACTCCGAAGCCGAGCGCCTTGCCGACCGCCTCCTTGCCAGCGAACCGGGCGGCGTAGTGCTGAGCCGGATTCGCGCGCCCGTCGCAGTACACCTGCTCGGCCGGAGTGAAGCAGCGATCCTTGAAGCCCGAATAGCGTTCGAGGGCCTCGCGGATGCGGCCGATCTCGATCATGTCGTTTCCGACACGCGTCACAGCATCTCCTCCAGCCACCGAGGCAGGTCGGCGACGGACGAGAGGACGACGTCGGGCGTCACCGCCATGCGCTCGACCTCGTCGGGTCGGAACTTCCCGGTCCGCACGAGCGCCGTTCGCAGCCCGAACCGTTGCGCGCCGGCGACATCCGCGTCGATGTCGTCCCCCACCATCCAGGTCAGCTCCGGCTCCGCATCGAGAGCCTCGACGGCCGCGCCGAAGTACTGGGCACTCGGTTTGCCGAGAACGGTCGCCTCGATGTCCGCCGCGTACTCGAGACCCGCCACGAAGCAGCCGGAGTCGAGCAGCGGCCCGCGGGAGGTCTGCCACCAGCGGTTGCGATGGAGACAGTAGAGCTCGGCTCCGCCCTCCAGCTCGGCGAACGCCCGCGCCAGGTTCATGTACGAGAAGACACGGTTCGTCTCCTCGGTCTCGTCGGCGCCGCCGAGCAAGACCGCCTCGGCATCCTCGCCGACGAGCTCCACCCCGTCGAGATCCTCGAGGACCGCCGCCATCGTCAGAGCGAGCACCCGTCTCCCCGCCAGCGCCCGCGCGGCCGCCAGCGCCGTCGTCTGCAGCTCGTCGTCGTCGAGCTCGAAGCCGAGGCTCCGCAGCTCGTCCGCCAGCGACCGCCGCGAATGCGTGGTGTTGTTGGTCACGAAGCGCAGCCGGTGACCGTTCTCACGCAGCTGCTCGACAGCCTCGGGAGCGCCCCGGATCGTCTCTCCGGACACGTGGAGGACGCCGTCGATGTCCAGCAGAATGGCGGCCATGGACGGCGAGTCTATTCAGGTGACGAGGACGGTGGCGATCCCCGTTTCGGAGATCGAGCTGCGCTTCTCACGCTCGAGCGGACCGGGTGGGCAGCACGCTCAGAAGACCGAGACGCGCGTTGAGGCGACGCTCGACGTCGAGGCTTCTTCCGCGCTGTCCGCCGTCCAGAAAGCACGCGTACTCCGCCGAGCCGGACCTGTCATTCGCGCCGTCGCGCAGGACGAACGGAGCCAGGCGCGGAACCGCGAGCTCGCCATCGAGCGCCTCGTCGCGTCGCTTCGCGAGGCCCTGAAGGTGGAGCGGCGAAGGCGGCCTACGAAGCCGACTGCGGCGTCACGCGAGCGAAGGCTCGACGAGAAGCGCCGCCGCGGTCAGGTCAAGCAGCTCCGCCGTCCGCCTGAGTAGGCACGACGTGCGGCGCGGCGGGTCGCAAGTACCCGCGCATGACCTTTCGGGCGTACAGGCGCTCGCTGGCGGCGCGATAGAGCGCGAGTGCGTTCTCCCCCTCCTGTGGATGCACGGCCCAGCCGAACGTCGCCTTCGTCCCCTGGGAGGAGAGCACCCACTCGAGCCGCGTGCTGAGCTCCGCCGCTTCGTCCAGCGTCGGCGTCGAGGCAAGGACGGCGAACTCGTCGCTGCCGACCCGGGCGCTCTGCTCCTCGGGCGCCAGCGAGAGAGAGAGCCGGTCGGCGACCTGCCGCTGCGCCACATTGCCTGCCGAAGGG
>JBOHAU010000189.1:0-13992 GCA_050698015.1 Gaiellaceae bacterium
TTGCTGGGGCGTCCGTCCGCTCTTGAAGCCCGCGAAATGCGTGTGCTCGGGCGTCGAGACGATTCGCCGTCCGCTCGCGGTCGTGATCGCGATGCCTCTGCGGCGAGAGGAGCGGTGTACGCGCGTCACTCGTGAAGCCGCAAAGACGCCGCTTCCGAAGCACGAAAGCACTTCGTCACCCGACCGGAGGTTTTCGATCGGCTTCGTCGTCCCATCGGCCATCGTGACGAGCGTTCCAGCGACCAAGCACTGATCAGGATCGCCCACGACGCAGACGTTCCGGTGCTTCTCGGCCAGGATCTGGAGCAGCCGGTACTGCGCGTGGTTCGTGTCCTGGTACTCGTCGACGAGGACGTAGCGGAACGCCTTCTGCCAGCGCTCCTTGGCCTCGGGGAAGCGCTCGAGGACTTCGACGGTGAGCATCAGTAGGTCGTCGAAGTCGACGGCGTTCGCCGCGAAGAGACGCCGCTGGTAGAGGTCGTAGACCTCCGCGACCGTCTGGTCGTAGAAGGACTCGACGCGGTTGCGGTACTCGGCCGGGCCGATCAGCTGGTTCTTGGCGCTCGAGATGTGCTCGTGGATGCCCTTGGCGGGGAACCGCTTCGGGTCGCGCTCGAGCTCCTCCAGGCACTGCTTCACCAGTCGGACCTGATCGGCCTGGTCGTAGATCGTGAAGTTCGTCTTGTAGCCGAGTCGCGGCGCCTCGCGCCTGAAGATCCGGCCGCAGGCGGCGTGGAACGTGAGGATCCAGATCCGTCTGGCGACCTCGGGGAGGAGATCCTCGAGGCGCGACCGCATCTCCCCCGCCGCCTTGTTCGTGAACGTGATCGCGAGAATCTCGTTCGGCTGAACCCCGACAGCCGCGATCAGGTGGGCGACACGGTGCGTGAGGACACGGGTCTTCCCGGAGCCCGCCCCCGCGACGACGAGTAGTGGCCCCTCCGTATGGAGAACTGCCTCCCGCTGAGACGGGTTGAGGTCGGCGAGGTAGGTCTCGGGTGAGGCGACGGCCATCGCGCCGATGCTAGCGACGGCAGAAGGGCTTGACACCTTGGGAACCTATACATAGAGTCCCGAGGTATGAAGGCCGACGCACTGAAGGGACAGCTCGAGCTCGTGGTCCTGGCGACGCTTCGGAGCGGGCCGCTCCACGGCTACGCGATCATCAAGGATATTCGCGAGCGGACCGGCGGTGAACTGGACGTCCTCGAAGGAACCCTCTATCCCGCGCTGCACCGCCTGGAGAGCCTGGGCTTGGTCAGGAGCCGGTGGGCGACCGGAGCCGGTCGCCGCCGCCGGGTGTACGAGCTGACGAAGAAAGGCCGCGGCGCTCTCGTAGCTCAGGAGTCTGAGTGGCGCAGCTTCGCGCGGACCGTTGACTTGATCCTCGGCGGAGCCCGTTGACCGAGACAGTGACGATCGCGTCCTATCTTCGGGAGCTCGACGAGGAGCTGCGCCTGAAACGAGCGCCCCGTCAGCGGCTCCTCGTCGAGGCCCGAGATCATCTGCGCAGCGCGGCCGACGAGCTCCTCCTCGACGGTCGCTCCCCAGCCGAAGCCGAACACGAGGCAGTTGCGCGCTTCGGCGCCGCAGCGGAGGTCGCTCGCCGCTTCGCGCACGCGGCGGCGTCGTCGTCGGCACGGACCGCGATCTTTTGGACCGGTCTTTCGTTCGTCGCCTACACGGTCACGGCACTGCTCTTCGTCGCCGCCGCACCAGTCTGGCTCCGCGATTTCCCCCAGGGCGCGGCGAGCATGCTCGCATTGCAGGTCGCTGCCGTGGCGGTCGCGGTTACGGCCGTTCGTGCTCTTCGTTGGCGGCGCGCCCTGATCCTCGACGAGGAGCGGCTCCGTCTGGTCGCCAACGGCGCCCTGATCGCGACTCTGGCTGTCGGCGCCGGTGCAGCTGCAGAGCTCGTGGTGGCGCTGACGCGTCCTGCGGCGGCGCCATGGGGAGACGCGTGGGCGCTCATCGCCGGCTTCGGCCTGGTCTCGGTCGTCTCTCTGTCCGCCGTCCTCGTCGCCACTGCGAACTACGCGCGCGTCGGCGCGCTCGACTCGCTACAGGCGCGACCTGCGCCGGATGAGACGCCGACGCTCGCAGACGACATCGCAGCCGTCGCGCCGCTCCTGGGCGCTCAGGCCCACGCAGCGCTCCGGCGGCCCGGCGTGACCTGCACGGCGCTCGCCCTTGCAGCGTTCGCAGCGGTCGTCCTGATGCAGCCCCTCGTCGTCGGTTCGCTCGTGCTCGGCGGGCTGGAGGCGACGGCGGTCGTCGTCGGCTATCTCGCGCTCGGGCGTCCTCTTTGTCTCCGCAAGGGATGAGCGGGCGACACCACGTCCTCCTGGCGGCGCTCATCGTCGTCGTGGGCGTGCTCGCGGCTGCGGGCTTCGCCCGCGGGGGCACCGAGGGCAGGTCCGCCGGCGGATGTCGTGACTGGGTCGCTGTGCGGACATATGCGAAGGAGATCGCCGCGGCGCGGCCGCTCGTCCAGAAGATGAAGCGCGCGTTCGCCGCACCCGGATTGTCCGTCGCCGTCGGCGCGAACGGCCAGCTGGTCTGGTCCGAGAGCTGTGGCTTCGCCGATCGCGAGCGGAGACGCGCCGTACGGCGAGAGACGACGTTCCGGATCGGAAGTGTCTCGAAGGCACTCACGGCCACGGCGGCCGGGCTTCTCGCCCGGCAAGAGCGCCTGGAGCTCGATGCCGAGATTCAGCGCTATGTGCCGGATTTCCCGCGCAAGCAGCGGCAGATCACGCCGCGCCAATTGGGCGGGCACCTGGCCGGAATTCGCCACTACGAGGGCCGTGAAGCGCTGAGTCGTACGCATTACGACTCGGTCAGGGCAAGCCTTGCGATCTTCAAGGAGGATCCTCTGGTCACCGCGCCCGGCGAGCGATTCTTCTACTCGAGCTATGGGTTCAATCTCCTCGGCGCGGCCGTCGAGGGCGCCGCGGGGAAGCCCTTTGGCGCCGCCGTCGAGCACACACTGCTGACGCCTCTCCGGATGAGGGCAACGCGGCTGGACGACGGCCGCGCCAGGGCGGGCCGCTCGCGCTTCTACGAGGTGACGTCGAGCCGACGCGCTGTCCCCGCGCCTCGGGTCGATCTCAGCAACCGCTTTCCGTCAGGAGGCTTTCTGTCGACCGCGGAGGACCTGGTTCGCTTCGGCCTCGGCGTCACGGATCGCACGTTCGCCGGCGAAGAGACGCAAGCGCTGTTGTTCACGTCGCAAAAGACCTCGGGCGGCCGGTCGACGCACTACGGCTTCGGCTTCGAGGTTGGTGCGAGCCCGTTCGGCCCGGTCGCGGGACACACCGGCAACGTCGTCGGCGGAACGGCCTTCCTCCTCGTCCACCCCAAGACGCGCGTGGTCGTCGCGCTGACGACCAACATCGGCTTCGTGACCGCTCCGGTTGCTCCTGCACTTGGCCGCGGCGTCCCGGATCCTCCGGCGATCGCGGTGCCGTTCATCCGACGGACACTCAAAGCACGCTAGCGCAGCGGATACGCCTTTCGGGCCAACGCCGGAAGCACCTGAGCGGTGACGAGCGCCGGCGTGACCGCGTAGCGGCGGCTGTAGCGATAGCTGCCGTCCGGCCGGCGCAGCGAGGCGAGGAACCGGAAGGCAGCCGCAGGAGGCTTGACCTTCGCGGCCACGTACGCCTGAATCGCCCATGCGGTCGACTGGGCGTCCGGCTCGCGGCCGGGGGTCAGGCGCACGCCGCCGTTCGACGCCGTCAGACGGCGGAGATAGGCGACCCCGCGGCGGATCGGCCTGCCCCGGACGCCGCCCGCACGCAGCGCCTGGATCACGGCTGCGGTGTCATTCGAGTCCGGCGCGCCGCGCGACACCCAAGACCAGCCACCCGAGCGGTGCTGGGCGCGCAGGAGGTAGCGAATCGTCGTCCGCCCGGGCTTGCCGAGCGCGATCGCGCTCCATGCCGTCGAGTTGATCAGCGACCCGATCCGGCCGTCTGCCCGACGCCGACGCTGGAGCTGGAGGTCGAGGCCTCTGACGTCTGCGAGCGCGCGCAGCGCGAGGACGCGGAGAGCGAGGTCCGTCGTATCGGCGATCACGGCTTCGTGCAGGTAATCGCCGGCCGAGTGCGGCGGCTTCCGGCCGGCCGCGTGCAGGCCGAGGACCGACCACGCCGTGAGGGCAGGGTCGGGACGCCCTCCCGGCTCGGCGAAGCCACCGCCCGGCTGCTGACGGGCGGCAAGGTAGTCCGCGGGCGCCGCGGCGAGTGCGATCGCGCCGGCGAGCGCGACGAGCTTCAGGCCCACGCGATCTCCACGCGTAACCTCCGGCCGTACCGTTCGAGCAGTCGGCGGAGCTCGGGCCCGATCGCCAGCGCGAAGACGACGTTCCCGATCGCGTGCGCCGCGCTGAACCACACGCCGCGGGCGTAGACCAGGGTCAACGCCTCCCACGTGTGGGGCCAGAAGCTGTACCAGTGCCACAGATCCATTGCGCTCGAGAACGCGAACCCGAGCGCGAAGCAGAGCGCCGCGAACGCCCAGCGGTTGCGGATGAGGCCTGCGGCGAGCGCGCCGGCGATGCCGCAGCCACCCCAGGCGAGCATCTGCCACGGCGTCCAGATTCCCTGCCCGAGGTAGAAGTTGGAGACCAGGGCCGCCACGGCGCCTACCGCGAACCCGACTCGAGCGCCGAGCGCGGCGCCGGCGGCCACGACGACGACGGTCACCGGCTGAACTCCCGGAACCGCCGCAAAGAGCACCCGCCCCGCAGCCGCGACTCCGCCGAGCACGGCGACGAGCGCGACCTCCTTCGCCGACCCCGGACCGGATTCGAGCCAGACGAACCCCGCAGCGAGCAGCGCTACTGCGACCAGCAGGAGCGAGAGCCCGGCATCGCGTGGCGAGAGCGCCGCCCAGGCGCCCCCGGCGAAGGCGACCCCGGCGGCGGCCAGCAGCGCCGCCCTAGGCATGGACCGCCACCCCGATCGGCTCCTGGCTGACGATCCGGTCGGCAATGTCGGCTGCGAAGAGGAGGTCGTGCGTGACGACGAGTGTGGTCCGTCGCTCAGCCTCGGCGCGCAGCAGCGCGGCGAGCTCGAGCTTCCGCTCCGGATCCATGCCCCGCGTGGGCTCGTCGAGCACGAGCACGTCGGGTTCCGTGACGAGCACCGCGGCGAGCCCGAGCCGCTCGCGCTCGCCGCTGGAAAGGTCGCGCGGGTGCCGGCGCTCGAAGCCGTCGAGTCCGACGAGCTCGAGCGCCCTGCGCGCCCGGCCGCGATCGCCGCCGACCCCGAGCGCCACCTCGTCCTCCACCCGGTCGGCGACGACGTAGCGACCCGGATCCTGGCTGAGGTACGCCGCGCGGCCCCGGCGGCGGACGACGCCGTGCATCGGTTCCAGCAAACCGGAGACGAGCTTGGCCAGAGTGGTCTTGCCCGAGCCGTTCGGACCGGTGAGCGCGACCACCTCGCCGCGCTTCAGGTCGAGGTCGGGTACCCGCACGAGGCGGGACCCGTGCGCGTACGCGGCTTCCTCGACGGAGCAAAGGAGCTCGCCACCGGCTTCCCGCTCCGCGGGAATCGGCTCCCGCGGCAAGTACGCCGGGTGGTGCGCGGCCAGCCAGCCCAGGGCTTCGTCACGGTCGGCGTCGACCACGACCCGGCCGCGATCGACGAAGAGCACCCGGTCCGCGCGCTCGAGCGGCAGCGCCGGGCGCTGCTCGGAGACCAGAACGGCGCAGCCGAGCTCGGCCGCGTGATCGAGCAGCGACTCGGCCCCCTCGTGGTCGAGCTGAGACGTCGGCTCGTCGAGGAGCAACAACTGGGGCCGTAGGGCCATCACCGCCGCGGCACAGACGCGCTGCAGCTCGCCCGACGAGAGGGCGTTGGTACGGCGGGCGCCGAGGTGACTCGCTCCCACCGCCCTCAGCGCTTCCGCGGTGCGGTCTCGAATCTGCCCGGCCGGGACGCCGACGTTCTCGAGGCCGAAAGCGACCTCGTTCTCGACCAGCGTGAAGATGACCTGGTCCTCGGGATCCTGGAAGAGGCTGGCGACGGTCCCGGCGAGATCGCTAGGTGGCGTCCGCCGTGCGTCCCTTCCGGCGATCTCGACGCGGCCCACGAGCCGCCCGCCGTGGAAGTGCGGGACCAGCCCCGCGAGCGCGCGGAGCAGTGTCGACTTCCCCGAGCCCGAGGGCCCGAGCACGCAGACGACCTCGCCGGGCTCGAGCTCGACGGAGACGTTTCCCAGCGCGGGCTCATCCGCTTGCGGGTAGGAGTACGTGAGCTCCTCGACCCGAGCTAGAGCCATAGTGCACCTGCGAGGATCGCGAGGGCAGCGCCGGCGAGCGCGACTCGGTCCCACGCGTTCCAGGCCGGTGTCGGCGCCCTGGTCCGGCCCGCCCGGCCGAACCCGCGTGCCTCCATCGACTCCGCCAGGTTCAGCGAGCGCTCGAGCGAGCCGGCGACGAGCGGCGAGAGCAGACGCGCGCGGCCACGGAGACCCTCGACGGCTACCCCTCGTCCACGCAGCGCCTCGACGTAGCCGGCGGCGTCGCGCTCGAGCGTCGGCACGAGCCGGGTCGCGAGTGCGACGGCGAGCGCCGAGCGACGAAGGTTCCGGCCGGCGAGGAGCAGCCGGTCCTGGTCGACCAGGAGCGCATAGGCCGCGAAGGCGAGCCCGACGGCGGCGAGACGGAGCCCCTGAAACAGCGCCTCCTCGATTTCCTCGCTCGTGACGTCGAGCGTGCCGACGACCGGGATCGTCGGCCCCTCCCAGTAGACGACCCCGCCGTAGGCGCCGGCGAGCGGGCTGACGAGGAACAGCATCAGCGCCGACCCGAGCGTCCCGACGAGATAGGGCCAGCGGCGGCCGCGCGGCGCGCGGAAGCAGACGGCGAGGAGCGCGGCGGCGATCAGGGCGACCGAGATCGTGCGGTCCGCGAGCAGCGCGGCGGCGGCGAGCGCGGCGAGCAGGATCGTGGCCGAAACGGCGCTCACTTCAGGCCCTCATAGCGGAAGCGCGCCAGCGTCGGGTCACGGGCGAGGCGCTCCGCCGCCCGGATGCCGAGCTCGAAGACGACCGGGTCTCCCGGCGCTCCAGAGAGGCGGCGCGCGCGAAATCCCGAACCACCGACCAACACGAGTCGGTTGGCGCCTTCGGGGCTACCGTTGAGCGTCCCCCGCACGAGTCTCGCGAGCTTTCTGGCAGCCACGCTTGCCTTCCCCTCGACGACCGCGGGCCGCCGCTTTCCGCCGAAGCCGTGGACGAACGGCTCCGGGAAGGCCCCGACGACGACCGGGATGCGGAGCTGCTGCGCCCAGGAGCGAAAGTCCCACCAGAGGACGTCGCCGTCGTGAAGCGTGTAGTCGCTGGCGCTCAGGTCGGCCTCGTAGCCGTTGACGTAGAAGAACCAGTCGCGCCCCTCGGCCAGGCTGCCCTCGATGTCCTCGATCGAGTGGACGAAGCGCCCGCCGTAGCGCGTCTCGACGTCGGCGTTGCGCCGCAGCGCCTCCATGGCGGAAAGTCCCGCCGGGACGTTGGTCTTCAGGACGACCGCGGCGCCCCGGTCACGGGTAACCCAGAGCTCCGCCCTTCCTTCGCCGGCAGCCTCCTCCCCGCAGCCCACGAGCAGGCATGCGGCGGCGAGGAGGAGTGCAAGCCGACGGACCATCTAGCGGAGCGCGTTCGACCGGACGGCGCCGGTCAGCGTCGCGCGGACGTGCCCGGTATGGCGTCCGACGCAGCCGCGGCCGGCGCGGGTCCTGACGCGGCGGCCGTCGACCTGCAGCACCGCGCCGCTCGCCGGGCTGTCAACGCCCTGGTCGTTCTCCGCCATTGCGCGGTAGCAGTTCCGGCTCGTCCGGGTCAGCAGCAGCGTCCGCGGCCCTCCGGTCGGCCCGAACGTTGCCCAGTACCAGAGCACGCGGTCACCGTCCTCGAGCACGACCTGGTCGGCGCCCACAGGCGGCGACACACCGTTGACCTTGAACACCCAGCCGTTCGAGCCACCTGCCGGATGACGGCCGATCTGGTCGATGTACGGCCCGAACGACGTCGTCGTCGCGTGGTAGTAGAACTCGCCGCGCAGGCTGGCGGCGTCGAGGGCCTGGAGCGCGTTCGCGCCCGCCTCGAAACGGGTCTCGAGCGGCCCGTAGATCGACTGCGTCTTGCCTTCGACGCGAACGGACACACGCGCCGAGAGTGCGGCCGGTACGAGCATCACGGCGAGCACGAGCGACGCCGCGAGTGTGAAGAGAGATCGCTGCACGAATCCTCCTTCCGCGAGGGGTTCGATTTGCCAGGCGGGCGGCAGGTCTTCTGACTCGGGGCGCCCTCCCTAGCCGCCTTCCCGGCCCGCGGGCCAGTGGCATCCGGCTGGGAGCGTCTCCCCTCACAGCGGCGGGACCGTCCCGGACTTGCACCGGGTTCCCTCACCGCTCGCCTCTTTTGTCGCCCCTAGTATGACCGCCCGTGTCGGTGGCGTGGCGCTGGGGGCCGGTCGTGGCCTGGGCGGGGTTGATCTTCGTCCTCTCGTCGATCCCCGATCTCGGGACGGGGCTCGGCGGCTGGGATCTCGTCCTGCGCAAGATCGCCCACGCCGCGGAGTTCGCCGTGCTCGGCTTCCTGCTCGTGCGCGCGACCGGAGGGGAGTGGGTGTCACTCGCGCTCGGAGTCGCCTTCGCGATCAGCGACGAAGCGCATCAACATTTCGTCCCAGGCCGGCTGGCGTCGCCTATCGACGTGGCGATCGACGCGGTCGGAGTAGCGGTCGGCGTCCTCCTGGCTCGTCATTACCATTCACTCCGTGGAACCGCCGAGGGACGTCGGTGACCGCCAGCTCGACGCGCTTCTCGAGCGTCTCGACCGGCTGACGGCCGAGCTTCAGGGCCTCAACCGGCGACTGGACAGCGGCGAGAACCTCGCGCCGGTCGTCCGAGAGCTCGCGTTGCTGAACGATTCGCTGCAGGCGCTCGCGTACGCCGCACTGGGCCAGCAGGGCCCACAGGTGCGGCGCCGGCGAGCCGGTTAGCCGGCGCGCAGCCGGTAAAGGACGCCGCCGAGCGTGACGGCGTAGAGCTCGCCGCGGCCGTCCTCGCCGAACGACGAGATCCCCTCGAGCCTGAACCGCTCCCGGCGAACGGTTCGCGCCTTCCCGCCCACGACCCGCAGCGACCACACAACGCCGCTGCAGTTGTCGCCGTAGAAGTAGCGGCCTCGCGCGCCCGGAACCGCGGAGCCGCGATAGACGAAGCCGCCCGTGACGGCGCAGTGACCCCCGAGGGGATAGGTGACGATCGGGAAGATCAGCTTGCCGGGGCCGGGCGACTTGTCCTCGTACTTGGCCCGACCTTCGTAGACGTCCCAGCCGTAGTTCTCGGTTCCAGGGCTCCGCCTCGGCGTGAAGTCGACCTCCTCCCACGCGTTCTGGCCGACGTCTCCGATGTACAAGTCTCCCGTCCTGCGGTCGAACGAGAACCGCCAGGGATTGCGCAGACCCAGCCCGACGGTCTGCCAGCGCGCACCGCGCCGGTCGACGTCGATCGAGAGCAGCTTGCCGAACGGGGAATCGATGTTCTGCGAGCGGTTCTCGGGATCGCCGCCCGAGCCCGCGTCGCCCATGCCGACGTAGAGGCGACCGTCGGGCCCGAACATGAGCTGACCGCCGTTGTGGTTCGAGTATGGATCGGCGACATTCAGCAGGGTCCGCACCGCGCGGCGACCCCGATACTCGACGACGCGGTTCGCCGGAGCCGTGTAGTAGACGAAGTAGCGTCCGTTCCTCGCGAACCGCGGGTGGAACGCAACCGAGAGGAGCCCTTGCTCGCCGCAGCACTGGACTCGCGAGCGGATGTCGAGGAGGGTTCCGGTGATCCGGCCATTCCGGACGACCCGGATCCGGCCTTCCTGCTCGACGACGTACAGCCGCGCGTCCCCGCGCCGCCCGGTGACGTGTACCGGGGAGTCGAAGCCCGACGCGGCCTGGACGAAGCGGTAGCCGGTCGCCGCCGGCTGGGACTCACTCGACGCATCGCCTCCGCAGCCGACCAGGACGACAGCCAGCCCGAGCAGTAGGGCAAGCCGGCTCAACGCCGCTTCAGGAGCACCTTGCGGAGCTCATCCTCCTTGCCGGGCTCGAGCACGGCAAGGACCTGGTCGCCGGCCTTGAGCTGTGTGCTCCCGTCGGCCATCTGCGCCTCACCTTCGCGCATGACGGTGATCAGACGTGAGCCGGCGGGCAGCTTCACGCGGTTGATCTCCTTGCCGACGCAGGGGGAGTCGGCGTCGAGCTGGACCTCGACGATCTCCAGGTTCTCCTTTCGCAGCTCGAGCAGGTGGATGAGGCCGTGCTCCGGCACTTCGTGTTCGATCATCGCGAGGATGATTGACGTCGCCGAGACCGTCGGCGAGATCCCGAGCAAATCGAAATGCTCCTGGTTTCGGGGGTCATTGACGCGGGCGATCACCTTCTCGACCCCGTATTTCTCCTTCGCGATCTGGCAGATGATCATGTTGTCCTCGTCGTCGCCGGTGGCGGCCACGACGAGGTCCGGCGGGCGCGCCAGCCCGGCCCGCTCGAGCACGAACAACTCGGTCGCGTCACCGAGCTGGGCCCGGTGCTCGAACTCCTCCTCAAGCCGCTCGAAGCGGTCGCGCCGCTGCTCGATCAGCGTCACCTCGTGTCCGAGACCGAGCACGCTGCGCAACAGGTTGGCGCCGACTTTCCCTCCACCCGCAATGACGATGTACATCGACCTTACCGGCGGGCTTCCGCGTACTGCGCCGACCTCGCGACGGCCTCGATAAGCGTCTGGATCGCGGTCGAGGTCGGGCTCACCGTCCAGAGGCCAAGGCTCTTGTAGAGCTCCGCCCGAGCGGGATCGAGGACGCGGACGATCGTGGTCTCGATGTCGAAGCGCTTCTTCGCGAGCTGGCCGATGACGAGGTTCGTGTTGTCCCCGTCCGTGGCCACGACGACCGCGTCCGCCTCTTCGATCCCGGCCTCTCTCAGCACGTCCATGTCCATCCCGTGCCCGACGACGAACCCGCCCGACCAGTGCTCCCCGAGCCGATGGAGCGCGTCCTCTTGCTCGTCGATCGCCGTGACGTCCCAGCCGAGCCGATCGAGCTCGAGCGCGACGGCAGACCCCACGCGGCCACAGCCGACAACCAGTGCTTTCACGGCTCTGAGGTTACCCGTACCTCCTCTTCCTCCAGGACCCCTTGCGGATACGCGATCACCATCACCTCGCAGGGCGCGTGGCGGAGGACGTAGTCCACAGTCGGGCTGAAAAACCGCGATTGCCGGCGCCAGCGCGACGAGGAGCCCATGACGATCAGGTCGACCCCCTCGCGCTTTGCCTCGTCGACGATCGCCTCGCCGATCGAGCGGGCCCGCACGATCTTTCCTTCGACCCTGACCCCGTGCTCGGCCGCGAGGAGCTTGGCCTCGGCGAGCGAGGCCTCCGCGCGCTCCTCCGCCTCGACCATGTCGGCGTCGAGCGCCTTGTCCATCGGAACGGCGATCACGTGGAACGCGCTCACCGTCGCCCCTTGCTCCTCGGCGAGCTTGATCGCCGTCGCCAGTACCTCCTCGCCGATCGGGCCGAGCTTCATCGGCACGAGGATGCGCTGGTAGACGCCCTCCGGCGCCGGAACGAGATCCGGCACTGCCGGCACAACCCTGCCGAGGACGGGCTGATGCCCAGAGAGACGAGTAGCCACATAGACGAGGGCGCCGAACAAGAGCCAGAGCGGCCCGGCGATCCGGGTCGCGTCGTGCGTTACGAGCGCCATCACCCAGATGGCGAACGTGAGGGGTGCGCCGACCACGGCGGCGGCTAGGGGCGCGCGGAAGGGCCGCGGGAGCTCGGGCTCCGTGAAGCGCAAGCGGATGACAGCTAGCTGGGCGGCGGTGAACGCGAGCAGGACACCGAAGCTGAAGAGCCCTGCCAGGAACCGCACCGCCTCGGTGGGGATGAAGTGACTGATCACGAGCAAGGTGGACGCGATCAGCGCCGCGCTGACGATCGCGGCGGGCGAGATCAGCGTCCGGCGGTTCAGCGTCCCCAAGGTGTGCGGCAGCATCTGGCGCTGCCCCATCGAGTAGGCGATGCGCCCTGCCCCGGAGATCGACGTCGTGACGGCGGTCAGGAGCACGAGCGCGCCGGTCAAGCCGATCGTGATCCGGACGAGGTCGCCGGCGAGGGCCGGCAGCTCCGCGTCCAGCGCCGCGGCGAGACCCATGAGCGGCGCGCGCAGCCAGTCCGTTCCCAGACCGGTTCCGCCCGGATAGGCCGAGATCGCCACCAACCCGATCGCGAAGGAGACGGCGACGACGAGCCCGATCCCGGCGAAGAGGCTGCGCGGCAGTGTGCGGCCCGGCTCGCGGGTCTCGGCGGCCAGGTTGGCGACTGTTTCGAGCCCGGTGTATGCGAGCATCGCGAGCGGGAGGGCGAAAGCGATGTCGCTCCAGCTTGGTGCCGTGCCCAGGTCGACACCCTCCGTGAGCGCGTCGGCCGAGAACAGGAAGGCGAAGCCGAGGACGACCAGCAGGAGGTGGGCGGCGAGGGCGAGGCCGGCGATCAGGATCGCCGTCCGGTAGAGGCTCGTCCGGCGGATGAGGCGTAGGGCCGCGACCCCGAGGATCACTGAGACGCCGACAACCGTGTCCCACGGCTCGTCCGTGAGCCCCTCCCACCGGACGGCATGACCGATGTAGTGGGGGACGAACAGCGCGGCGAGCGCCATGACGATCAGGTAGTCGAGGATGAGCGCCCATCCCGTCAGAAAGCCCGCGGGGTCGTTGAAGGCGCGGCGGACGAAGGTGGCGGCGCCCCCGGGCTCGGGGATCGCGCTCGTCCCCTCCGCGTACGAGAGCGAGACGAGGAGGAAGAGCAGCCCGACCGCAAGCAGGACCCAGGGCGTGAAGCCGAGCGCGTACAGGGCGACGACGCCGAGGGCGAAGTAGAGCGACGACCCGATCTCGCCGTAGGCCACGGCTGCCAACGACGGGACGTCGAGGACGCGCTGCAGGCCGGGAAGCTTCCTCGCCACTAGTGCCTCTGGCGCTGAAGGTACAGCCGCAGCCCCCCGGCGAGGATGAGCATGACCCCGAAGACGATGCCCAACCCGCCGCCAACGCCGGCGGCAAGCGTTCTGATGATGACCGCAACGCCAAGCACGACAAGCAAGCCGGAAAGGACATAGGTGATCATGCCGCCCGCCGACCGGCAGCGATCAGAACCCGGGTCGGCGCGTGTTTGAGCACGTAGTCGACCGTACCCCCGAAGATCCGGGCGCGGCCGGGCCGGGCGCGCGGAGCCCCGATGATGATCAGCTCCGCGTTTCGGCGGTCGGCTTCCTCGACGATCGCCGGCCCGGCGGCACGCGCGCGCAGCACACGAGCGACGGTGCGTACGCCGTAGCTCTCGACAAATGCGGACGCGTTGTCGAGCACCTCGTTGGCGTCTTCCTCCAGATCCGGGAGCTGGACGTCGAGCGGCAGGTCGAGCGGAACCTCGATCACGTGCAGGATCGCCACGGTCGCGCGACGCTCGGCGGCGAGCCGGGCGGCGGCGACGAGGGCCTCCTCGGACTCCTCGGACCGCACCACGGGCACGACGATCGTCCGGTACTCGACGGTCAGCGAGGGCCCGAGCACCATGACCGGGGCACGAACCGTCGTACGCAGTGGCTGGTGGAGGACGCGCCGGCGATAGATCGCGTAGCCGATGAAGCCCAGCGCAAGCCAGCCCAGACCAGCCCAGCGCGTTTCCGGCTCCTGCACGACGACGACCAGCCAGGCGGCCGCCGTCGCCGCGCCTCCGACGATCGCGAACAGCGGCCAGTCGACGCCGCGAAACCTGAGATTCGGCCTGGCGCGGAACACGAGCTCCTCGTCGCGGTAGCGGTAACGAAGCCCGATCACGGCCGCGTGCGCGATCGTGAACGAGAGCATCGCGCCGAACGAGTACATCGTTCCGAGGAAGGTCGTCTGGCCGGGAAGCA
>JBOHAU010000190.1:0-3593 GCA_050698015.1 Gaiellaceae bacterium
CTGGGCGGGCTCTACGCCTCCGATGTCGCCGCCACGAGGCTCTACGACCTCGTATCGCCCGTGGTCGGCCTCGCTTGCGCCGGGGTGATCGGTGTGCTCGGCACCGCGATCGCGATCCGCTGGCGCACGGAGCTCGTCGGAGCCATCGGGATCTTGGGTGCATTGGCTTCGCCGATCCTTGTCCAAGCAGAGACGTCGGGCATGACGCTCGCCTTCATGGCGATCGCCCTCGTGTCCGCCGTCGGCGTGCTCCTCTGGCAGCGCTGGGACTGGCTCGCTGCCGGCGCGTTCCTCCTGAGCGCGCCGCAGTTGGTGGCCTGGCTCGATGACACCTACGAGGACCGGCTTGCACTGTCGCTCGCAGCCCTGGCCCTGTTCTGGGCGCTCTACGTCGTGGCCGCGATTGGCTACGAGCTCCGCGTTCCCGTCGCGACGCTGCGGGCGTCCTCAGCGATGTTGCTGCTCGCGAACGCGCTGCTCTTTGCGGGCGCGGGCTGGGTGATGCTGAACGACTCCGATCGCGAAAACGCCGCGACAGCGTGGGTTGTCGCCGCCGCCGCCGCGCACGTGCTTCTCGGGGGCTTCGGCTTCCGTCAGCGCATGAGCCGCGAGATCGCAGCGATGGTCGTCGCTGTGGGAATCGGCCTCTCAGGGGTCGCGCTCGGTCTCGCCCTGGACGGCCCCGCGCTCGTCATGGGATGGTCGGCCGAAGCGGCCGTCCTCGCCTGGGTGGCGTCCATTACTCGCGAGCGGCGCGCACTGATCGGAACGATCGTGTTCCTCACGCTCGCCGGCGGCCACATCCTGGCGATCGAGGCTCCGCCAGACTCGCTCTACCGAGGAGTCGACGATCTCCCGGAGGCCGTGATCGCCCTGCTCGCGTTCGCCGTGGCGGCTCTCGTGTCGGCGAGGTTCGTCCCCGACAAGACGCCCGTCGGAGCACTTGTCGATCTCCGCCCGCTTCTCGAGGCGGCCGCGGCTTTCGCCCTCGTCTACCTCGGCTCGGTCGCGATCGTGGATCTGACCCGCGAGGCGGAGACTGCCGCGGAGCCGGGACAGACGCCGCAGGTCTTGCTGAGCGCCTTCTGGGCGCTCGTCGGCTTCGGCTCACTGCTGTTCGGCCTCCTGCGGGACGACCGGAGATTCCGGATCGCCGGCCTTGCGCTTCTCACCGCGGCGGTCGCGAAGGTTTTCCTCTTCGACCTGTCGACGCTGGAGTCGATCTACCGCGTGCTCTCGTTCATCGCGCTGGGGCTGCTGCTTCTGGCTGCGGCGTTCGCATACCAGCGGATCCGGGCGCGGATCGTGGAGGACACGTCTTGAAACTCGTTGTGGTCGTCCTCGCCGCCGCGCTGGCGGCACCCGCCGCCGTCGAGGAGTCGGACTTTCGCTGGGAGCGGACGCTGACCGCCCCTTCGGGCGGGCACGTGACGTTCGAGGCGGACGGGCCTATGTACGAGCACTCGCGCCCGGATCTGTCCGACCTCCGGATCCTCGACGGCGACGGTCGGCAGGTGCCGCGCCGCGCGCTCCCGCCCGCCGCGGATCGCGCGGTGAAGGAGGTCGCGCCGCTCAACGCGGGGCGAAGGGGCCGGGGCTTCGTGGCGCTGCTCGACCTCGGCCCACGACGGGCGGTGCGGAACCGCGCCGAGCTCCTCCTTGCCGACACCCGGCAGTTCGTCGGACGAGTGGTCGTTTTCGGAAGCGACGACCGGCGCAGCTTCACACGGCTTTCCTCGACGCAGGTCTGGAACCTCCGCGGCGCGACCGCCGCCGCGAGCACCACGCTCGTCTTCCCGCCGACCGACCACCGCTTCCTTCGGCTCGAGGGCACCGGCGCGCCCATCCCGGACACCGTCGGCGTCTACTTCGAGCGCTCGCGGCCGCGTCTGGAGCCGGTCGATTCGGCCGTCTCAGTCCAGCACCGCGGCTCGGAGACCCTCGTCACCGTCGACGTCGGCTACGCGAACCTGCCGGTGGACGTCCTGCGCTTCCAGACGACCACGCGCCGATTCGACCGGGAGCTCTTCATCGAGGCAACCAACGGCGAGGTCTTCTCGCCGTTTGAGGAGGACCGGATCCTTCGGCTCGGCGGGGTGCAGAAGCTCGACGCGAACGTGTCGGCCCAGTTCGCCCGCCTCCGGATCACGATCGAGAACCGCGATGACGAGCCGCTGAGCGGGCTGCGCGTCCAGGCGCTGGCGCAGCCTCGGACGCTCGTACTCGAGGAGGGCTACGACCCGCCGTACCGCGTGCTCTATGGGAACCCGTCCATCGGCTCCCCGGACTACGACTTTGCGCGTGTGCCGCGCGCCGAGCTCAGGCCACTCGCGGCAGGGAATCTCTTCGCGGAGCGTCCGAACCCTGCCTATGAGGCCCCAGAGGACACGCGGTCGTTCCTCGAGCGCAACCCACGGCTCGTGGAGGGCTCGCTTGCGCTCGTCGCCCTCGCGCTGGGCGTGGGCGGGTTCTTCGCCCTCCGCCGGCGTGCCTGAGGTCACGCGGCTCGCCGAGCTCTTCCGTAGGCGGGGCCCGGCGGTCGTCCTCACCGGCGCGGGGATCTCGACCGAGAGTGGGATTCCGGACTTTCGCTCGCCGACCGGGATCTGGGCGCAGTACGACCCCGCCGAGTACGCGACGATCGAGGCCTTTCGCGCCGACCCCGTCAAGGTCTGGAGCTTCTACTCGCTCAGGTTGAACGTGCTCGTGGAGGCGGAGCCGAACGACGGCCACCGCGCGCTTGCCGAGCTGGAGCGCGCGGGTCACGTCTCCGCGGTGGTGACTCAGAACATCGACGGACTCCACCAGCGGGCGGGAAGCCGCGACGTCACCGAGGTGCACGGCTCGATCCGGAGCTCCACTTGCCTCGCATGCGGCGCGTCGTACAGCCTCGCCAAGCTGCTCGAGCTCTTGGAGGGCGCAGAGGCTCCGGCCTGTACAGAATGTGGCGCCATCGTGAAGCCGGACGTCGTCATGTTCGGCGAGCTCATGCCCCAGGCGGCGATCGACCGGGCCTACGAGCTGGCGCGCGCCACGGGGCTGATGCTGGTGGTCGGTTCGGCGCTGGAGGTCTGGCCGGTTTCGCAGCTCCCGGAAGAGACGCGTGCAGCCGGAGGCGAGGTCGCGATCCTCAACAAGGGGCCGACGTCGTATGACGGTCGGGCCGCCGTCAAATGCGATGGCGCTGCCGGCGAGTCGCTAACGGCGCTCGTTGGCGAGCTGAGCTAGGCCGCTGCGCGGCGGAGCGCGCGCTCCGCGATCACCGTGCGGCAATCGCGACAGACACGCTGCTCGACCTCGTACGGCACGCCCGCCCGCTGCCGGATCACGTGGGTGGTGACCTCGAGATGCCGGTGCGTTCTTGTCCAGCGGAGCATGTTCACTTTGCCTTCATTCGGCCAGACGGCCATGTCGGTTTTATGGTTGCCCTCGAAATGGCGATGTCGATTTCGTGCTGAGACTCCAACTACCTGCGACGGCAGCAGTAGCAGCTTGTTTGGCCGTGGCGGTCGTGTTCACTGAATCCATACAAGCTTCATACGATGGTCGGACGGCGCGAGGGTGCTCGATAGGCACCAAGAGCCTCGTCACCT
>JBOHAU010000191.1:0-10547 GCA_050698015.1 Gaiellaceae bacterium
TCCGAGCTTGGCGTTAGCGTGCAAATACATCCGTGCCCTCCTTCGAGCGTAGGTCCGGGAAGACCCACAGCCTCGAAGGAGGGCCGGACGGTTATCTCAGCCGTTCACAACCTCTGTAGGCAGGACACCTAGCTAGCCTCCCGCGATGGCCAGGAGCTGGGGCGAATTCCTCGGCGAGGCAGACGCGCCGGACGAGACCGAGGAGGAGCGCGAGGGCTTCTTCTCGCGCCTGCGGGACTCGCTCGGCAAGACGCGCCGGGCGATGACCGATCAGCTCGCCGTCGCGGCGTTCGATCCCGCCGACGACGAGGCCTGGGAGCGGCTCGAGGAGGCGCTGATCGCCGCCGACGTCGGTGTGCCCACGACCGCCGAGCTCGTGCGCCGGCTCGAAGCGCGCTCGGACCTCGGGGAGCTCGGTCAGGCGCTGGCGGAGGAGGCCGCAGACCTGCTGGGGGAGCCCGGGCGTCTCCACCTGGACGGGCCCCCGACGGTGATCCTCGTCGTCGGCGTCAACGGGACGGGGAAGACGACGACGATCGGCAAGCTCGCGAGCCGGCTGGGCGAGCACGGCCACTCGGTGATCCTCGCCGCCGCCGACACCTTCCGCGCGGCCGCCGAGGAGCAGCTGGAGATCTGGGCGAAGCGCTCCGGAGCCGACTTCGTCGGCTCGGAGCGCGGCGGCGACCCTGCCGCCGTCGCCTACGACGCGATCGAGGCCGCGACGGCGCGCGGGCGTGACGTCGTGATCGTCGACACCGCGGGCCGCCTCCACACCCAGACGAACCTGATGGAGGAGCTCGCAAAAGTACGTCGCGTGATCGAGCGGCGGCTGGACGGCGCCCCGCACGAGACGCTACTCGTCGTCGATGCCACCACCGGCCAGAACGGCCTCCAGCAAGCCCGGCTGTTTCGCGAGGCGGTGGACGTGTCCGGCGTGGCGCTGACGAAGCTCGACGGGTCCGCGAAGGGCGGTGTCGCCCTCGCCATCGCCCACGAGCTCGGTCTCCCGGTCAAGCTCGTGGGCGTCGGCGAGGGAATCGAGGACCTACGGCCGTTCGATCCCGACGATTTCGCTCGTGCGCTCCTGGCTTAGCGCTCGACCTCGAACGCGATGTCGACCGTCGTGCGGTACTCGCTGATGCGGTCGTTCTCGACCACCGCGCTCATCGACGTGACATGCGCGCCGTGAATCCCGCGCACCGTCTTCGCCGCCTCCTGGACGGCCGCGTCGGCCGCCTTGGCGAAGCTCGCCGGCGACGAGCCGATGATCGTGATGACCTTGGCGATGCCTGCCATCCATGCTCCTCTCGATCTAGAGGACGATCCGGTAGTCGTGGAAGGAGGTGTCGCCTCGCTTCTTGACCCAGATCTCCTTGATCTGGACCTCTGTTCCGTCCGGATGGCCCTCCAGGGCCTTGTCGACGGCGCCCCTGAAGCCGTACCTCCAGCCTTGCTCCCACTCCGAGTCTCCGATCCTGTACCGCTCCTGCCTGGATGGGTACTCGTGCATCTGTACCTCCCTCGTCGTGTCGGTGTGATCCTACGACGATCGGAGTGAAGCGGCGGCGATACGCCTGACCCCGGCGACGTTTCCTTTCCGCTCGTATTCCCGAGCCGCTCCGTCGCTGTCGCCGACAGCGAGCAGCGCCCGGGCCTTGATGTCCGTGTAGTCGGTGGGTCCGGCGAGCGCGACCGCCTCCTGAGCGAGAGCGAGATCACCGCTGGCGTTTGCGCGCGCAACGCGCCACATCACCTGCGTCGCGACGTCCAGGCCGGCGGCGTGCTGTTCGCTCACCTCCGAGAAACGAACCGCATCCTCAATTGAGCCTTCGGCGGCCAACGTGTCGGCGAGGAACGCGGCCACCGTGGACATCGCGCTCGATGCCCCCATCTCCTGGAGCTCTTCGAATGCCCACTGCAGGATCGCCGTTGCTTCGTGCGGACGTCCGGCGAGCGATTCGATGTCGGCCGCCATCAGGGATCTCATCGCGATCCGAAAACGGTGCCCCAACTCTTCGTTCAGGGCACGTGCGGCTGCCTGGAGTTGCCTCGCCTCTTCGAACTCGCCCTGCATCGCTCGAAGGCCCGCGATCGCGCCCGTAACGGATGCCCGCAGCGACCGGTCGTCCGAGAGCTCCGCCAGCAGCCCCTCACAGCGCTTGATGGCGTTCCCGACCGGAGTCGGACCGCAATACAACGCCACGGCGAGCTGCGACGCGAACGTCGCCTGCTCGCTCCGGTCGCCGGCCGCGCGCGCATAGGCGAGCGCGCGCTCGAGATGCTCGGCCCGGGCGGCCCAGCGACACGCATGGACGTGCACCTCGCTCTTCAGCCACCACGCCTTCGCGAGGCCGAGATCGTCGCCGAGCTCCTGGAGCAGGGGGATGGCGCTGTCGGCGACCGCGACGATCTCCTCCACCGATTCCTCCGAGCTCGTGAACGAGCGGAACATCTCGCGCTCGATCAGGGTTCTCAGCTCCAGCCGCCGGTCGCCTGCCGCATGGGCGGCCGCCAATGCCTCGGTCAGCACGCCTTCGGCGCGGGAGAAGTCGCCTGTTCGCATCAGAGCGCTTCCGAGGATCGCTAGGAGCTCCCGCCGCTCCGGGTGCGAATCCTGGAGGAGCGCGGCAGCGCGGGTGAGCAGGCTGACTGCTGCCGGCGAGTCGCCGCGCCGTGTCGCCCGCTTGCCCGCTCGCAGCAGATGCTCTCCGGCGGCCGTTCCCAGCGCGGCGTCACCTGCCCCGAGCTCCTGCTGGTACCGGAACGCCTGCTCCAGGTGATAGCCGACCAGCTCGTCCAGCTCGCCGGCGGAGCCGAGCCAGTCTGAGTAGGAAACGTGAAGCTCGGCACGCGTCTCCTTGGCAAGGGCTAGATAAGCGGCGTCGCGAATCAGGACGTGGCGAAACCGGAACCCGTCGTCGCCGTGCGCGGGCAAGGGATCCGGCTCGATCAGGTCGCGACGCGCCAGCGAGAGCAGCGTCGACCCGACAGGCTCATTGCCTGAAAGGGCGGACACCGCGTTCCTCGTGAACTCGCGGCCGATTACCGCCGCACGCTCGAGCACGCTCCGCTCACCGGGCTCGAGCCGGTCGAGGCGCGCGGCGAGGATCGCGTGGATCGACGGCGGGATCGCTTCCTCCCGCCCCTCTTCTTCGAGCGCGACCAGCTGCTCCAGGAATAGCGGGTTGCCCTCGGCCGCCTCTGTGATCCTCGACCGCTGGTCGTGTGGCGCGCCGAGGACGTCCGCGAGCTCTTCCGTCTCGGCCCCGGAGAGGGGGCTGAGCGAGATCGTGACCGGCCAGGCCGGGCGCCGCTCCGTGAGCTCCGGCCGACCGAGCCCGACAAGGAGGATCGGCGCATCGGTCGTCCAGCCGACGAGATACTCGATCAGGTCGAGCAGCGTCGGCTCGGCCCACTGCAGCTCGTCCAGAGCGATGATCAGCGAACGTTCGCGGGCCAGGTGCTCGAGGAACCGGCGCACCGCCCAGAACGTCTCCTCGCTGGCGCCCGGCGCCTCGGCTGCACCGATGGCGTCAGCGACGAGATTTGCGACGCTGCCGGCAGCCTCGGCCCCTTCCAACCGCTCCGCGATGCGCTCGGGACTCAAATGGCCGACTGCGCCAAGCACGATCCCCCTGAGCGGCCAATATGTGACGCCTTCGCCGTACGGGAGACACCGGCCGACGAGTGTCGTGGCGCTCTCACGGGCTTCGCGCAGCAGCTCGTTCCCCAAGCGCGACTTGCCGATCCCTGCAGGCCCGACGATCGTGATCAGACGGCACCGACGCTCCTCGATCACGTTGTCCAGCTCTTCCCGGAGTCGTTCGAGCTCTGCTCTGCGGCCGACGAGCGGCGTGTCGAGGCGCCGCGGGAACGGCTCAACGCCTTCGACCACGCCGAGGAGCCGCCAGGCCGGCACGAGGTTGGCCTTGCCCTTCAGCTGCAGCGGCTCGACCGGCTCGACCAGGGCCGCGTTGGCCGCGAGCCGGTAGGTCGAATCTCCGATCAGGATCTCTCCCGAGCGTGCTGAAGCCTCGAGTCTCTGCGCCGTAGCGACAGCGTCGCCGGTCGCGAAGGCCTGTCCTTCCGACGGATCTCCGGCGACGACCTCTCCGGTGTTGACGCCGGTGCGGATCGAGATCGTGACGCCGAAGTCGCGATCGAGCGTCTCGTTCAGCTCCGAGAGCGCCGGCCGGAGGTCGACCGCGGCTCGAATGGCGCGCAGGGCGTCGTCGTCGTGGGCGGTAGGGATTCCGAAGACGGCCATCGCCGCGTCGCCGATGAACTTCTCCACCGTGCCGCCGTGTCGCTCCAGTGCACCGCGGACGGCGTCGAAGAACCGCTCCTGGATGCGGCGGTGGACCTCGGGGTCGATTCGCTCACCGAGTGGGGTGGAGTCGACGATGTCGCAGAAGACAACCGTGACCGTCTTGCGCGCGGCCATGTCCCGAGTGTAGGCGGGGAATCGCCTCGTCTCTACACTGTCCGGCCGATGTTCGACACCCTTGGCGACAAGCTGAACGCCGCTCTGGGGCCGCTCCGCGGCCGCGGAAAGCTGGACGAAGAGGTGATCTCGCGCGCCATGCGCGAGGTCCGACTGGCGCTGCTCGAGGCCGACGTCAACTTCAAGGTCGTCAAGGACTTCGTTGCGCGCGTGAAATCGCAGGCGCTCGGCCAGGACGTGATGCGCAGCCTCACTCCCGGTCAGCAGGTCGTGAAGATCGTCCACGACGAGCTGGCCGAGCTGATGGGATCGAGCAGCTCGAAGCTCGCGATCGCCGGCAAGCCGCCGACCGTAATCCTGCTCGCCGGCCTGCAGGGCTCGGGGAAGACCACGGCGGCCGCCAAGCTCGCCGTCCTCCTCCGAAAGGAGGGTCACACCCCGGCGCTCGTCGCAGCCGACCTGCAGCGCCCCGCCGCGGTCGACCAGCTCGAGCAGCTGGGCCGGCAGATCCAGGTTCCGGTCTCGACGGGCTCGGACCCGGTTCAGGCGGTGACCCAGGGGATCCAGCGGGCCAAAGATCAGGGCGCCGACGTCGTCATCCTCGACACCGCCGGCCGGCTGCACGTCGACGAGGAGCTGATGGACGAGCTCGCGCGGGTGCGAGACGTCGCGAAGCCGACCAACGTCCTCCTCGTTCTCGACGCGATGACCGGTCAGGAAGCCGTCTCGGTCGCCGAGGCCTTTCAGGAGCGCGTTGCGTTCGACGGCGTCGTCTTGACCAAGCTCGACGGGGATGCCCGCGGGGGCGCCGCGCTGTCTGTCAAGGCCGTCACCGGCAAGCCCGTCAAGCTCGCCTCGGTCGGCGAGAAGCTCGACCAGCTCGAGTACTTCCATCCCGATCGAATGGCGTCGCGCATCCTCGGCATGGGCGACGTGATGACCCTGATCGAGAGAGCCGAGGAGGCCGCGTCCGACGAGGATCACGCGGAGCTCGAGGCCCGCATGCGCGCCGGCGAGTTCAGCTTCGACGACTTCCTCCAGAGCTACCGGATGCTGCGGAAGATGGGGCCGCTCAAGGGCGTCATGTCGATGATCCCGGGCCTCGGCAAGCAGCTTCAGGGGCTCGACGTCAACGAGGACGAGCTCAAGCGGGTCGAGGCGATCGTGCTCTCGATGACTCCTCAGGAGCGCCGAATGCCGCACGTGATCGACGGCTCGCGCCGGAAGCGGATCGCCGCGGGTAGCGGAACGACGATCCAGCAGGTAAACAAGCTGCTTTCGGCGCGAAAGCAGATGCAGAAGATGATGAAGCAAATGGGCAAGGGGAAGCTTCCGGGCCTCCCGCCCGAACTCACGAACGCACCACGGAGGTAGGAATGGCAGTACGGATGAGGCTGACGCGGGTTGGGTCGAAGAAGAACCCGATCTACCGCGTCGTCGTGGCCGACTCGCGCTCTCCGCGCGACGGCAAGTTCATCGAGATCGTCGGGCGCTACAACCCTCAGACCGACCCCTCGACGATCGAGTTCGACGAGGAGAAGGTCATGGCGTGGCTGGAGAAGGGCGCACAGCCTTCGGGCACCGTCTCGCGCCTGCTCAAGATCAAGAACCTTGGCTGACCTGCTCGCGTATCTCGCGCGCCAGCTCGTAGACGATCCCGACGCCGTCCGCGTCGAGGAGGAAGAGCGTGACGACGCGGTCGTCCTCCGCCTGCACGTCGCAAAGGACGACGTCGGCAAGGTGATCGGACGCCAGGGCCGGATTGCGCGGGCGCTCCGCGCGATCGTGCGCGCCGGCGGCGCCAGGCAGCGGCGCCGGCTGATTCTCGAGATCGCCGACTAGGTGGCTCGACCGGCAACAGCGGCCGGCCTCTCACCGGCCGGCCTCTCACGGCTGCAAAGGCGTCGCCCGTCTGTAGCCTCGCGCCGCGCCCATATCTCGTCGATCTGGACGCGTCCCGAGTCCGCAGCCGGGCTTGCTTTTCGCGCGTGAGAGACTCGGCGCTGTCACCGGCCGAGCCACCGGAACTGATCACCGTCGGGCGGGTCGGAAAGCCGCACGGGCTCGAGGGTGCCTTCGTGGTCGAGGACGCAAGCGAAGATCCGGAGCGGTTCGAGCCCGGGTCGACGGTGCTCGTGGGAGGCGAGCCGGCCGACGTGGTCGAGCGGAAGCGGGCCGGCGGCCGCCTCGTCGTCCGCCTCGACCGGGCGGTGGCGCGCGGCGCGGCGCTCCAGATCCGTCGCGCCGACCTCGCAGAACCCGCGCCGGGCGAGTACTACGTCTTCCAGCTCGTGGGACTGGACGTCGAAGAAGAAGGCGGCCGTCAGCTCGGGAAGGTGACCGAGGTCGCCCCGGGAATCGCGAACGACGTCCTCGAGCTCGACACGGGTCTCGCGTTGCCGCTCGTCGAGGCCTGCGTCCGAGAGGTCGATCTCGAGCGGCGGCGAATCCTGGTGGCGCCCGGGTTCACCCCGGGTAACTAACCTGCCGGAACTTTGCGCGTTGACGTCTTCACTCTGGTGCCGCACGCCTTTGCCGCCGTCTCGGAGCAGCGGCCGGTCGCGTCCGTTCTCGGCGGTGAGCTCGACCTGCGTCTCTTCAACTACCGGGACTGGACGCCGCTCGGCGGCGGGCAGGTCGACGACGAGCCCTACGGCGGCGGTGCCGGGATGGTCCTCCGTGTCGACGTGGTCGCGGCCGCGCTCGAAGGCGTCTACGGCGGGCCCCCGGAGCACCGTGTGATCGCCCTCACCCCGCAGGGGCGGCAGCTCGATCAGGGCGTGGTCGAGGAGCTCGCCGGCGAGGACCACCTGACGCTCCTTTCCGCGCGCTTCGAGGGCTTCGACGAGCGGATCCTGATGCACCTGGCAAACGACGCGATCTCGATCGGACCCTACGTGCTCTCCGGTGGGGAGCTTCCCGCGATGGTCCTGCTCGATGCCGTCGCCCGCCGGCTTCCCGGCGCGATCGCCGAGGGCTCGGGCGTCGAGGAGACCTTCTCGGCCGAGCTCGAGGGCGGCTACGAGTATCCCCACTACACGCGGCCCGCCGAGTTTCGCGGCTGGTCGGTCCCCGACGTGCTTCTTTCGGGAGACCACGCGCGGATCGCCGACTGGCGGCATGCCCAGAGCAGGGAGAGAACGCCGTCGTGAGGAACCCGGTCGACCGTCTGACCCATCGCCTCCCGCGCCCGTGGCGGATCGCAATCGACTGGGTCGTGACGATCGTCGGCGCCGTCGCGATCGTCCTCGCGATCAAGGCATGGGTCGTCAACCCCTACCGCATCCCCTCCTCGTCGATGGAGCCCACGCTGCACTGCGCCGGCGCGGGTCTCGGCTGCACGGCGCGGTTCTCGGACCGAGTGCTCGCGAACCGCTTCATCTACCACTTCGTCGATCCGAAGCGAGGCGACATCGTCGTCTTCGAGACCCCGGGACAGGCCCGGAGGCAGTGCGGCGCCGGCGGCACGTTCGTCAAGCGGATCATCGGTCTTCCCGGCGAGAGCTGGGAGCTGCGCAGCGGCGTCGTCTACATCAACGGCAAGCGGCTCCAGGAGCCGTACATCGAGAAGGACCGCCGCGACCCGGACACGAGGCCGCCGGAGCGGATCCCCAAGGACCATTACTTCGTGATGGGCGACAACCGCTCGCAATCGTGCGACTCACGGGTGTGGGGCGCACTCCCGAAAGCGAACCTGATCGGCAAGGTTTTTGCGGTCTACTGGCCGCCGAGGCGAATTTCCTTGCGCTAGCATGCCGGGTCGGCCGGCGGCCGACCCTTTGCCATGGCGAACCCGATCGAGACACTCGAGCGCCGTCAGCTGCGCTCTGACATCCCGCAGTTCAAAGCGGGGGACACCGTGCGCGTCCACTTCCAGGTGATCGAGGGCGAACGTCGCCGCGTCCAGGTCTTCGAGGGCATCGTCATCAAGCGCCAGGGCTCCGGCGTCCGCGAGACGTTCACGGTGCGCAAACAGTCCTTCGGCGTCGGTGTCGAGCGCACGTTCCCCGTCCACTCGCCGAAGATCGAGCGGATCGAGGTCATGGCGATCGGTGACGTCAATCGCGCCAAGCTCTACTACTTGCGCGGGAGAGTGGGTCGAAAGGCGCGCGTCCGCGAGCGCCGTGAGGGGCAGCGGCTATCCTCGGCCGATGCCCGCGCCGCCGCCGAGCAGCCCGCCGATGAGCCAGTCGAGGCCGAGCGGGATCTTGAGGGCGAGACGGAGGCGGAAGCCGCCGCGGTCGAGCCCTCGAGCGAGAGCTAGGCGCCTCCTTCAGTTCGACCGTCAGTTCGGCCTGCGCTTCGTCGCGGGCGTGGACGAGGCCGGGCGGGGCTGCCTCGCCGGGCCGCTGGTCGTCGCGGGCGTGCTGTTCGACTACGAGTCGCTGCGTGACCACCGTGTGCGGCCGCTGGTGGGGCTGAACGACTCGAAGCAGCTCTCCGGCGACGAGCGCGAGCGGGTGTTCCGGGCCGTGGTCGGATGCGCCTCGTCTCTCACGGTGCGGATGATCTCGTCGGCCGAGATCGACCGGAACGGGCTCCACAAGTCGAACCTGGAGGGGATGCGGTCGTGTCTGCGGACACTGGCTCCTCCGGCGGAGGCGTGCCTCGTCGACGGTTTTCGTCTGGGGCCGTCGGCCCCGGAGCATTTGGCCGTCGTCGACGGTGACGAGCGCAGCGCGGCGATCGCGGCCGCGTCGATCGTCGCCAAAGTGGTTCGCGACCGGGCGATGCGCCGGATGGACGCGCTCTTTCCCCACTACGGCTTCTCCTCCCACGTCGGCTACATCACGCCGCGACACTCGGCGATGGTGCGGGAGCGGGGGCCGTCGGAGTTCCACCGTCGCTCGTTTCAGGCGCTCTGTTATGAGGAGCTCCTCGAGCTCGAGGACGCGCGGGGCTGACGCCGAGCGCCGCGCGCGCCGCTACTACCGGCTCCGCGGCTACAGGGTGCTGGGCGAGAACGTCTGGGCCGGCGGGAACGAGCTCGATCTGATCGTCCGCCGTGGCCGGCGGTTGGTCTTCTGCGAGGTCAAGGCCAAGCTCGGCGAGCGTTTCGGCGAGCCGGCTGAGATGGTGGACGCCGAGAAGCAGCGGCGGCTGCGGCGAGCGGCCGAGGCTTGGCTCGTACGGCATCCTGAACTGGCGGCCCTCGAAGTGAGGTTCGACGTCGTGGCTGTGTCCCCGCGGGGCATCCAGAGGATCGTGATCGCCTTCGTGCTTGCAGCCCTCCTCGCGAGCCTCCTGCCCGCCGCTGCCGAGGCGCGCCGCAACCCGACATGTGGCGAGCGTGTGGCGATCGCGGCCGCGGGTGAGCTGCCGGCCCTCGTCGGCAATGGCATCTTCGTGCTGCGGCGGGTTCGGCGCGGTGTCTGGCGCGTGCTCAGCGAAGGCAGTGAGCATTTCTGCCGCGAGGCGCCACGCGGCGCGATCCGGAACCCTCTCGGGTCGTGTAGCTAGGCGGCCGGACAAGGACCCCGCCGCGCGAGCGAGAACCCGGCTGGATGGCCCGGACGCAGGATGCGCTCTACGCAGAGATCGCCCTCGACCTGTCGTGGTCCGAACGCGATCTCCCGGAGCGCGAGCGCACGAAGCACGTCCACCGGCTCCATCCGTACCTCGGGAAATTCATTCCGCAGGTGGTGGAGGTGCTGCTCGGGCGCTACGTGCCGGCGGGAGGACGCGTGCTCGATCCGTTCGCCGGCTCGGGGACGACGCTCGTGCAAGGGCTGGAGAGCGGCCATGACGCCGCCGGGATCGATGTCGCGGCCTTCAACTGCCTGCTCATGGAGGTCAAGACGCGGCAGTACGACCTGTTCGCGCTGGAGTCGGAGATCCGCGACGTCGTTCGCCGGTTGGAGGCCCTCGAGGGCGGGCGGAGGGCGAAGGGGTATGTCGCTGAGTGGTTTGCTCCTCGCGCTGCCTCCGAGCTCCTCGCCTTCCGGACGCTCGTCTCGGACTACGAGCACGCGGACGTCCTTCGGGTCGTCCTCGCGCGTGCCGCGCGCTCGGCGCGGCTGACGATGCACTTCGACCTCGACTTCCCGCGCTCGCCGCAGCGCGAGCCGTACTGGTGTCACAAGCACAAGCGTCTCTGCCGGCC
>JBOHAU010000192.1:0-25144 GCA_050698015.1 Gaiellaceae bacterium
AGCACACCGACTACAACGACGGCTTCGTGCTGCCGGCCGCCCTGGAGCTGGCCACATGGGTGGCGGGCTCGCCACGCACCGACGGCGTCGTCTCGGTGCGCTCGCTCGACGGCGACATCGACAGGCACGTCGATGCGGTGGCGAGCGCGATGCGGGACGAGGGCTTCGACGTCGTTGGGTTCGAGGGCATCGTCGCTTCGGAGGTCCCGATCGGCGTCGGCCTGTCCTCGTCGGCAGCACTCGAAGTAGCGCTGGCCTGCGCGCTGGGCGGGTCTGCGCTGGAGCCGACGCGCCTGGCCGCCGTCTGCCATCGGGCCGAGAACGTCTACCTCGGAACTCAGTCGGGGATCATGGACCAGCTGGCCAGCGCCGCGGGGCAGGCCGGCCATGCGCTCCTGATCGACTGCCGCGACCTGACGATCACCCCCATTCCGGTTCCGTCGAACCTGTCGCTCCTGCTCGTGGACGCCGCCGTTCCGCGGGAGCTGGCCGAAAGCGCCTACAACGACCGTGTCGCCGAGTGCCGGGCTGCAGCCGAGGCGCTTGGGGTGCAGTCGCTTCGCGACGCGACACCGGCCGACCTCGACCGCCTCTCCGGCGTCCTCCTCCGGCGCGCGCGTCACGTCGTCGAAGAGAACGCTCGTGTTCTCGCCGCCGTGGAAGCGATGCAGGCCGGGCGCTTCGACGAGCTCGGCGGGCTGTTTCGCGCCTCCCACGCGAGCCTGAGGGACGACTTCGAGGTTTCGACGCCGGAGCTGGATCGGCTGGTGGGGCTCGCGGAGGAAACGGACGGCGTGCTCGCGTCCCGGCTTACGGGCGCCGGCTTCGGCGGCTGCACCCTGAACCTCGTTCGGGCCGAGCGAGCCCACGCTGCGGGTCGCGAGATCGTCGAGCGCTACCGAGCCGGTGGCCGGTTCTGGGTCTCGCGGCCGGCGGACGGCGCCGGGCCTGTGGCCTAAGACGGAGCCGCCGGAGCGTCTTGTCGACTTCCTCCACGGCGCCGCATCGGGAGAGGCCGCGCTCTCCGGCGTCGTCGCCCGGCGATTGCTCGAGCAGGTGCGCAACGGCAGGTCGTCTGACGGCGGAGTGCCGGAGTCGATCGCCCGGAGGCTCTCCGCGCGCGAGCTCGAGGTGCTGCTCCTGCTCGACGAGCATCTGGGCACCGACCAGATCGCAAAGCCCGGGGCTGACTCACCCATTTTGGGTGAGTCACGTTCGCCCAGGTGAGAGGACGACCGGCGGCGGCTCGGAGCCGATACTGAGAGCACCCTCTCCTCTGCAAGGTGAGGGCGGTGGCTCTTCCTCCTTAAGAAATGGCCGACCAATGGTCGGCCATTTCGTTTGCTCAGGCCGAGAAGCCCTCGAGCGCCGCCTCCACCAATCGCGGCAGCGTCTCGAGGTTGTAGCCGCCCTCCAGGACCGCCGCGACCCTCGGTCCCAGCGCCGCCGAGCGCCGGGCGAGCTCGCGGAAGCCCCCTTCGGTGACGAGCATCCCGGCGAGCGGGTCCTCCTCGTGCGCGTCGAACCCCGCGGAGACGAGCACGAGGTCGGGCTCGAAGGCACCCACCGCCGGAGCGACTTGCTCGTCGAAGGCGCGCATGTAGTCCTCATCGGTCGACCCTGCCGGTAGCGGGACGTTCAGCAGCGTCTCGCCTTGCTCGTCCGGCCCGCCGGTACCCGGATAGGACGGCCATTGGTGGAGCGAGACGACGAAGACGGAAGGGTCGTCGAGAAAGATGTCCTGGGTCCCGTTTCCGTGGTGGACGTCCCAGTCGACGATCGCCACGCGTTCCAGGTCTGATTGGGATTGAGCGTGGCGCGCCGCGATCGCGACGTTGTTGAAGAGGCAAAAGCCCATCGCCCGGTCGCGCAGTGCATGGTGGCCCGGCGGGCGTCCCATGGCGAAGCCGCCGATCCCCGCCGCCTCGATCGCGGCTCCGGCTGCGAGCAGCGCGGCCTCGTAGCTCGTCTCCGAGCAGACCGTGTCGAGGTCGAGCAAGGTCGGCTCCGTGATCGTCCGAATCAGGTCCACCAGGGCGGGGGCGTGGCAACGCTCGACGTCCACGCGGCTCGCGGGGAAAGGCTCGATCCAGTTGCCGACTTGCTCGAGGAGCACGCGGATCCGCTCGCCCGACTCCGGATGTCGCCCGGTTGGATGCAGCCGCGCGAAGTCCGCGTGGCTGACGATGTCCATCAGGCTCGGGCGGCGAGCCGGTCGGCGAGTTGGTTCACGCCCCAGCTCCGAACGAGGGAGGACGCCTCCGCCCACGTAGGGGACTGATCTTTCAGGGGAGGGAGAGGGGCGGAGGCGTCTAGCGTGGCAATTCGCTTGTAGAGCAACAACTCCTTCCGCTGATTTGGAAATCGTCCCGCATCCAGTGCGGCCTCGAGCGAGCCGTGCTGGGTGAGGATCGACGCAGCCGTCTTCGGGCCGACGCCGCGGGCGCCCGGCAGCCGGTCGGAGGGATCGCCGCGGAGCGCGATGAAGTCGGGCACCTGCTCGGGCTCGACGCCGTAGCGCTCGCGAACTTCGGCGGGGCCGATCCTCGCCAGCTCGGAGACGCCGCGGATGGGAGTCACGACCGTCGTCTTCTCGCTGGCGAGCTGAAAGAGGTCGCGGTCGGAGGTGACGATGACCACGTTGCCGCGCCGTTTCTCCTCTGACTTCACCGCAGCCGCGACAAAGTCGTCGGCCTCGTACCCCTCCGCCTTCGCCGTCGCGAAACCGAGCGCCTGGACGAGCTCCGGGAGCAGGTCGAGCTGCTCCAGCAGCGAGTCGTCGAACTCCCGGCCGGATTGATACGCCTCGAACGCTTCGTGGCGATACGTGGGGACGAAGAGCGTGTCCCAGCCGACGAACACCGCGCGCGGCTCCTCCATCTCCCACAGCCGCAGCAGCATGTTCGTAAACCCGACGACGGCATTGCGGTTGATCGACTTCGGGAGGGCGTGGTAGGCGCGGTGCGCGAGCGAGTCCCCGTCGACGACGAGGAGAGGCTGCTTGTTCATAGCGTCTTCTCGAGCTCGTGGATTGACTCCATCAGGCGCTCGGTCGCGATCTTCGAGGCTCTCCGGATATCCAGGTCCTTGAGGTCGTCAAGCTCGATCGGCGGCCCATAGGCGACCCTGAGCGGACCGAGCTTCAGCAGGCTCTCGGTGCCGCCGATCGCGGCGGGCACGAGCGGGACGCCGGCGGCGAGAGCGACCCGAGCGGCGCCGCTCCGCGGTCTCGCGCGAAGGCTCTTGTTGATCGCTTTCTTGATCCGGCCTTTGTTCCGGCGAGTTCCCTCCGGGAAGATCGCCACGACCTCGCCCGACTTGGCCAACTCGACAGCGCGCTCCATCGCCTCCTCGTCACCCTTGCCTCGCCGGACGGGGAAGGCTCCCGCCGGCTCCAAGATCCACTTCAGCGGCGGCTTGTACATCTCGGCCTTCGCCATGAAGCGCAGCTGCCGATCCGGGTACAACGGGATCGCCAGCGGCCAGGGGTCGAGATTGGACATGTGATTCGCAGAGAGGACGAAGCCCCCTTCGCGTGGAATGTGCTCCTCTCCCGTGCTCCTGAAGCGAAAAAGCCGCCGAATCGGCCCGGCCGAGACGGCCCCGATGAGGTGATACATCCGCGAACTCACGGCCGCGCAGTATCACCCGCGCGGAGGAAGCCGCGTTTCACCCCTTCGGTACCCTGCGGCGCGTGAAGACCCTGGTCATTGCCGAAAAGCCGTCCGTCGCGCGCGACATCGTCGACGCGCTTCCGGGCAGCTTCGACTCGAACAAGGAGTTCTACGAGGGCGACGAGTACGTCGTCACGTTCGCCGTCGGACACCTGCTCGAGCTGACGCCTCCGGAGGACTACGACGACCGCTTCAAAAAGTGGCGGATGGACGACCTCCCGATCATCCCGGAGGAGTTCCGGGTGCGCCCGCGCGACGCGAAGTCGAAGAAGCAGCTGAACGTGATCCACAAGCTGCTCAAGCGCGAAGACGTCGACCGCGTGATCAACGCGTGTGACGCCGGCCGCGAGGGCGAGCTGATCTTCACGCACGTCTACGAGACGTCAGGGGTCGACAAGCCCGTCGACCGGCTGTGGATCTCCTCGATGACCAAGCAGGCGATCCGAGAGGGCTTCGAGAAGCTCAGGCCTGACGAGCAGCTCGAGCCGCTACGCGAAGCCGCCCGCTCGCGCTCGGAGGCCGACTGGCTCGTGGGGATGAATGCGACCCGCGCGGCGACGATCCGAGGCCGTGCCTGGGTCGGCGGCGTCGTCTCGATCGGCCGGGTGCAGACCCCGACCCTGGCGCTGATCGTCAAGCGCGAGCGCGAGATCCAGGCGTTCGTCCCCAAGCCGTACTGGCTCGTCCACGCCGCCTTCGATCCCCGCTACGAGGGCCTCTGGTTCGAGGGCGAGGAGACCCGGCTGAAGGACGGGAAGCGCGCCGACGAGATCGTCGAGAAGGTCAAGGGCAAGACGGGGCGGGTCGAGTCGGTCGAGCGCAAGGAGCAGTCCGAGCGCGCGCCGCTCCTCTACGACCTGACGTCGCTGCAGCGCGATGCGAACCGCCGATTCGGGTTCTCCGCCCGGCGGACGCTGGGCGCCGCGCAGTCGCTCTACGAGGGCAAGAAGGCGATCACGTACCCGCGCACGAACTCGCGCTTCCTCTCCGGCGACCTCGTGCCGCAGCTCAAGCCGACGGCCGGGACGCTGCTCCCGATTCCCGAGTACGCGGACGCGGCGCGCTACGTCATCGCACTCGACCAGCTCCCGCTGGGGCGCGTCGTCAACGACAAGAAGGTCGATGACCACCACGCGATCATCCCGACGGACATCGACCACGACCTGAGCTCCTTCTCGCCCGACGAACGGCGTATCTTCGACCTGATCGCGCGCCGCTTCCTCGCCGTCTTCCATCCGCCGGCGCGGTACGCGAGGACGACGGTGATCACCGAGGTCGAACAGGACCGCTTCCGCACCCGCGGGAAGGTCACGCTCGAGGCGGGCTGGCGCGGCGTCTACGGCGTCGAGGCAGATGATCCCCAGAAGATCAAGCAGGACGAAGACGCCGAGGGCGAAGGCGAGCTGCCCGAGCTGAAGCAGGGCCAGCAGGTCAAATGCGTGGAAGCGGAGAGCGAGGCGAAAGAGACGAAGCCGCCGCCGCGCTACACCGAGGCGACGCTCCTCTCGGCGATGGAGACGGCCGGCAAGTTCGTCGACGACGAGGAGCTACGCGACGCGATGAAGGAGCGCGGGCTCGGAACACCGGCGACCCGTGCCGAGATCATCGAAACGCTGATCCGCCGTGAGTACATCGAGCGCGTGAGCAAGGACCTGCAGCCGACGCCGAAAGGGCTCCAGGTCGTGACGATGCTCGAGACCAATCCGGTCACCTCGCCGGAGCTGACCGGCGACTGGGAGAAGCAGCTCCGCGACATCGAGCATGGCAGCGGCGACCGCAGCGCTTTCATCAACGGGATCGCGGACTTCACCAAGTCAACCGTCGAAGAGATTGCGAACCTCGACAAGGAGAAGCTCCGCCCGGAGCGCGCGGAGCTCGGCCTATGTCCGCGGTGCGGCGCCGAGACGGGCGAGATCATCCGCGAGAACGCGAAGGCGTACGGCTGCACGAGCTGGAAGAGCCGTGAGGAGCCCGGTTGCGGCTTCGTGATCTGGAAGCGCGTCGCCGGCCGGACGCTGACGCCCGAGATCGCGCGCCAGCTGCTCGAGGAAGGGAAGACTCGCGAAGTACTTTCGGGTTTCCGCTCCCGCGCCGGCAGGCCGTTCCGAGCGCGCTTGGTCATGGACAAGGATGGCAAGGTCGAGTTCGAGTTCCCGGTCTCGCGCAAGCGTCAGGCCGAGCAGGGCGAAGAGGAAGAGACCGCTCCCGCGCCCGAGCCCGCCGCAGCCGAGTAGAAAGACAACTAAATCGCAACAAACCTTTGCGCCCCGACTGCGTAATAGTGAGTGGGGGTTCTGTCGAGGCTCACGCCCAGACGGAATAGGAGGAGAGAGCACCGCGTTTCTCTAACTGAACCCCGAAGGAAGGGTGTGTAGGTCTGGAAAAACGAGGGATTCGCTCTCACAATACGAAGGTTTGAGGTCCGACCAACCTCTTACAGTCAGTAGGTTGCCCCGATTTACTGAAAGGACGTAGAGAGCCGCTTTGACCCAGCATCAGCTTCAGGAACTGTTGGAAAGCGAACAGGCGCGCCCGTTCATCGAGCAGGGTGAGGAGCGCGGACACATCGAGCCTGTCGAGCTCGAGGCGTTTGCCGTCGAGCACGATCTCGGCGAAGACGAGATCGAGCAGCTCACGCGCGAGCTCGAAGCCATCGGCCTCGAGGTCCGCGAAGCCCGCGCTGAGACCGAGAAGGCCGCGCAGGAGCAGAAGCAGCCGGATCCCGAGGCGATCGTCGGCTCCGCCGACAGCCTGCAGCTCTTCCTCGCCGACGTCGGGCGCCACAAGCTCCTGACGGCGGCCGACGAGGTCGCTCTCGCGAAGCGCATCGAGCGCGGCGACCTGATCGCCAAGCGTCACATGATCGAGTCGAACCTGCGTCTCGTCGTCTCGATCGCCAAGGGCTACCGGGGGCTCGGCGTCCCCTTCCTGGACCTGATCCAGGAGGGCACGCTCGGCCTGAACCGCGCGGTCGAGAAGTTCGACTGGCGGCGCGGCTTCAAGTTCTCGACCTACGCGACCTGGTGGATCCGCCAGTCGGTGCAGCGCGCGGTCGCGAACCACGCGCGGACGATCCGCGTGCCCGTCCACGTCGTCGAGCGCCAGCAGAAGCTGTCGCGCGCCGCCCGCCGGCTCGAGGTCGAGCTCGGTCGGGAGGCGACGAAGGAGGAGCTCGCGGAGGCCACCGGCCTGCCGATGCAGCACGTCGACGAGGCACTCGGAGCGGCTCATGCGTCGGTCTCGCTGAACCAGACGGTCGGCGCGGACGACGAGGGCGAGCTCGGCGACCTGTTCGCCGACCGCGAAGCGGCGGACCCGTTCGACGAGGCCGAGGAGTCGCTGCGCAAGCAGGGCGTCAGGCGGGCGCTGGATGCGCTGCCGGAGCGCGAGCGACGGATCCTCGAGCTCCGGTTCGGGTTCGAGGGCGAGCCCTGGACGCTCGAGGCGATCGGCCACGAGCTCGACCTGACGCGCGAGCGCGTCCGGCAGCTCGAGGCCCAGGCGCTGGCGCGGTTGGCCGCGCTACGCGACCTGGCCGCGGTCTCCGCGAACTAGTCCCTTACGGAAAGGGCGCTTTCTCGGAGCGGCGCTCGCGGCTAGCTCGCTAGGTCACCTTCACGTCGAAGCCGACCAGGACGAGCGGCCAGAGGACGATGGCGAGGATCGCCGAGATGAGCGGTTTCGTCCGGTCTACGTTGTCGAGGTAGTCCTCGGCGTAGGCGACGACGACGCCGATCACGAGGTACACGAGCAACAGGAAGGTTGTGCGGCGCATCTAGCCCTTCTTCCCACGCGTCATGCGCGTTAACCTCTCGTGTGCTTCACCGTCATAGGTTCTTAACCATGCGTATGGCCGCCACGGGGAGGCCGCAGCACCGAAAGGAGCATCAAGGGTGAGGGGAAGAAGAAGAATTGCGGCGTTAGTCGCGGCTTCGGGCTTGATCTTGCTCGGGACCGCGGGTGCCGCCAGCAACGTCACGTTTATCTACGCCGGAGCGGCGGATCCGACCTATCTGGATCCTGCTCTGGTCTCTGACGGCGAGTCCTTCCGGGCCGCCAGACAGATCTTCGACACGCTCGTCCAGCTCGCGCCGGGCACGACCAAGCTCCAGCCCGCTCTCGCGACGAGTTGGACGCCGAACCGGACCGGCAAGGTCTGGACGTTCAAGCTCCGCCGCGGCGTGAGGTTCCACGACGGCACGGCGTTCAACTCGGCCGCCGTCTGTGCGAACTTCAACCGCTGGTACAACTGGACGGGTCCCTTCCAGGACGCGTCCGCGAGCTACTACTACCGCCAGCTCTTCGGCGGCTTCAAGAAGAACGAGTCGACCGGTGTCGGCCCGCCGCTCTATCGGAGCTGCCGCGCCGCGGGTAGGAACGTCGCGGTCATCACACTGAACCGGCGTTCGGGCCCATTCGTCCCGTCGCTCGTGCTTCCGGCGTTCGCCATGCAGAGCCCGACGGCGATGGCCCGCTACGGCGCCAACCAGGGCCAGCTCGTCTCCGGGACGTTCCGGCCGACGGGCACGTACGCGTTCAGCCACCCGACCGGCACGGGCCCCTGGAAGTTCGAGTCCTGGACGATCGGACAGCGGTACGTCCTCGTCCGGAACGAGCGGTACTGGGGCAAGAGGTCCCAGCTCGCACGCATCATCGTGCGGCCGATCAGCAACAACACGGCGCGGCTCCAGGCGCTGCAGACCGGTGAGATCAACGGCTACGACCTCGTCGCTCCGCAGGACATGCCGACGATCAGGAACAACTCGAGCCTCCGGCTGATCAACCGGCCGCCGTTCAACGTGGCCTACGTGACGATCAACCGGGCCAAGGCGCCGATGAACAACGTGCTCGTGCGGCGGGCGGTGGCGCACGGCCTCGACCGTGCAGGCGTCGTGCGCTCGTTCTACGCCAACCGGGCCGTCGTGGCGCACGGCTTCTTGCCGCCGACGATCCCGGGGTACGAGCCGAACGTCAGGAAGTACGCGTTCGATCCCGAGCAGTCGAAGCGGCTGCTGCGGCAGGCTGGGCTGACACTGCCGGTGAAGATCGACTTCTACTGGCCGACCAACGTCTCGCGGCCGTACATGCCGAGCCCGAACCTGAACGCTGCCGCGTTCAAGGCGAGCCTCGAGCGCTCAGGGTTCGACGTCAACCTCGTCAGCGAGCCGTGGCGTCCGGACTACGTCAAGCACGTGAACGAAGGCACCGGCGGTCACCTGAACATCATCGGGTGGACCGGTGACTATGCGGATGCCGACAACTTCCTCGGCACGTTCTTCCAGAGCGCAAATCCGCAGTTCGGCCTGACCAGGAGGGGTGCGCACGGCGTGATCGCCAAGCTCCTCGACCGGGCCGAAGCCGAGACCAACGCGCGGAAGCGCGTGACGCTGTACAAGCGGATCGCGAAGCTCGTCGCGGACTTCGTGCCGGCCGTGCCGTACGCCCACTCGACACCGGGTGTGGCGGTGCAGCGGCGCGTGTTGGGCTACAAGGCCAGCCCCGTCGGGACAGAGTCGTTCTACGGGGTCACCATCGGGGGACAGTAGGAGCATCTGAGTAAGCCGGCGGACGACTGATGTTGCGCTTCGTCGTCCGCCGGCTGCTCCTTCTCGTCCCGATCCTGATCGGGCTCTCATTTCTCGTCTTCGTCTGGGTGCGGGCACTGCCCGGAAGCCCGGCCGACTCCCTCCTCGGTGAGCGAACCACGCCGGAGCTCGTCAAGGAGTACGAGGAGCGCTTCGGGCTCAACGAGCCGATCTACGTCCAGTACTGGAAGTACGTCAAGACGACCGCGCAGTTCGACTTCGGCGTCAGCGCGGCGTCACACCGCTACGTCAGCGACGAGATCAAGGAGCGGTTCCCGGCCACCGTCGAGCTCGCGATCGCGGCGATGCTGTTCGCCGTGGGGGTCGGGATCCCGCTCGGGTTCTTCGCCGCAAAGTGGCACGGTGGGGTCTTCGACCAGTCGAGTCTCTTTTTATCCCTGATCGGGGTCTCGATCCCGGTCTTCTTCCTCGCGATCCTGCTCAAGTACGTCTTCGCAGTGCGGCTTGGGTGGTTACCAAGCGTGGGCCGGATCGACGTGACGAGCGAGGTCGAGCATCCGACGAACTTCTACGTCCTCGACGCGATCATCACCCGGGACTGGGAGACGCTCAAGGACGTGCTCAGGCACCTCGTGCTGCCCGCCATCGCCCTGGGCTCGATTCCGCTCGCGATCATCACCCGGATCACGCGCGCCTCTGTCCTCGACGTTCAGAACGAGGACTACGTCCGCACCGCGCGCGCCAAAGGGCTCCCGCCCCGGACCGTCGACCGCCGCCATGTGTTGCGTAACGCGCTGCTGCCGATCTCGACGATTATCGGCCTGCAGACGGGACTGCTTCTCTCCGGCGCGATCCTGACCGAGACCGTCTTCGCCTTCCCCGGGATGGGGTCGTGGCTTCGTGATGCGATCTTCAATCGCGACTACGCGGTCCTGCAGGGCGGAATCCTCTTCCTCGCCTTCGTCTTCGTGATCGTCAACCTGATCGTTGACATCTCCTACGCGATCATCAATCCGCGGATCAGGTACTCATGAGCGTCGCCGAGATCGAAGCCGTAGAGATCCAGCTCGAGGCGCCGAGTGGTCTCTGGCGCGACGCCTTCCGCCGGCTGATCCGAAACCCGGGCGCGATCATCGGTTTCTTCTTCGTGTCTGTGTTCGTCCTCACGGCGATCTTCGCGCCGCTGATCGCGACCCACGATCCTGTCGAGCAGAATCTCGAGTTGATCGCGAGCGGGTGCTGCCCCGGGCCCTCGTCCGAGCACTGGTTCGGCGTCGACCTTCTCGGCCGCGACCTGTTCTCGAGAATCGTCTACGGCGCTCGCGTCTCGCTCTTGATCGGCGTGGTGTCGGTGTCGATCGGCCTCGCGATCGGTCTCCTGCTCGGCGCGATCGCCGGCTACGTCGGCGGCTACATCGACTCGACGATCATGCGCCTGATGGACATCATGCTCGCGATCCCCGGCCTGCTGCTGGCGATCGGGATCGTCGCGGCACTCGGTCCCGGCCTCAAGGAGGTGATGATCGCGGTCGGGCTCGTGAACATCCCCATCTTCGCCCGCCTGGTCCGTGGCTCCATCCTCGCTCAGCGGGAGGCCGACTTCGTCGTCGCGGCGAAGTCGGTCGGGGTCAGACGCCCGACCATCCTCTTCTCGCACATCCTCCCCAATGCGATCTCGCCTGTGATCGTCACGGCGACGCTCGCGATGGCGACCGCGATCATCGACGTCGCGGGCCTCGGGTTCCTAGGGATCGGATTGCAGGATCCGGACGAGACGCCGGAGTGGGGGAGCATGCTCACCGAGGTCAACGAATACCTGCAGACGGCCCCGTTCCTGGCGCTGATCCCGGGAACGGCGATCGTGATCTCTGTGCTCGGCTTCAACTTGATCGGCGACGGGCTCCGTGAGGCCCTAGACCCGAAGCTCCGAGGCCGTTGACCGGCGTCCCTGAACGGCAGTGGCTCCCGCCGGGCGAAGCCCGGCTCCGCCACCGCCAGCGGGGTCCCAGGAGCCCCAGTCGTTGAGAGAGCCGCTCCTCTCCGTCGAGAACCTCCACGTTCAGTTCTGGACCGAGCGGGGGACGATTTACGCGGTCAACGGCATCTCGTTCGACGTCGCCCCCGGGGAGACGCTCGGGATCGTCGGCGAGTCGGGCTGCGGCAAGAGCGTGACTTCACTCGCGATCCTCGGGATCCTGCCGCGGGCCGGGAAGGTGACCACGGGGCAGGCGGTCTTCGACGGCCGTGATCTTTTGCACCTCTCCGACCGGCAGTTGCGGCGGGTGCGCGGCAAGGAGATCGCGATGATCTTCCAGGACCCGATGACGAGTCTGAACCCGGTCCTGACGATCGGGCGTCAGATCGCCGAGGTGCTCGAGACGCACTTCGGGATCAAGGGGCGTGCTGCGCAGCAGCGGGCGGCCGAGCTGCTCGACCGGGTCGGGATCCCGAGCGCGAACCAGCGTGTCCGCGACTACCCGCACCAGTTCTCGGGCGGGATGCGCCAGCGCGCGATGATCGCGATGGCGCTCGCCTGCCAGCCGAAGCTGCTGATCGCGGACGAGCCGACGACGGCGCTCGACGTGACGATCCAGGCGCAGATCCTCGACCTCCTGCGCGAACTCGTCGCCGAGGAGAACGCGGCTCTGATCCTGATCACACACGACCTCGGCGTCGTCGCCGGGATGTGCGAGCGGGTCAACGTGATGTACGCCGGCATGTTCATGGAGACCGGTACGGCGGAGCAGCTCTTTGCTCGTCCCCGGCACCCCTACACCGTCGGCCTGCTCCAGAGCATTCCCCGGCTGGACGCCGCCCGCGGCGAGCGGCTCCATCCGATCGAGGGCGTCCCTCGCAACATGCTTGCTCCCCCGCAGGCGTGCCCGTTCCAGCCGCGCTGCCGCTACGAGGTCGAGCTCTCCCGGAAGGAGGTGCCGCCGCTCGAGGAGCTCGAGCCGGGCCACAAGGTCGCCTGCTTCAACCCGGTGCCGGTCGAGGAGTGGGAACGAATGAAAGCGGCCGTAGTCTCATGAGCACGAATGGCTCTCTCGTACAGGTCGAGAACCTCAAGGTCTACTTTCCGATCAAGAGCGGGATCGTCCTGGATCGCCATGTGGGGGACATCAAGGCGGTCGACGACGTCACGTTGGAGATCAGACGCGGCGAGACACTCGGCCTCGTCGGAGAGTCCGGGTGCGGCAAGTCGACCGTCGGGCGCGCGATCCTCCGCCTCTACAAGCCGACCGCCGGACGCATCCGCTTCGACGGCGAGGACATCACCGACCGCCGTGAAGGCGACCTGCGCACGCTCCGGCGGAGGATGCAGATCATCTTCCAGGACCCGTTCTCGTCGCTGAACCCGCGGCACAGCGTGGGTCGGATCGTCGGCGAGTCGATGCGAACGCATCGGCTCGGCCGCGGCAGGGAGATCCCAGGGCAGGTCCGCGAGCTCCTCCGAACCGTCGGGCTCCCGGCGGACGCCGGGTCACGCTATCCGCACGAGTTCTCGGGCGGCCAGCGTCAGCGGATCGGGATCGCACGTGCGCTGGCCGTGAATCCGGACTTCATCGTCGCCGACGAGCCCGTGTCGGCCCTCGACGTCTCGATCCAGGCCCAAATCATCAACCTGATGGAGGAGCTCCAACGCGAATTTTCCCTGACCTACCTCTTCATCGCCCACGACCTGGCGGTCGTCCGGCACATCTCGGATCGGATCGCCGTCATGTACCTGGGCTCGATCGTGGAGATCTCGCCTGCGGCCGAGTTGTACGAGAACCCGCTCCATCCGTACACGATCGCGCTGCTCTCGGCGGTGCCGATCCCTGATCCGGTGGTCGAGGCGAAGCGCGAGACGATCCTGCTTTCAGGCGACCTGCCCAGTCCCGCCAACCCGCCGCCCGCCTGCCGGTTCCACACGCGCTGCCCGTACATCCAGCCGACCCGCTGCACGACCGACGTGCCGCCGCTGCGGAAGCTCGCCGAGGGCCACGTCGTCGCGTGCCACTGGGCCGAGGAGATCAAGGCCGGCCGGATTCAGCCGAAGGAGCGCGAGGCAGTCTTCGAACCGGGGATGCAGGAAGCAGTTCCCGAGCCGCCGCCCGTTTAGCCTCGGTTAAGGGACCGTCGGAAGAACCGAGTGCTCGAACCGCGGCCTGTCTAGACTCGTACCCACTCGCGAAGGCAACAAAGGAGGATGACTGTGGGGGGGCGGAGTCTGAGGATCTTTCTCTTGGTGGGGGCCGCGTTGCTCGTGCTCGCAGCCGGCGGCTGCGGAGGCGACGACGAAGGCGGTGGTGAAGGCGGCACATTGATCCACGGGACGACCGATCAGCCGGTCTCGTACGATCCTGCCGGCTCGTACGACTTGCCCTCCTGGAACGTCATCTACAACGTCATCTGGGGGCTGCTCTCACTGCCGCCGGGCGGCAACCAGCCCGAGCCGGCGCTGGCGGAGTCGTGCCAGTTCGACAACCCCAGCACGTACACGTGCAAGCTCCGCGAGGGCCTCAAGTTCACCGACGGCTCCGACCTGACCGCGGAGGACGTCAAGGACTCCTTCGACCGGAACAACCGGATCAACGACCCGCAGGGCGCGGCGCCGCTCCTCGGTTCCCTCTACGCGGAGACGGGCAAGGTCACCGGTGACGAGGTCGAGGTCGTCGACGACCTGACCGTCACCTTCCATCTCCAGCGGCCCGATGCGACGTGGCCGTTCATCCTGACCACCGGCGCCGGCGGCATCACCCCCGCCGAGTATCCGGCCGACTCGATCCAGCCCGACGCGCAGGCGGTCGGCCACGGGCCGTACAAAATCGCCGAGTATCGGCCCGGCGAGCAGACGGTGCTGGAGCGCAACGACGACTTCTACGGCGAGGCGCCCAAGAACGAGCGCGTGATCATCCAGTACTTCGACAAGTCGTCTGCGCTCAAGCTCGCCGTCGAGAACGAAGAAGTCGATCTCGCCTACCGCAGCCTGACGCCGACCGAGGTCGAGGACCTGCGTGGTGCCGACGGCGTCGAGGTCGTCGAAGGGAACGGCACCGAGATTCGCTACATGGTCTTCAACGTCAACCTCGAACCCGGCAAGAACCTGGCCGTCCGTAAAGCGATGGCGTACCTGATCGACCGCCAGGCGATCGTCGACAACGTCTACAACGGCACCGTCGAGCCGCTCTATTCGATGGTCCCCCGCGGCCTCGCGGGACACACCGACAACTTCAAGGACGTCTACGGCGAGACGCCCGACAAGGCGAAGGCGCAGGCGGCGCTCCGGGCTGCTGGCGTCCAAACCCCGGTCAACGCCGAGATCTGGTGGACCCCGAGCCACTACGGCGACCTGTCCGCCGACGAATACGCCGAGATCAAGCGCGCGCTCGACGAGAGCGGCCTCTTCCAGGTGCAGCTGAAGTCGACCGAGTGGGACCAGTACAGCGAAGCGTCCAGCAAGGACCAGTACCCGATCTTCCAGCTCGGCTGGTTTCCCGACTACCCGGACGCCGACAACTACCTGACGCCCTTCTATCGGTCCGACAGCTTCCTGAACGCCCACTACAAGAACGACCGGGTGGACACGTTGCTGGCGGCCCAGCAGGCTTCGACCGACCAGGCGAAGCGGGAGGAGATCTTCGGTCAGATCCAGGAGATCGCCGCCAGGGACGTTCCGATCATCCCGATCTGGCAAGGCAAGCAGGTGGCGGCGGTGCGCGAGGGCGTGACGGGCGTGGGCGACACGTTCGACCCGTCCTTCCAGTTCCGCTACTGGCTGATCGGCAAGGAGTAACCGAGCCTCTAGAAAAAACAGGGCGCCGCGGAGGCGGGGCGCGACGAGCGTCCCGCCTCTAGGCTCACGGCATGGCGGGGACGCCGCACACCACGTCGCTCCGCACCTACGCGCTGACGCGCCTCGCGCTGGCGCTGCCGATGGTGTGGATCCTGCTCACCATGGTCTTCCTGCTGATGCGGGTGGCCCCGGGTGACCCCATCAGCGCCGCCCTCGGCGGGCGCGTTCCGGCCGAGCAGCTCGAGCAGCGGCGCGAGGAAGCGGGCTACGACCGGCCGATGATCGTCCAGTACCTCGAGTACCTCGCCGACATTGTCCGGCTCGACTTCGGTGAGACGATCGTCGACCGGCGCCCCGTCACGGACGTAATCCTCCAGAACGGGGCCGCCACGCTCGAGCTGACGCTGGTGGCGATGCTCGTCGCCCTCGGCGTCGGGATTCCGATCGGCCTGATCACCGGTCGTTACCGGGACACGATCATCGACGTCGGCGGTCGCCTGTTCGGGATCATCATCTACGCGGCGCCGGTGTTCTTCCTGGGCTTCCTGGCCCAGCTCGTCTTCAGCCAGTGGCTCGACTGGTTCCCGAGCTCCGGCCGGGCCTCGCCCGTCACCAGCTTCGAGCTGGAGACGCCCACGAACTTGTTTCTGATCGACTCGCTGATCGCGCTCGACTTCGACGCGTTCACGGACGTCCTCAGCCACATCATCCTGCCGGCGGTGACGCTCGGGCTGGTGATCGGCGGCGTCTTCGTCCGGCTCGTTCGCGTCAACGTGCTCCAGACGCTCCAGGGCGACTACGTGGAGGCCGCCCGGGCGCGCGGGCTCCCGGAGCGGAACGTCGTCTGGTCGCACGCGTTCAAGAACGCGCTGGTTCCCGTGATCACCGTCATCGGCCTCCAGATCGCGCTGCTCCTCGGCGGGGCCGTCCTCACCGAGCAGACCTTCAACTGGCCCGGCATCGGCTCGGAGCTGATCCGCTACCTCAACAACCGCGACTACATCGCGATCCAGGGGATCATCACGTTCTTCGCGCTCCTCGTCGTCGTGATCAGCCTGATGATCGACCTGGTCAACGCCTGGGTCGACCCGAGGGTGCGGTACTGATGGGCCGGATCTTCACGCCGATCAGGCAGGCGCGCGGAGTGCCGAAGTGGGTGCTCTGGGGCGGCATAGTGATCACGCTGATCTTTGTCGTCCTCGCGGTCTTTGCGCCCGTGATCTCGCCCTACGACTTCGACGAGTACCGGACGTCGACCGGCGAGCGGTTCGGCAAGCAACAGCATCCGTCCGCCGACCACCCGTTCGGGACGAACGTGCTGGGCACGGACGTGCTGTCGCGTGTGATCTACGGAGCCCGGACCGCGCTCGAGGTGGTGATTCTCGCGGTCTTCTTCTCGGCTCTGATCGGCCTCCCGCTCGGGCTCCTCTCCGGGTACTTCGGAGGCAGGCTCGACCGAGTCTTAGTCCTGATCATGGACTCGCTGTTCGCCTTCCCCTACCTGCTGCTTGCAATCGTCGTCGCCTTCCTGCTCTCGGACAAGATCGGCCGCGGCGTCCTCACTGCGGCGATCTCGATCTCGGTCGTCTACATCCCCCAGTACTTCCGGGTCGTCCGCAACCACGTGATCAGCGTGCGCGAGGAGTCGTACGTCGAGGCGGCGCGGGCGCTGGGCGCGAAGCCGCGGACGGTGATCGGGCGGTATGTGCTCCAGAACGTGATCCAGAACGTGCCGGTGATCGCGACCCTGAACGCCGCTGATGCGATCCTCACGCTCGCCGCGCTCGGCTTCCTGGGCTACGGGATCCAGCCGACCGACGCGGCGGAATGGGGCTACGACCTCCAGCGCGCGATCTCGGATGCGGGCGCCGGAATCTGGTGGACCGGCCTCTATCCGGGGCTCGCGATCGTCACGCTCGTCACCGGGCTGACCCTGCTCGGCGAGGGTCTGAACGACGTCCTGAACCCGGTTCTGCGGAAACGGCCGATTCAGGCCGTGGTCATGCCCGAGCGCCCGTCGCGGCTGCCGGCTGAAGAGGTAGGCGTGTGAGCGGCCCGGTTCTGCGGGTTGACGATCTCCGTGTGTGGTACGGCACCGATCGCGGCTCGGTGCGCGCGGTCGACGGCGTCTCGTTCGAGATCAGGGAGGGGGAGACGCTAGGTCTCGTCGGCGAGTCGGGCTGCGGCAAGTCGACGCTGGGCCGGGGGATCTTGGGACTGCTTCCGGAGGGCGCCGTGACCGACGGTCAGGTCCTCTACGGCGGTCGCAACCTCGTCGGCCTCGGAGACCGGGAGCTCCGGAGGCTGCGCGGGCCTCAGATCGGCCTGATCTTCCAGGAGCCGATGACGCGCCTGAATCCGCTGATGCGGATCGAGGACCACTTCAAGGAGACGCTCGAGGCGCACGAGCCGTCGCTGACGGACAAGGACATCCGCCGCCGGTCGCTCGACGCGCTCGGGCGGATGGGGATCCCGCCGACGCGCTTCCGCCAGTACCCGCACGAGTTCTCGGGCGGGATGCGGCAGCGGATCATGATCGCGCTCGCCCTCGTGCTGCGGCCCAAGCTCCTGATCGCCGACGAGCCGACGACAGCGCTGGATGTGCTCGTCGAGGCACAGATCATCTCGATCCTGGACGACCTCAAGCGCAACTTCGACACGTCGTTGCTGCTGATCACGCACAACCTCGGGATCGTCGCCGAGGCCTGCGAGCGCGTCGCCGTCATGTACGCCGGCCTGATCGTCGAGGAGGGCGACGCGCGCACGGTCTTTTCCGAGCCCGCGATGCCCTACACACAGGAGCTGCTGCGCTCTGTGATCTCGCTGCACACCACCGAGCTCCACTACATCCCCGGCGCTCCGCCCGACCTGGCCGACCCGCCCTCGGCATGCAACTTCCACCCGCGCTGCTCCCACGCGATGCAGGTGTGCGCGTCGAAGGACCCGATCGAGGTACGCGCCGAGACCGGTCAGCGGGTGCTCTGCTGGCTGCACGGGCCCGAGGAGGAGATCCCGCCGGGCGGCAAGGAACCGCTCGAGCGCCGAGAAATCGCGCTGGCGGAAGAGGCCTAGATGAGCTCTCAGAACGGCTATCTGATCGAGGTCGAGGGCCTGAAGGTCCATTACCCGCTGCGCGGCTCGTTCGCCGAGCGGCTGGTGGGGCGGGAGGCCGGCTCCGTCAAGGCGGTCGACGGCGTCACCTTCCACATGGAGCACGGCGAGGTGCTCGGGCTCGTCGGAGAGTCAGGGAGCGGAAAGACGACGCTCGGCCGCACCCTGCTGCGGCTGGTCGAGCCGACGGACGGCTCAATCGTCTTCGACGGCCGCGACATCACGCGCCTCGGCGACAACGAGATGCGCGCGCTGCGCCGGAAAATGCAGATCGTCTTCCAGGATCCCCACGCCTCGCTGAACCCGGCGATGGACCTCGAAACCGCCGTCGGGCATCCGCTGAAGATCCACGGGATCGCGCGCGACAAGAAGCAGGTGCGGCGCCGGGTCTCCGAGATGCTCGAGCGCGTCGGGCTCGCGCCGGCCGAGCGGTTTCTCTCCAAGTACCCGGGCGACCTCTCCGGTGGCCAGAAGCAGCGGGCGGTGCTGGCGCGGGCGATCATGCTCAACCCAGACCTGCTCGTCGCCGACGAGCCCGTCTCGATGCTCGACATGAGTGTCCGGGCCAAGATCCTCGAGCTGATGGGCGACCTCAAGCAGGAGTTCGACCTCACGTACCTCTACATCACCCACGACCTGGCGACAGCGCGCTTTTTCTGCGACCGGATCGCGATCATGTACCTCGGCCGGATCGTCGAGCTCGGGCCCTCAGAGGAGATCTACGCGAACCCGCGCCACCCGTACACCCAGTCGTTGCTGAAGGCGATCCCGGAGCCCGACCCGGCGAAGGCGATCCCTCGCGACCTCCCGCGCGGCGAGGTGCCCGACGCCGTGACGCCGCCGCACGGCTGCAACTTCCACCCGCGCTGCCCGAAGGCGTTCGAGGTCTGCGGCTGGGAGACGCGCGACATCCGCGATCTGCTCGAGGACCGCTGGACGCAGATGGACGCCGACGCGTTCGCACGCGAGCACCGCGTCGTTCCCAACCTGGACGCGCTCGACGAAGTGTCGGAGTCAGCCTTCGCCCCGGCGGGCGATCGCGCCAGCGGAGGCGAGGTCGCCGAGCTGCTCGAACGGGTCCGGGATGAGGAGCCCGACGCGCGGATCTGGAAGGGGATCCGCGAGATCCAGGCCGTCCAGGGCGGTGCGGTGGTCGACTTCCACGAGGGAATGGAGCCGCGGCACCTGGCCGTCGACGGCGTCGAGGTCGAATGCCACCTCTATGACGAAGAAGCAAAGCAACGCGCGGCCGAATACGCTTCGAAAGTCACATAGACGGGTCTCCCTCAAAAGGGGGAGTACAGGGTTGTCCACAGACGGCCGATACGTGGGTCGTGGACGCTGCTGAGCGCAAAGAGATCCTGTCGCGCTACATGGACCACTCGCGGCGCTTTGAGGCCGTCGCCCAGCGGCGGACGTCGAGCGGTGCTGGTGAGGTCATTCCCTTCACGGCTCCCCTCAAGGAGCTCGAGCAGGAGCCGACCGCCCGGGAGATCGAAGTCCTCCAGCTGATCTCGGAGGGCCTCGTCAACAGGGAGATCGGCCACCGTCTCTTCCTTTCGGAAGAGACTGTGAAGTCCCACGTGCGACACCTGCTTGCCAAGCTGCAGGCGCGGTCACGCGCCCACGCGGTCGCTGTGGGCTTCAGGCGCAACCTGATCGCCTAATCGGCGAAAGCGCCTAAATCTCGATTCTGGGGGCCCGTCTAGTTCCCGACGTTTCCACAAGCTGTGGACAGATCCCTCAACAGGGGGATGCCCTCACATGTGGAAAGTCGGAGACTCTGTCCCGGCTACCAGGCCTTCAGGGTTCCGCCGAGAAGTGCAACGGCAAGCGTTGCCGCGACGGCGGAAATGCGAGTCGCGAGATGAAGCATCTCGACAACCTCCGAGTTGGGGAACTAACGGCAACAGTGAGCTTATACCCCTTTTGGGTGAGTTTCAAGAAGGTTTTCGATCTCTAGTGAGCGATCGGCGGCATCCTCTCGTTTCTTTCGTCCGGATCAGCATCGCTCCTAGGCTCTGGACGGGCTCCGAGTCCCCGCGCCTATTGGCTTATGCGGTTGGGCTCGCCGTCCTCGCAGTTTCATTAATAGCTGGACTTCTTTTTGCGGGGCTGCGGCTTGACGGACCGCTATGGCAGCTTGCGATCCTTGGAGCCGTCGCGCTTGTTGCGGAGCGGCAACCCGTTCGCCTTACCCCAAACACTGAAATCACCGTGGCGGTATTGCCCATGCTCTTTGCGGCGGTCGTCTATGGGCCCCTCGATGCAGTCGCCGTGGGAGTCGTGGGACTGCTCGCCGACTTTCGACCACCCTATATCCGCTGGCTGATCTGGACGAGCTCTCGCATACTCGCCGGCGGCCTCGCTGGTGTGGCCGTGATCAAGCTGCTGCCGACGGCGCCCTCAGTGGGCGAACTAATCGCCGCCGTCTTGGCGGCTGCCTTCATCGAAGCGCTCGTTGACTCCGGCATCGGTGCGCTCACCGTTGCCCTACGCGGGACAGGGTCGTACGGCGCCTTTCTACGCTCAGTCAAACCTGTCTTGATCTCGAGCTTTGCTGTCCACGTCCCGGCGATCGTGCTTCTTGCGTACGCGTACGGCCAGGCAAGCGAGTGGACCGTTTTGCTCTTCTTCGCTCCGGGCTTTGCAGCTCACAGTTTGTACAGACTCTACCGCGAGCAGCGCCAAGCAGCGGAGGATCTCGCTAGCGCGAACATCAGACTGCAGCGTGCGAATCTCTCCTTTGCAACGGCTCTTGTTGCCACTCTTGACGCCCGAGACCGTTACACAGCTGGCCATTCCGCTGCTGTAGCCATCTACGCACGAGATATTGCGGCACGGATGGGGCTTTCCGAGGACGATCGGCGCTTGGCGCATCTTTGCGGACTGGTACATGACATCGGGAAGATCGGGCTCCCGCCAGGATTGCTCGAGAAGCCAGGTGCCTTGACGCTCGAAGAGCGACGGCAGATGGAGCGGCATTCCGAAATCGGTGAGCGCATCCTCGGGAAAGTCGAGGATTACGCGCAGATTGCGACGATCGTGAGGCACCACCATGAGCGCATCGACGGCGAGGGCTATCCCGATGGGATCACGGGGAACGAAATTCCATTGATTTCGCGGATCATTGCCGTGGCCGACGCATACAACGCGATGACGTCGGATCGGCCCTATCGAGACGCCATGCCAAGCAGGGTTGCGCGCCTTAGGCTAGCTCAAGCCGTTGAGAGCCAGTTCGACACGAGCGTCGTGGCCGTCTTCGAGGCAATTCTCGCGAGCGCGACCGAAGAGTATCGGTCGGGTCTCAATCTGAGTTTCGTTGCGGAGACGACTCAACATGATGCGTTCGAGGCGCAAGCCGCCGCTAACGTCGCATAGTTGCTCTGGCTAGCACCTCGGCTCGCGTGCGTACGCCGAGCTTCTCGTAAATGTGGCGGAGATGAACCTTCACAGTTGCCTCACTAATAAACAGGCGAGACGCGATGTCTCTGTTGGAGGAGCCTTGCTCGAGTTCGCGTAAGACGTCGCGCTCTCGCGGTGTGAGCGTTTCGATGTCCTCGGGACCTGTGCGTTGAATCCACAGGCCTAGTCGCCGCCCTGCTTCCTCCTCACCGAGCCTCACAAACAAGTCGGCGACCTCGTGCCGTACCTCGGGATTGTGAATCAATGGGTGGAGAATTTCGGGCATTGCACGAAACGCGCCCACATAGCTGTCAAAGTTTCCGGTCTCTTCCGCCGCATGCCATGCGTTCAAAACCGTGCGTGCTCGTTCGGCCTCGTTCCTGCTCTGAACTGCGATGATCGCCTCGACGCATGGTGCGAGCACGCGAGTTTCAATCGATGACGAAAACGCCGCTCTTGATTGCTCAGCCAGACTTCGCGCAGCACTTGGCTGACCCGAACACGCCAGAGCGAGTGCTCTTGAGCACATGTACTCGGCGCGAAGCAGAGGACTCGAGATCGACTCGCCCGCATCCTCTGTCAGTGAGACCGCCTCGTCGAAACGTTTCTGCCCGGTGAGTAAACGACACGTAATCGCCCGAAGAGTGGTTTCGAGGTAGGGGTCTCCTGTTGACGGCAGCCGCTCTCGCACCTTGCGCAATGCTTCGTCTGCCCTGCGAAAATTGCCAAGGCCGAGATAGCTAATCGCCTGATTGAGCCGTCCGTGCACGACCGGGAGATCGAGGCGATAACGCGTCGCGAGGTCAAACTGTTGGTCGGCCAGAGCAAGAGCCTCGGCGTAACGTGCGGACACGTTGAGCGATGTGGACAATGCATGCACAAACGCCGTCAAACCCAGTGGATCCGTTGCTCTCTCGATCAAATGGAGCTTCGGCAGGGCTGAGCTGACAGACTGCTCGATCCCTCCACCCGTGCGTGCGGCGTGCGTTAGCCGAAGGACCTCCATTCGGAGAATTCCATCGGGTGTGCGCTCTCCGGAGGCCTGCAATTCCTCGAAGGCAGACAAGGCGTCAGGGTCGAGGAGCTCCGAAGCCGCGAAATATAGACCCACCAGGGCCTCTCTTCGGTGCTGCCATGTCTGAGCCAAGTCTCTCGCCGAACGAAAGTGCGTGAGACCCTCCTTTTCTCTGCTTGACAGCAGAGCGCTGTGCCCAGCCCGAGCGTGAGCGCGCGCGGCGAGGTCTTCGTCGCCAAATCTCGCCGCTGCCTGAGAAGCGAGCGTGTACGCGCGCGCGTGCTCCCCCTGCCGGAAGGCCAGCTCGGCCTCGGCCAGGTCGACGATTGGCATGTCGAAATGCGAGCGGAGCGCGTACTCGACCCACTTTTCAACGGTGGCTAGCCGTCCGTTGGCCAACATCGGATCGAGACCGCTTTCAATTGTTTTTTCAAGAACAGCAGGCAGCGACGCAGTGAGAGCAACCTCAAACGCGTTGTCCCACTCCCCTCGTTCCAGAAAGTAATCGCCGATCCGTAACACGAGATCGGCCCGATCAGGCTCATCATTGAAATGCGACTGGAGAAAGTCTCGCAGCAAAGGATGCATTGCGAAAGAGTCAGCGGCTTGCTCTGACAAGACACCGAGCCGAACACCGACGCCAATGACATTCGCAGGTTGAGTGCCGAGAACGGTTGCTACGAGTTGTGGAGTAATCGTTGGAGCCACCGCGAGCTTCGCCAGTGCGCGTCCAGCTTGTGGGTCAGTGGCCTGGAGAACCTCTTCAGCGAAATACGCATGAAGCGTTGCGGGAAGGTCGTCTGGAGGAAGTACGAACTCCTCGGTCATTGCGGCCAGCCCTAGAACCGCTGGCCAGCCCCGTGCCCTCACAATTAGCTCATTCGTCGCCTCGTTATCGCGCCCAAGAACCTCTCGGGCTTCTGGGTCTTCCATCGCGAGTGCGCGTCGATCGATCTCGAGGATCTCTCCGTACATGATCTGACGCGCCGTCGCCCAGCTGGGTCGCCGGCGGCTGGTTATTAGGATCTGAACAGGGGTGTCTCGCGCAAGAAGCTCGACGAAGCGCTCGGACGCGACTGAATCCATGGCGTGGTGGTAATCATCGAAGAGCAGCCATGCATCAGATGGCCACTCACGCATGTCCTCGGCGATGAGCTCCGCGAGTATGTGAACGTCCTCCTCGGGATGGCCGGTAGCCCGGAGCCGGTCGCGCATTCGTGTCCCGGCATTCGGCAAGATCGCGCTCGCGGTTTCCGCGATCCCCACCGCGAGGGCGGCTACGTCGGCGGAGGCGGGTCCGCATCGATACCAGGCACCTTGACGCTCTGAATTGTCGAGCCACTCGCGCGCAAGCGTGGTCTTGCCATAACCGGCGGCTGCGACCAACAGCCGTATACGCGCCGAGCTCTCCTCAAGCATCGAGGTCAGACGCGGCCGCCGGATGATCCGCTGTCGTGCCGCTCGAGCCTCGACCGCCATATTGCTGCCTCACAGGCTAATAGCCCGCAGATCGGATTTCCCTTCAGGGGATCCGCGCCTGCGCCCGGGTCGCAGGCGCGGTGCCGTCAGTCCCCCGAGCCGGAAATCGGCCCGAGGCTTCGTGACAAAGGATCGTCGCCGGTGAGGAGTCGGTAAGCGACTGGGATCTGCCGGCGCCGGGCGACGCCGAGCTTCTGACGGAGCACATCGCAGTGTGCTTTCGCCGTGCGGGGAGAGATCCCAAGTCGCTCGCCGACTTCCTCGTTGGAGCAGCCGGCAGCGATTAGTTCGATCACCTGACGCTGTCGCTCCGTGATGCTCGTTGGGACTTTGGTGAGCGCCTCTTGCATGGCACTCGACGCTAACAGCGCCGTCTCCGATCGGCTATTGACCGAACGGCGTATTTGTGGCTCTACGCCCTCTGATGCACGTGTTCGCGCGACACGAAGGCCGCATCGTGGCCGCGGCGGTTCGCCTCCGCCAACCCGCTCTCGTCGACGGCGCCGATCCGCAACAAGAGCTCGAACTCGTCGCGGAGGTGGGTGTGCATCATCTCGGGGCCGTCCGTGGCGATCGTGAACGGCACCTCGTGCTCGGAAAAGGCCCGGAAGGTGTCGCGGACCGCGTCCTCATCTCGCAGCGCCTTCGTCAGTAGGTTCGAGGTCGGACAAATCTCGAGCACGATCTCGGCCTCAGAAATCTGGCCCATCAGCTTTGGATCCTGCGCAGCAAGGATCCCGTGGCCGATCCGGTCCGGGCGTAGCGTCGAGACGACCTCGCGGATCTCGGCGATTCCGTACTCGCCGCCCTCCTCGCCGACATGGATTGTGACGCCGAGGCCGGCGTCGCGGGCCTGTTCGACCAGCGGCAGCAGGTGGCGGTAGGGGTAGGGTCCGGCGCCGTCAGGGCGCGGCCCGGCGATGTCGATGCCGACGATCCCACGCGGCGTGTAGCGGATCGCCTTCTCGACGATGATCGCGTTCTGCCGCTCGGTGAACGTCCGGTCCATCATCAGGATCAGGCCGGCGCGCACTTGCGGGTACTCGAGGCTGGCGCGGTCGAGCCCGCGGACCGCGGCCATGATGATGTGGTCGAGGTCGCGCTCGCCGCCGCGGTTCCGCTTCATCGGATTGAA
>JBOHAU010000193.1:0-8668 GCA_050698015.1 Gaiellaceae bacterium
TGGTGGCGCGTCGGCCTCTCGCTGGTGGTGAGCCTGCTCTGGGCACTGTTCGTCCTGGTGCTCCTGCCAAAGCAGCTGGGCTTGCCGCTTTCGGTTCTCGCCGATGGGTTCCCCGACCTCGTCTACCTGCTGCTTGCCAGCGCGCTGGTGGCACTCGGCTGGGCCGTCGTCAAGGCGGTCTGGACCTACGCCGCCCTTCGCGGAGAGGAAGCCGCACAGGTGGCAGCGACGACCTAGGGCGTCCGGCATCGCGAACCAAGGGCCCCTCTCTCGGCGGTCATCGACGAGCTCGACCTAGAGCTTGCGATCCATGGTTCGCCGTAGCCCGACGCCTCGCAACTCCAACGGCAACAAAAAAGGGGGTTCGGAGGCGAACCATGGGTTCCCCCGCAATCTCAGAGATAGCGGGGCGGGGCGGCTCCGTCGGGCACGACGCGGCCAAGGTGGCCCCGCGGCGCGCGACGAGCCTGTCCACTGCGTCGAGGACTGCTGACGCCCGCAGAACCCGGACTGCCCCGCCCAGCGGCCGGGTCAATCTGATCTCGGACAGAAGCGCGACGGCGCCGCCCGGCGTGCCGTCTCTCGCAGGACGAGCTACGGCGGCGTTTGACCTCGAGCGCCTTTTGTCCCCGTCGAAGCCGTCAAACGGGCGAGCGCATAGAAGACGAGATAGCTCGTGACGAGGAAGCCACCGAAGACAACGGTCACCGTAACGGTTCTCGGATAGCTCAGCGGATCCGCGAGGCCCTTGGCGATGTCGCCGAGAATCGGTCCCGGGTCGGTGAACACGTCCCACGAGTTGAAGCGTTGGAAGCGGCCCAGGAAGACCCCGATCGAGCCCAGCGCCAGCACGGCCCAGACCCCGACCCACGCCAAAATGGCGCCGAAATGTGTGCGGGCGACTGAGTGGATGAGATAGAGGGAGATGAACCCGAGTGCCAGACCAGTGAAGGCGGCCAGCCCGGTCAGCGAGGCGTCGTACCAGAGGGGTGCTCCGCCCAGCTCACGGAGGTACTTCAAGTCCGTCATCAGGTACGGCGCGTTCGGGAAGAAGAGCAGCCACAGTCCGGCGAAGACGACGAGCCACACGCCTCGCAGCCCGCGCCTCGCGCCGTCGTAGACGACCAGCGCGAGCCCGAGGGGTATCCACGCGAGGAAGAGGTTCCAGACCAGATTCGAATAGGTGTCGTAGCCCGTGTAGCTCACCCGGACGGCGACCATCGCCACCACGAGCAGTGACAGACCGCCCAGCGCGACGAACACGACCAGGCGCCGACCGCTGAGCGAGCGAAAAGCGGACATGGATCGAGCTTAGCGGCCGCCTTCGAGACCACAAAGCCCTGCCGGGTTCTCTCCCTCACTTGGGGATCGGCGGGCTCATCGACCCGCCGATGCTCGGCTTGACGCTGTGTCTGCCGCCTGATCCGCATCGCGTTGCTCGTCCTGCTCGCGGGAGTCGCCTCCACCGCTCTTGCAGCGCCGACGCCGCCCACGACAGCCGCGGTCGCCTGTCGCGGTCGCTCTACCCGGGGCCGCACCGTCTGTGCCTGACCGCCTGGGACCGGACGGGCAACCAGGCCAGGAGCTGCGCGCGCTACGTCATTCGCTAGACGTCTAGCCTTCCCGCGTGCGCATCGAGGGGGAGAGGCGCTTCGAAGCAAAGCCCGAGGATGTCTACGGCGCCCTGACGGATCCGGAGCAGCTCGGCGAGGCCTTTGCCGCGATCGAGCACGTCGAAGTCGAAGGGAACGACTGGAACATGGTGGTTCGCGCGCCCTTCCCGGGTGGCTTCCGGCTCCGGTTCTCCGTCCATCACGACGAGGTCCGAGCGCCCGAGCATGCCCGGCTGCGTGCCTGGGGGAAGAGTCTCGGTGGCCGGATCTCAGTCGACAGCACGTTCGATCTCGCTCCGAAAGGCCGCGGGACACTGATGCGCTGGGTCGCCGAGGTCGACGCCGCAGGCCTGTTCGCCGGCCTAGGCAGTCAGTCGCTTGGAGGAGTCGCGAAGCTGCAGGCGGACCGGGCGCTCGGCCGCCTGGCGCAGAACCTGGAGCCGGAGCCGACGCCGACTACGTGAGCTCGACGTGGCGGTTGGCGATGCAGGCGCCCGCCCATCGCTCGGCTGTCTCGATCAGCCGCCCCGCGAGCTCCTCGCGACGGCTGCGGTCGTCGGGAAGCGCGTCGGAATCGACTTCGATCCGCACCTGATGCACGGCGGCCTCGGAATGGCTGTCGATCTCGTGTCGCTCTTCAGAGACGATCGAGACGGAACCGACCTTCTCGAGCAGCTGTGCGGCGAGGTCGTCGATCTCGGCCGGTGTCGCCTCACGCCCGGCGAACATCCCGAAATTGACGCGAACCTCGAGCGCCGGCGGCTCGTGCTCGTGGACGGCGAAAGCAAGGGTGTCGAGGTCGGCCTTCACGACCGGGTCCTACCCGAAAGCCCGAAACCGTAACGCCAACGCTCCTAGCGCTCGCGCGGCTCCCAGCGGAAGCCGCGAAGCGAAACGACCAAGCCGACGACGCCCCACGCGAGAATCACCGCGACATTGCCGAGGTTGTCCCAGACCTCCTCGTCGAAGACCATCACCTCGCGGGTGAGCTCGATCAAATGGCTTAGCGGCAGGATCGCTGCGAGCGTCTGCAGGACCTGTGGAAAGGCGTCCTCTGAGAAGAACGCTCCGGAGATGAAGGACAGCGGCAGGTAGAGGGCGTTGACGACGGCCGACGAGCCTTCGGCGCTCTTGATCAGCGCCGTCAGCCCGATGCCGAGTGCCGCGAAGGACGCTGCACCGAGCAGGAGGACGACCACCAGCGAGACCATCGAGTCGGCGAGTGGGACGTCGAAGCCGAACCGTCCGAGGGCGATCAGGATCGCCGCCTCGACGAGGAAGATCAGGATGATCGAGGCGAGCACGGCGCCGACGTAGGTGGCGGGCGGTAGCGGCGTCGCGCGGAGTCGCTTCAAGACCCCCGACTCGCGGCGGATGACGAGCAAGAGCGCCAACCCTGCGAATGTCGTCGACGCCGCGCCGTAGCCGATCATCCCGGCGAGCAGGTACTGGTAGCCGTCGACGCCGCTGATCTCCTCGTCACCGTATGCCGAGCCGAGGAGGAGGAAGAACAGGATCGGCAAGAGGAACGTGAAGAAGGCGAGCTCGCGGCTACGCCAGAAGAGCTTCTGCTCGGCACGGAGCTGGTGGAGCAACAGTCTCATTCCGGCGACTCCTCGGTCAGCGAGAGATAGACCTCCTCCAGCGTGGGGCGGTGAACCTCGAGCCCGACGAGGTCGAAGCCGTCGCGCAGCGCCTCCCCGGTGAGCTCATGGAGAGCCCGGGTCGGCTCTTCCGTCTCGATGACGACCTCTTCGCCGTTTCGGCGGTAGCGAATGATCGTGGCCGGCGCCTGGGAGATCAGCTCGGCCGGGGTCCCGGCGGCGACGATCTCGCCGCGGCGGAGCACCGCGACTCGATCGGCCAGGCGATGCGCCTCCTCGATGTAGTGCGTGGTCAGGAGGATCGTTTTGCCGAGCGCGCGCAGCGCGCGGATCGTCTCCCAAGCGGCGCGGCGCGCCGAGGGATCGAAGCCGGTCGTCGGCTCGTCGAGAAAGAGGAGCTCAGGGTTGCCGACCAAGGCGACGCCGAGGTCGAGCCGGCGCCGCTGACCGCCTGAGAGGGTCCGGCTCTTGGCGCCCGCCTTCTCCTCGAGCCCGACCAGCGTCAACACCTCGCGCGGCGGCCGCGGCTCCTCGTAGTAGCCCGCGAAGAGCTCCAGGTGCTCGAGCACGCTCAGGTTGGGAAACAGCTCGCCGGTCTGCGGAACGACGCCGATGCGTCCGCGCCAGGTGCGGCCGGCGCGTTCGGGATCCGCTCCGAGCACCTTGACGTCGCCGGCATCGCGTTGGCGGTAGCCGACGAGGATCTCGACCGTCGTCGTCTTGCCGGCGCCGTTGGGCCCCAAGAGGCCGAAGACCTCCCCGGCCCGAAGCTCGAAGTCGATCCCCCGAACGGCCTCGAAACCGTCGTAGGACTTCCGCAATCCTCTCACCTCGACCGCGTTCATCGTCGTACGGACGTTAATGAGATCGCTGGGGCGGGAAGAGTGTCTGTGGTGGCCAAAAAGGATCCGGACCGGGACGAGACCGAGCCTATGGAAGCCGTCGTGCTCTCGGCCCGCGAGGCGATGACGCTCATCTCGCAGTCGACCGGTGATGACCTTCCCCCGGATCCGAGCTCCGGCTCGTCCGACGCGCAACCCGCAGAGGAGAGCGCGACCTCAGACGACGTCGACGGGTCGCAGCCCTAGCGCCCGCCCAGCAATACATGCCGGCCTCTGGCCCGCGATCACGCGGCGCCAGAGCCCACCCTCCGCCTCACCAAGGTCTACAGACCTTGGCTCGTTGTAGTGCGAACTCTGGCTTGAGACGGCCGTGCCGGCAAAGTCGGCACGGCCTCTTCTGGTCGGCGCCGACAAGTCGGCGCCTTCGGCTCGCGATCCAGAAGTGCGGCGGCATTACTGGGCGGGCGCTAGCCGCTGCTGAGAGACTTCCGGCGTGGCGGACTTTCGCTACGTCGTCGCGGACGTATTCACCGACACGCCGCTCGCCGGGAACCAGGTGGCGGTGTTCACCGACGCACGCGAGCTGCGCGAGGACCAGCTTCAGCGCCTTGCCCGCGAGATCAACTTCTCCGAGACCGCCTTCGTGTATTCGCCAGAGGAGGACGGCCACGCGCGAATCCGGATCTTCACTCCCAGGGCCGAGCTGCCGTTCGCGGGCCACCCGACGCTTGGAACCGCGTTCGTGCTCGCGGCGCCGCTCCAACTTGCTGAGATCCGGCTGGAGACGGGGGCGGGGACCGTCCCGGTGACGCTCACGCGCGACGACACGGGAGCGATCGTCTTTGGCCGGATGACGCAGCCGATCCCGACTGTCGAGCCGTATGACCGCGAGGAGGAGCTGCTCGACGTGCTCGGCGTCGAGGGCTCCGACCTCCCGGTCGAGCTCTACGACAACGGGATGCGGCATGTCTACGTCGCGCTTCCCTCCGAGGAGGCCGTCGTCTCGCTTCGGCCCGACCTCGGCCGGCTCGCAGATCTGCCGCCGGTGCTCGGGATCAACACGTTCGCGGGCTCGGGGGACCGTTGGAAGACTCGGATGTTCGCGCCCGCCGGGGGCGTGCCCGAGGATCCGGCGACGGGCTCGGCAGCCGGTCCGCTTGCCGTGCACCTCGCGCGGCACGGACGGATCGCATTCGGCGACGAGATCGAGATCTCTCAAGGGGCCGAGATCGCCCGCCCGTCGACGCTGTACGCCCGGGCCGACGGGTCGGCGGACGTGGTGACTCGCGTCGAGGTGGGCGGCTCCGCCGTCGTCGTCGCTCGCGGCGAGTTTCGCCTCTAGCTAGCTCAACTCGACGCTCCGAACCTCCCAGGCACGGAGCTCTAGCTCGGTCGCCCCGAACTTCGCGGCCACCGGGGTGGGGCTCTCGTTTGCGAGGCGCGCCTGGAGCGCGCGGTTCCGCCGTCGCAGCGACGACAGGACGACTCCCTCGCCTCGGAGCTCCGGCCCCCTCTCTTCGCGCTGATCGCCTCCGCCGCTCACGTTCACGGCCAGGAAGGGATGCCGGTAGCGCTCGGCTTGCGCGAGCACGCCGGCGTCGCGCCAGGTGCCTTCATGCGGGAGGAGGGCGAAGCCGACGCTGCAGGGCCCGTGGAGCTGCGCGGCCGGGATCTCGAGCTCCGGTCCTGCCGGCACCTCGCGGTACGGGTGGTCGGTTCGGCTGATCAGCCCGATCGAGCGCAGCAGCGTCAGCGCGAGCTCACGCCCGCTCACGAGCTCGTACTCCATGACGTGGTCGAGGAGGACTGCGACGCCGCCGGCGTCGACGAAGCCGTAGGCCGGGAAGGTCGGCAGCGGCAGCTCGCCGTTGCCGCCCTCGGCCTCGAGCCCGCGCTCGACGACCGCGAACTGGCCCTCCGCGGCCGACGTCGACGTCGGTTCGCCGAGTGGAATGTGGAACCGCACCCGATGATCGGAGCACGGATTCACGAACGCCACCCGCAGCCGGCAGAAGGGCTCGCCGGTGCGGAGCTCGATCGAGGTTGCGACGTCGACGGGAACCCCCTGCCAGCGATAGCTGCGCACGACCGCGAGCCGGCCACGGACCGGCCCGGGTTCGAGGAGCTCGACGCGTATGTGGTCCGGATGCTCGACCACGGTGTCGTTCTCGGCCGGCGCGTAGTTGTAGGAGTCGCCTCGGTCGCCGCCGGCCACGATCCGGCCGACGCCGCGCAGGCCGCCGACCTCGAGCGTGCCGTCCTCCCCGACCGCGACGGCGAGCAGGCCGTTGTCGAGCGCACGCTCATCCGCGCGCACCGGATTCTCGACCTCGCCGCTGCCCTCGACAGGCCGGAGCGCGATCCATCCGAGCGGCGGGACGCGCACGTTCGCGACGACTCCGTCGCCGACGGCCTGCGTCGCGGCCAGGGAGCCGTCGGGCAGTTCGAACGCGGACGGCTCCGCCCCAGCAAGCTCCACGAGGCCGACCCGCGGCTCCGGCGAGGGGTTGAGCACGACGACGGTTCCAGCGGGTGCTCGGCGGCCGGCGAGCGCGGCAGCGTCGGCCGCGAGGCCGTCGGCGATCTGCTCGGCCTCCGCGCACCGCATGAGGACCTGGGCGGAGACTTCGTCCGCCGAGCATCCGCAGATCGAGTCGTGGGCCGAGTTCTCCAGCACGCGCCTCCAGGCGAGGTCGAGCAAACGCTCCGGCCATTCCCCGCCGTAGAGGGCCTGGAACGGCTCCGCGTAGCGCGTCAGGGCCCGCTCGGCGGCCCCCATCGCCGCCTTCAGGTCGATGCGCGCCGAGGTCGTGCCCATCAGGAGATTGGCGCGTGCACCCGAGCGAAGCTCGCCGCGCCAAGGCACGAGCTCGGAGGGGCGCTCGGCGACCAGGTAGTCCGGCAGGGTCATCACCTCGACGCCGTCGGGGAGTCGCTGCCGCGGCTCTCGGTGGTCGTCACCGAGCATCACGAGCACCGGGTCGTCTCCGTAGAACGAGCGAACCGAGCTCTCGATCGTCTCCAGCTCGCCGGCGAAGTCCGTGGTGTCGAGCAGCCTCGCCCCATTCCCGTAGCCGCGGGGGAGGTACTCGGTGCGCACGACCGATCCGTCCGGCGCCTCCCACTCGAACACGTGCGAGTCGATCGCCGCAGGGACCCCGCGCCAGACCAGCGCTCGGTCGATGCCGGCCAGCCTCAGGATCTGCGGCATCTGCGCCACGTGCCCGAACATGTCGGGCAGGTAGCCGATCTGCATCGCGCCACCGAGCTCTTCGCCGCGACGCTGTCCCTGCTCGAGGTTGCGGACGATCGTCTCGCCGGAGACGAAGAATTCGTCCATCAGCGTCTGCCAGGGGCCGATCGCGAGCCGTCCCTCCTCCACGAGCCGCCGGATCCTCGGCTCGGCTTCGGGTCGCACCTCGAGGTAGTCGTCGAGCGTGGCCAGCTGTCCGTCGAGCGTGAACCGATAGCGCTCGTCGGCTTCCATCGCGTCGAGCAGGAGGTCGATCAGGCCGACGAGCTTCAGCCGGAAGGCCTGGAAGGGGAGGTACCACTCCCGGTCCCAGTGCGTGTGGGGAACGACGCGGACGGCCGCCAAGCGGGCGGACTCTAAGCCATCGCTGTGCGTAGGTTTCCCTGTGACCTCGAGAGCGATCGCGATTTGTCTCGCGGCGGCGACGATGGCTGCTGGAGCGGCCGGCGCCGAGCCTGTCTCCCGCTCGCTCGGCCTTCCGTGGGCGGGCAAGCTCGTCGGCGGCGTGCAACTCGAGGCAGAGGGCGAACACTTCTTCACCTGGGACCACGTGCGCCGACGTTCACCGAACCGGGACTGGCGGCGCTACGGCAACGAGCGGCTGGTCCGGACGCTGCTGCTCGTGCTGCGCGAGTACGCCGCCGCCCATCCGAACGCGCCGCGCGTCGGCGTGGGCGACCTCTCACGGCGGCACGGTGGAGACTTCGGCCCACGCTACGGAGGCATCGGGCACGCATCGCATCAGAACGGTCTCGACGTCGACGTCTACTACCCGCGGCGCGACCGGCGTGAGCGCCCGCCGAGGGCGTTCCGTCAGATCGACCGCCGGCTCGCGCAGGACCTCGTCGACCGGTTCGTCGCGGCGGGCGCCGCCAAGGTGTTCGTCGGCCCGCGAACGCGGTTGAGCGGGCCACCGGCGGTCGTCGAAAAGCTGCGCGCGTACCACGACAACCACATGCACGTCCGGCTGCCGGGCGACGGTGTTCGCTTCGAGCTCGTCGGCGAGAGCACGCGCGGGCAGCCGATCCGCGCGTTCACGCTCGGGTCGGGCCGGCCACGCCTGCTCGTCGTCGGGTCGGTCCACGGGGACGAGCCGGCCGGGACGGTCGTCGCGAACCACCTCCTCCACGCGCAACGACCGACACTCGGTTCGCTCTGGGTCGTTCAGGACCTCAACCCCGACGGCCACGCTGCCAAGCGGCGCCGGAACGCGAGGGGCGTCGATCTCAACCGAAACTTTCCGCCGGCCTCGGCCTCGGAGCGCGAGACCCGGATCGCGATGCGACTGATCCGCCGTCTGCGGCCGGACGTGACGATCTGGTTCCATCAGCCGCAGAGCCTCGTGCGCGCCTGGGG
>JBOHAU010000194.1:0-5399 GCA_050698015.1 Gaiellaceae bacterium
GTCGTCTCCCCCGCGGTGAGCTCGAGGAACGCCTCCTCGAGGGTCGCCCGCTCTGCGACGAGCTCGTGGAGCACGAGGTTGTTCGCCGCCGCGAGCTCGCCGACGCGCTCCGGCGTGCCGTCGACGACCCCGAGCGCCCCGTCGTCCAGGGCGACGACGCTCATGCCGCTCTTCGAAAGGACTTCGCGCAGCCGCTCGGCATCCGGGCTCCGCACGCGAACCCCCGCCGCGGCGCGCGCGGCCAGCTCCGCGGTGGTCGACTGGGCGACGAACCGGCCGCGGTGGATGATCACGACCTCGTCGGCGATCTGCTCGACCTCCGCGAGCACGTGGCTCGAGACGAGGATCGTCCGGCCCTGCCCGGAGAGCGAGCGAAGGAGGTCGCGCAGCCAGCGAATCCCGGCGGGATCGAGACCGTTCGCCGGCTCGTCGAGGATCAGGAGCTGCGGGTCGCCGAGCAGCGCGCCGGCGAGCCCGAGCCGCTGGCGCATGCCCATCGAGTAGCCGCCGACGCGGCGCCTCGCAGCCTCCTTCATCGCCGTGAGCTCGAGCACCTCCTCGACCCGCTCCCGGGAGATCCCGGCCTGCGTGGCGAGCACGAGCAGGTGATTCCGGCCGGACCGACCGGGGTGGTAGCGGGAGGTCTCGAGCACCGCGCCGACGGTGCTCGCGGGATCATCGAGCTCGCGATACGGCTTCCCGAGCACCCTCGTCGTCCCGGCCGTCGGGCGAACGAGGCCGAGGATCGTCTTCAACGTCGTCGTCTTGCCCGCGCCGTTCGGACCCAGGAAGCCGGTGATCTTTCCCGGTGTGACCTGGAAGGTGAGGTCGTTGACGGCCACAGTGCGGCCGTAGCGCTTCGTGAGGCGGTCGACCTCGATCATGCGAGCATCGACACCAGGACTCGCCGCCTGCGCGGCCCGTCGAACTCGCAGAAGAAGATCCCCTGCCAGGTTCCGAGCGCGAGCCGCCCGCCCTCGAGCGGGATCATCACCTGGGGGCCCATCAGTGCAGCCCGGATGTGTGACGGCGCGTTCTCCTCCCCGGCTTCGACGTGCTCCCAGCCCCAGTCGTCGCCGACGATTCGTTCGAGTGCACGCTCGAAGTCTCGCGCGACTGCCGGGTCGGCGTGTTCGTTGATCGTGACGCCTGCGGTCGTGTGCGGGACGAAGACGAGAACCGCCGATCCGTTCCCTCCCTCCAAAGCTCCCTCGACCTCGCCGGTGATGTCGATGAGCTGCGTGCGGCGCTCACTCCGGAGGGTGATCTCGCGCATTAGTGCGTCGTCAGGTGATGTTGCCGTGCTGCTGCCGACCGAAAAGCAAGCCAGAACACGGACTCGGGACGCGCCCATATCAGGCAGATATGGGTGCGGCTCGAGGCTCCGGGCTGGCGCCGCTTTGCAGCCGGCAGAAGTGCGGAGGACATTGCCTGGCGACGCACCCAACTATCCTAGAAGCCACTTGGCAGATGCGGCCCCTTCGACCCGTGAGCTCGACACCTACCGCGACCGCGTCGACCGGTTCATCGCCGAGCTCGATGAGGAGTACTACCTCCACTACGCCGGTCTCAAGGACACGCTCGACCTGAAGCCGATCTACGATCGCTATCCCGAGCTCTCGACGCTCGAGCAGGCGCAGGCTCTGGGTGTCGCCGTGGACGGCGACCGGGGTGTCGCCGAGCTCTGGCGCTTCGCCTCCGAGAACTACCTCGGGGAGCTGACACGCGAGCACAGCGAGAAGACGGCTGCTCTCGAGGCCGAGCTCGAGGCGACGGTCGACGACGAGACGATCCCCTACCGGATGATCCGGCCGACGATGGCCAACTCCGAGGATCGCCGCCGGCGGCAGCGCCTGGAGGAGGCCCGCAACCGCCTCACCGACGAGCACCTCAATCCGATCTTCGCGGATGCGGTCAGGATCATGGAGAACGCCGTCCCGCAGCTCGGCTCGAAGACGTATCTCGACCTCTACCGCCGTTTCGGCTTCTCGCTGGACGAGCTCGCCGATCAGTGCCGCGCGGTGCTCGAGTCCACGGAGCAGCTGTACGAAGAGACGGCCGATCGGCTCTTTCGCACGCGCGCCGGCGTGGGGCTCGCCGAAGCGGAGCGCTGGGATGTCACGCGCGTGTTCCGCGCCCCCGGCTGGGACGAGGCATTTCCGGCGGAGAAGATGATTCCCGCGCTCGAGGTCACCCTCAGCGACCTCGGGATCGACCTGCGCTCGCAGGAGAACGTCGAGCTCGACATCGAACTGCGGCCGAAGAAGAGCCCGCGGGCGTTCTGCGCGCCGATCGAGGTCCCGGGGCGGGTCGTGCTCGTGATCCAGCCGATGGGCGGGGTCGACGACTGGCGCGCCCTCTTCCACGAGGCCGGTCACACAGAGCATTACGCGCACGTCTCCGGCGATCTGCCCGTCGAGGCGAAGCGCCTCGGCGACGTCTCCGTGACGGAGGCCTGGGCGACGCTGATGGAGCACCTGCTACTCGAGCCTGCCTGGCTCTCGCGTCGGCTGGACTTCCCGAAGCCCGACGAGTTCGCGGCCGAGGCGGCGACCGGCTCGCTGTACCTCCTCCGCCGCTATTGCGGCAAGCTCCTCTACGAGCTCGAGTTCCACGGCGCTCGCGAGCTGGACGAGAAGGCGATGCCGGCACGCTACGTCGAGCTCCTCGGGGACGCCCTCAAGATCAAGCCGAGCGCGACGGACTACCTCGCCGACATCGATCCGAGCTTCTACGTCACGGGCTACCTGCGCTCGTGGGCGCTCCATGCGCAGCTCCGCGAGCACCTGCGCGAGCGCTTCGGCTCGAGCTGGTTCGCCGACCGGAAAGCCGGCGGGATGCTTCGCGAGCTCTGGTCCGAAGGGCACCGTCTCAATGCCGACGAGCTGTTAGCGGACGTCACCGGCGAGGAGCTCGAGATGGAGGCCTTCGCTCAGTCGCTGCGCGAGCAGCTGCGCTAGGTGCCACGGCAATTCGGACGGCGGTTCGCCTCCGCGGCAGTCACTGGTGTCTGGCTCTACCACGGCCTCTGGTGCAAGCTGCTCGGCGGCTGCCCAGAGCAGGTGGACGTCGTCGCGGCCGTCCCGTGGCTGCGCGGCAGGGCGGCGAAGCCCGTCCTGCTCGGGATTGGGGTCGTCGAGACCATTCTCGCCGTCTGGGTCGTCAGCGGCCGCCGCCCTCGTGGCGCCGCCGCAATCGGCACGGCGCTCGTCGCCGGGATGAACGCCGGAGGGCTGACGTTCGGGCGGCGCCACATCCCAGCGCCGAAGACGATGATCGCGGAGAACGTCGCCTTCCTGGCGCTCGCTTGGCTCGCGGCCGAGGAGGACGCTCGCGCCTGAGACGGCCTGGCAAGGCGGGCGCGTCGACCGGCGGTCCGGCCCGCCGGAGCTTCTGTTCGGCCAGATGTACGAGGACAGCGGCGTCGAGCTAACGGCGTTCACTCCCGGCAGGAGGGTCTTCTGCATCGCCTCAGCCGGATGCACTTCGTTCGACCTCGCCGCACGCGGCGACGACGTCACGGCTGTGGACGTCAATCCGACTCAGATCGAGTACGTCCACCGGCGCCTCGACGGAGGGCCACCGGAGCGCGGCAGGATCGACCAGGGGCTCGACCGGCTGCGGCGTGTCGCTCCTGCCCTCGGATGGCGCCGTTCCGTGCTCGAGAGCTTCTGCCGCTTCGAGGAGCCGGGCGCACAGCTCGAGTTCTGGCGCCGCAACCTGAACACTCGCCGTTTCCGCCTCGCGCTGGCGGCGGCTTTCAACCCGAAGCTACTCCGGCGCTGGTACGCCTCACCGTTCGTCGCGGTGCTCCCGCCTCGCTTCGACGTGATCCTTCGGGCTAGGTTCGAGCGCGCGTTCGGCCGACACGCGAACTCGGGGAACCCCTACGCCGAGGCGCTCCTCCTGGGTCGCCCGCGCGAGCCGACACCGGCGCCGCTGATGCTCGTGACGGCCGACGCTGCGGAGTTCCTTGAACGCTGCCCGCCGCAGAGCTTCGAGGGCTTTACGCTTTCGAACATCCTCGACGGCGCCGACGAAACCTACGTTGCGCGCCTCCATGCGGCCGTCCGGCGGGCTGCGGCTCCCGGAGCGGTTGCGATCCTGCGCAGCTTCGGCGAGCCGACGAGCAATGAAGAGGCCGAGCGCGCCGCCGACGACCGCGCGCTGATCTGGGGCAGCGTCCGGATCGAGCGGCTCTGATGGGATACCGGCTCCGGCGCCACCCAGTCGACGTCTCGGCGCACTTCCGCCACAGCCTCGTACTCGCCTACGCACTCCCGGCGAGCGCGCTCGAGCCCCTGCTGCCGGCGACGCTGGAGCCCGACCGCCACGGCGACCTGGGCTTCGTCGCGGCGGCCTTTGTCCAGACCGAGCGGATGCGCCCTTCCTTCCTCCCCCCGGCCCTGGGCCTCGACTTCTTCCTCGCCGGCTACCGGATCTTCGTCCGCGTCGCGGGCCGCCCCAGCCTTCGCGGCTTGCACATCATCCGGAGCGACACCGACCGACGACTGCTGACGTTCTTCGGGAACGCCCTCACGTCGTACCGCTACCGGACCGTGGATGCGACCTGCCGCTGCGAGAACGGCGCGCTCGACGTCGAGGTTCGGCCGGGCGTCGACATCTCGGCGGATCTGAATCGAAAACCCGGTCCGCTGCCGCCGGGGTCGCCGTTCGCCGATGTCGACGAGGCTCGACGCTTCGCCGGGCCGCTCCCGTATACCTTCCACCACGAGCCCGAGACGGGCAGGCTGCTCAGAGTTCGGGGCGTTCGAAGCTCGTGGGACCCCCAGCCTGTGGCCGTCGACGTTCGCGAGCTCTCGTTCTTTTCAGCGGAGAGGTTCGGCGAAGAGCCCGTTCTGGCGAACGCGTTCTACGTCGCCGACATCGACTACCGCTGGCAACGGGGCCGGTTCGTTTCCTAGCAGACGGAGGACGACAACTCCCTCCTGCGCTCGCTCGACGACGCGTCGGTTCGTCGACTTCGATCGCGTGATCAACATCCTGACGCCGAGCCAGTACAACTGGGAGGCGCCGCTCGCACTCGAGGTCTGGGACGAGCGCCCTACGCTGGAGCTCGTGGACTGGGATCACGTCGTCGAAGGAACACACCAGCGCCGAGGGCACCGCCCAGCGGGCATGTTCGCGTGTCATCCGGTTCCTTATGATCGCCAAGGACGCAACATTCGAACCGAGGGAGGCAGGTCATGGTGCGGCTCTACATCCGTCACCCCGTCGCAGACTACGACGCGTGGCGAAGCGTCTACGACGCCTTCGCGGACCAGCAGCGGGCCGGTGGCGTTCGTGCCGAGGCCGTTTACCAGTCGATAGACGATCCCAACGACGTGACCGTATGGCACGATTTCGATGACGCCGGAGCCGCCCGTGCGTTCGTCGGC
>JBOHAU010000195.1:0-6017 GCA_050698015.1 Gaiellaceae bacterium
CGGCCATGTTCCAGGTGCCGATCAGCGCACCGACCGCGAGCAGGATGAAGATCGCCCCGATCGCCGCGCTGATGCCGCCGACGGCGGCCTCGGCGACGGTCTCGACCGTGTAGCCGTTCTTGAACGCGATCAGGGCGGCGAACGCGGCACTCAGGAGCAGCGCGACCTGCAAGGGCCCGTTCGTGGCATCGATGCCGAAGAGCACGATCGTGAGCGCGATCAACACGATCAGCACGACCACCGGTAGGACCGCGTCGAGGAGGCTCGGCGGTCGCGGCTGCCGGCCGCCGGGAGCGGCGGGTCTCTCAGCGTTCTCGGTCATCAGACCGGCGCGTCGACTCCTGTCGTCTTCTCAGCGAACTCGAGCCCCGCGGCGTCCCGCGTGACGATCGTGCCGGCTTCCCCGCGAAGCAGCGCCGGCGTATCCGAGATCGAGCCGATCGCCGCCAGGCCGCCGGTCTCCTCGACGAACGAGCAGGCCGCACGCACCTTGGGCCCCATCGAGCCGGCGGCGAACTCCGTGTCGGCGAGGGCTTTCGGCGTCGCGCGGCGGATCGCACGCTGCTCCGGCGTGCCCCAGTCGGCGTAGACGGCATCGACGTCGGTCACGATCGCCAGGGCGTCCGCTCCGAGGTCTTTCGCCAAGAGGGCGCTCGCGAGATCCTTGTCGATCACGGCCTCGATGCCGACGAGCCGCCGGCCCGCCGGCGCCGGATCGTCGGTGTACATGACCGGGATGCCTCCGCCGCCGGCACAGATCACGACGCAGTCGTGCTCGAGCAGCCACTGCACGGGCTCGATCCCGAAGATCCGCTGCGGGTGCGGCGACGGAACGACCCGGCGGAAGCTGTCGCCGTCGGGCTTGAACGCCCAGCCCTTCTCCTTCGCGAGCCGCTCCGACTCGCCCTTGTCGTAGATCGGCCCGATCGGCTTCGTGGGGTCTTCGAAGGCCGGGTCCTCGGGATCGACCTCGATCAGGGTCAGCAGCGAGGCGAGCCGCTTCTCGAGCGGGAGCTCGTTGCCAAGCTCCTGCTGGATGAGGTAGCCGATCATCCCCTCGGTCTGAGCGCCCAGCAGGTCGAGCGGGTATGGATCGACCTCTGTGTACGCCGAGCCCTGCAGCGCGAGCAGCCCGACCTGGGGCCCGTTGCCGTGCGAGATCACGAGCTCGTGCTCGAGCGCCACCGGTGCCAGCGCCTTGCACGCCACCCGTGCATTGGCGCGCTGGTTCTCGGCCGTCAACGGCTCGCCGCGTCGAAGCAGTGCGTTCCCCCCGAGTGCGACGACGACTCGCACGTCAACTCCCGAGGGTCGCGACCATGACCGCCTTGATCGTGTGGAGCCGGTTCTCGGCCTCGTCGAAGACGACCGACGCCGGCGATTCGAAGACCTCCTCCGTCACCTCGAGCGACTCCAGCCCGAACTTCTCGAAGATCTCCTTGCCGACCTCTGTGTCCGTGTTGTGGAAGGCGGGCAGGCAGTGCATGAACTTCACGTCGGGGTTCCCGGTGAGGGCCATCATCTCGGAGTTGACCTGGTAGGGCTTGAGCAGCTCGATCCGCTCCGCCCAGACCTCGTCGGCCTCGCCCATCGAGACCCAGACGTCCGTGAGCAGCACGTCGGCGCCCTTGACCGCTTCGGTGACGTCGTCCGTGATCGTGATCTCGGCGCCCGTCTCGCTCGCGATGGAGCGGGCGAGCTCGACGATCTCGTCCCGGGGCCAGAGCGACTTCGGGCTGGCGATGCGAACGTCCATTCCGAGCTTCGCGCCGCCGACCAGGTAGGAGTCGGCCATGTTGAAGCGGGCGTCGCCGAGGTAGCAGAAGACGACCTCGTCGAGCGGCTTCGAAATGTGCTCGCGGAAGGTGAGGAAGTCCGCGAGGATCTGGGTCGGGTGCCACTCGTCGGTGAGCCCGTTGTAGATCGGCACGCCGGACCACTCAGCAAGCTCCTCGGCCGTCTCCTGGGAAAAGCCGCGGTACTCGATCGCGTCGTACATCCGCCCGAGCACCCTCGCGGTGTCCTTGGCCGTCTCCTTGTGGCCCATGTGCGAGCCGCCCGGGCCGATAAAGGTGACGTGTGCGCCCTGGTCGTACGCGGCGACCTCGAAGGCACACCGCGTTCTGGTCGAGTCCTTCTCGAAGATCAACGCGATCTCCTTCCCGACCAGCTTCTGCTCCTCGCGCCCTTCCTTTTTGGCCTCCTTCAGCTCGGCCGCGAGCTCGATCAGGTAGGTGATCTCCTCGGGGCTGAAGTCGGCCAGCCGCAGGAAGTGCTTGCCGCGGAGATCGACGACGGTGCTCATGGTTTCGCTCCTTCCTATGGATCTCTGACGACGGGACAGGTCATGCAGTGGCCGCCGCCGCGACCCCGGCCGAGCTCCTGGCCCGCGATGGCCAGGACCTCGACTCCGGCCTTCGCGAGAGTTGCGTTCGTGGGCTCGTTGCGCTCGTAGGCGACGACGACCCCCGGTGCGAGGGCGACGACGTTGTTGCCGTCATCCCACTGGTTTCGCTCAGCCTCGAACTCGTCGCCGGCGGTGGGGACGAGCTTCAGCTCGGCCAGGCCGAGGGCCTCGCGCACCTCGTCGAGGAACGAGCGCTCCGAGAGCTCGGCGGTGACGCCGTCCTCGCCGCCCGGACTGAAGAGGATGGGCACGATCTGCTCGACGACGGGCTCGTAGAGCGTCGCGACGTCTCGGTCGCAGAACGTGAAGACGGTGTCGAGGTGCATCGCCGCGCGCTCCCGTGGCATCTGCGCGCCGATTACCAGGCGCGCGGCGTCGGCTTCGAAGAGGTTCCGGGCGAGGACGCTCGTCGCTCTCGCGTTGCTGCGCTCGCCGAGGCCGACGAGGACGACACCGCCCCCGATCGGCATGATGTCGCCGCCCTCGATCGCCGCGGTGCCCCAGTTGTGGTCGACTCCGCCGAACCAGATCGGGAACTCCGCTTCGCGGAAGCGTGGATGGAAGCGGTAGACCGCTTCGACGTTCAGCGTCTCGTTCTGCCGTGTCGGCCAGAACATCGCGTTGATCGAGACTCCGCCGTAGATCCACGCGCTCGTGTCTCGCATGAAGAGCTGATTGGGAAGCGGCGGAATCACGAAGTCGGTCGGGCGGAGAGCCCGGCCGACGGCTGCGACGATGTCCTCCGGCAGCTCGCTCAGGATGACGCCGCCGGTCAGCTTCGTTGCGACCTCGTCGGCCGGCATCTCGGTCATCCACGCGATCAGCTCGCGGGAGAAGACAGCCGTCACCTCCTCGGGGCGGAGCCTCCGGGTGAGCACCCACTCCCGCGCGTTCGGATCCTCGAGCGTCTCGGTGAGGAGGTCGTGGAAGAGGAGGACCTCCACGCCGCGTCCGCGCATCAGATCGACGAAGGCGTCGTGTTCCTGGCGCGCCCGCCGGACCCAGATGACGTCGTCGAAGAGCAGCTCGTGGCAGTTGCTCGGCGTTAGCCGCTCGTGGGCGAGATCGGGGCGGTGGACGATCACCGTGCGGAGATTTCCGACCTCCGAATGGGTGCCGAGAGGTTTGGTAGCGGGGACAGCGGTCATGACTCCTTCTTCCTCTCGCGGATTCGCGCCACCGACGTCGTAAGGCGACGACTGAAATCTCACGTCGTCGCGGCGATTAGCGCATCGTCCGAGTGGGATGAAAGGCGGATAACTAGAGTCGGAGCCGTGGGTAGCGCCGGAAATTGGCTGAAGGAGGAACGGCGGAAGACGCTCGGCGACTGGGTTGCGGTCTGCCTCGTCTGCGGCTTCGCCCAGCGCTACTTCGAGCAGTGGGAAGCCGAGCTGCCGGCTTCGTGCCCACAGTGCTCAGGTGAGATGCGGTCGCGCTGTCCCTCGTGCGACGCGCGCTTCACCTCGGCGTTCACGGTCGAGTGCGAGGCCTGCGGCGGCGAGCTCAGGCCCCGGGAGCTCTTCGGCACCCCGATCCGGAAGCCCGGGCGCTAGGAACGCTTGATCTCGGAGAAGCGGATCACCGTGACGGTGTCCTCCGCTCCTACCGCGCGGTTGTAGAGCTGCCCGAGCCAGTGCGCCATCTCGTCGGGCCTGCGGAGCTCGGGGTTGTCGTGCTCGATCTCGCGTGGGGAGACATCGGCGAGCGGCTTGACCTCGACCTTGTCGATGACCGCGTCGAAGATCCGTTCCCTCGGCCCGAAGCGTGCGCCGACGAGAACCTGGACGACCATCCCCTTCTTGTACTTCGGGGACTTGTCCCCGAGGCGGATCGTCGCCGTCTTCCGCCGGCTGCGGAGCTGGTCTGCGACCAACGGTGAGTAGAAGTTCAGGGCGTACATCGCTTCAGGTTCTTGCGGTGTCAGACTTCAGTCTGAACCGCGTGCTCGGAAATCGTGGCCACCGGCGCCGCCGGATCATAGGGCCTCCGGATCCAGCCTCGCCAGCGCTTCTTCTGCCATGTCCCGTTCGCCCCGGTAGGCGAGCAGGCGCGGCGCCTCGTCCAGCGGCAGCCAGCGGGCCTCGGTGACCTCGTGCCGAAACGCAGTGGGGAGGTCGTCGATGCGTCCGCGCCGGTGGCGGAGGAGGTAGAAGCTCACGACCTTGAAGATCCGTTCGCCGCCACGGGTGTACACGTACTTCACGTCGCCCAGCCTCCCGAGCGAGTCGCCTTCGAGGCCGGTTTCTTCCGTCACTTCGCGCAGGGCCGTCGCCTCAGGGGCCTCGCCGGGCCCGACGTTGCCCTTGGGCAGCGCCCAGACTCCCTCCGGCTTGCCTCCGGGGCGGATGGCCGCCAGCCACCAGCGACCACGCATCCGGCGGACGAGAACGGCTCCGGCCGAGAACTCGCGAGGCACTCGAAGGTTTGTAACAAACTTGGACGGTTGCGGTTGCGGCGGTAAGCTCTGCCCCGTTAGAATAAGCTGGCACTCGCCCCCAATGAGTGCCAAGACCTGTCACAAAGTTCGCTGAAAGAGGAGGTCGGTTGATGGATTTGCAACCGCTGGGCGACCGCCTGATCGTCGAGGCCCTCGAGGACGAGGAGACCACGTCGAGCGGCATCGTCCTTCCGGACACGGCTAAGGAGAAGCCCCAGCGCGGGCGCGTTCTGGCCGTCGGCCCCGGCAGCCGCAACGACCGCGGCGAGTTGATTCCGCTTGAGGTCGCCGAGGGCGACGAGATCGTCTATTCGAAGTACGGCGGGACCGAGATCAAGTTCGGCGCCGACGAATACCTGATCCTGCGGGAGTCGGACGTCCTCGCGAAGGTCGCGGGCGGCGGCTCGAAGTCCGGCAGCAAGAAGAAGGAGATGGCGGGCGCTTCCGCCTAGCCAGCGTTTTTCAACCGGAGGTAATTGAATGGCACACAAGGAACTGAAGTTCGACGAGGACGCGCGTCGCTCGCTGGAGCGGGGCGTGAACGTCCTCGCCGACGCCGTCAAGGTGACGCTCGGCCCGAAGGGCCGCTACGTCGTGCTGGACAAGAAGTTCGGCGCGCCGACGATCACGAACGACGGCGTCACGATCGCGCGTGAGATCGAGGTCGAGGACGTCTTCGAGAACCAGGGCGCCCAGCTCGTCCGCGAGGTCGCGACGTCGACGAACGACGTCGCCGGCGACGGGACGACCACCGCCACCGTGCTCGCTCAGGCGATCGTGCGTGAGGGCCTGAAGAACGTCGCCGCAGGTGCGAACCCGATGGGACTCAAGCGCGGCATCGAGGAGGCCGTGGAGGTAGTCGTCGAGGATCTGAAGAAGCAGTCCAAGGAGATCTCGGGCAAGGAGGACATCGCCCGGGTCGCCACGATCTCGGCGCGCGAGCGCGAGATCGGCGACGTCATCGCCGAGGCGATCGACAAGGTCGGCAAGGACGGCGTCGTCAACGTCGAGGAGGGCCAGACCTTCGGCCTCGAGCTCGAGTTCACCGAGGGGATGCAGTTCGACAAGGGCTACCTGTCGCCCTACATGATCACCGACCCCGAGCGCATGGAGGCCGTGCTCGAGGACCCGTACATCCTGGTCGCGAACCAGAAGATCGGGGCCGTCAAGGAC
>JBOHAU010000196.1:0-3396 GCA_050698015.1 Gaiellaceae bacterium
GACGAGCGACGGCAGCGTCACGACGATCGACCACCGCGAGACCGGGCCGGCTGCGATGGGACCTAATTCCTTCTTCGAAAACGGAACGCCGCTGCCGTTCAATGACGCGCGCTACAGCGGCCTGTCCGCCGGCGTGCCCGGCACCGTGCGCGGCTGGGACGAGGCCCTGAGTCGCTACGGAACGATGTCGCTCGCGGAGGCGCTGCAGCCCGGAATCGAGGTCGCCCGCGACGGTTTCGTCATCGACCAGACCTTCTTCAGCCAGACGCAGCAGAACATCGACTTCTTCGACGACGTTCCCTCGACGCGCGCGCTCTACCTCGATCCCGACGGCACGCCGCGCGACGTGGGGACCGTCCTCCAGAACCCCGGCCTGGCGCGGGCGTACGAGCGGATCGCCCATCTGGGCGCCAAGGGCTTCTACCGCGGCGCGATTGCAGACGCGATGGTCGAGGCGGTTCGGCACCCGCCCGTCGCACCGGACGCGAACCACGTTTGGCGCCCAGGAGTGATGACGATGCGCGACGTCAAGGACTACACGGCGCCCGAGCGAGAGCCGACGAGGGTCGGTTACAGGGGGCTCGACGTCTACAGCATGGGTCCTCCGTCGAGCGGCGGCTCGACTGACGGCGAGGCGCTGAACATCCTCGAGGGGTTCGACCTCGACCCCTCCGACCGCGCGGAGGCGCTGCACTTCTTCCTGGAGGCGTCGCGCTTCTCATTCGCCGACCGAAACGCGTACCTGGCCGATCCCGATTACTTCGACGTGCCGCTCAGGGGCCTACTTTCGGACGGGTTCGCGGCCGAGCGCCGGGCGCGGATCAATCCGAATCACGCAGCGACGAGCCCGGTACCGCCGGGCAATCCGTATCCGTACGACACCGCCGGTGAGGCCGCCGCGACGGCGGAGCAGTCGGAGACCACGACACACCTGAGCGTGTCCGACCGTTGGGGCAACGTCGTCTCCTACACGTACACGATCGAGTCGACCGGAGGGAACGGCGTCGTCGTGCCCGGTTGGGGCTTCCTCCTGAACAACGAGCTGACCGACTTCAACTTCGACTCGCTGACGCATCCCAACCGCGTCGAGGGCGGGAAGCGGCCGCGCAGCTCGATGAGCCCGACCATCGTCCTCGACGACGGTCAGCCGTTCCTGGCGCTCGGCTCGCCCGGCGGCTCGATGATCATCACGACAGTGCTGCAGATTCTCGTCGACCGCTTGGATCTCGGGGCGACGTTGCCGGAGGCGATCGCCGCGCCACGGGCGAGCCAGCGGAATACGTTGCTGACCGCGGCGGAACCGGCGTTCATCAACTCGCCGGACGGTCAGGCCCTCGTCGCCCGGTTTGGTCACGGGTTCTCGACGACCGCCGAGATCGGCGCCGCGACGGGCATCGAGTTTCTCGGCGGCGGCCGCGTGCTTGCTGCGGCAGAGCCGCAGCGTCGCGGCGGAGGTAGCGCAATGGTGGAAGAGCCGGAATAGATCGAGCCGTCACCGCGAAGCCGGCAGCGCTCTACGGGCCTGGGCAATCGCGTTTTGCCCGGCACCTGGAGCGCCGCGAGCAGCGCCGGCCTGACCTAATCGCGCGCGAGCTGAGGCGGCGGCTGCTCGGAGGGCTGCGCGGCCGGGTCATCGAGGTCGGCTCGGGTGACGGGCGCTCGTTCGAGTTCTATCCGCCGGCCGTAAACGGCGTGCTCGCCGTCGAGCCTGACCCGACTGCACGCGCAGCGGCTGAGGAACGGGCCCGAAGCGCGCCCGTGCCGATCGAGGTCGTCGAAGGCTTCGCGGAGGCGCTTCCCGCCGAGGACGGATCGTTCGATGCCGCAGTCGTGATGGGGGTCCTCTGCAGCGTCCCCGACCCGGCCGCGACGCTTCGGGAGTTGCGGCGTGTCCTGGCGCCCGGCGGAGAGCTCCGCTTCTGGGAGCACGTCCGGTCTCGCAACGCCCTCTTCCATGGGTTCCAGCGCGCGACCGACTCGCTCTTCTGGACGAAGGCGCTCGGTGGCTGCGCGACGACCCGCGACACCGAGAGCGCCATCCGCGCAGCCGGGTTCGAGTTCGTCGCGCTCGACCATGGCTTCCACTCGTCGTCCCTACTGACGATTCCCTGCGCGCCGTACGTGTTGGGTGTCGCGCGCTCGTGACAGCTCTACACAAGGGCCGTGCGGATGTCGCCTCGAACGGACGGCTACCGGACCGAGCTCATCGAGCGCCCCAGCGGTTAGCCGCGGGAACTCTTCGCGTCGAGCTCGGCTTGCGCCCGCTCCGCGAGCTCGCGGGTTCGCAGCGCATTCTCGAGAACGCGTTCATGGCGCGCATCGCGCTCCGCGCGTTCAGCCTTCGTCAGCTTCTTCTTCGGCATCGTCTCCTCCGAGCAGTCTCTCGATCTCGGTGAGCGTCAAGGCGATGTCGCTCACGTTGAATAGTAGGGCGACGACCCCCTCCCGGTGGATGACCGGTTCTTCCACGCCCTTCAGCGTGCCCTCCCGCGCGCGGCGTCGCAATCCGCAGATGCGGCGGCGTCCCGAAAGGACACCGCACTACCCGAGCGCGCTCATCCAGGCGGCGTACGTCTTAGTCGGCGACCGCCGATCCAGACAACGCGCCTATGGGCGGCGTCAGTGCTATCTGACGAGGTAGGCGACGCGGCCTTGCTCGCCCGAGGCCCAGCACGCCCAGCCGCCGGCACAGTCCACCGTGTCGAAGCTACCGCCGTCGAAGTTGTGCCAGGAGCGACCGGCGTCGGAGCTCGCGTCGCTGCCTGTAGGCCCGACGATGATCGCGACCTGCCCGTTCACCCAGTGCGCGCCCGAGCGGTACTCGTTCGGCGCGTTGGCGACGAGTGGCCACGTCATCCCGCCGTCGTTGGTCAGTGCGAGCGCATCCGGCGACGCCGCGGGGGTGAGGAAGTCGCCGCCCGAGGCGAGGCCATGGCGTGCGTCGCGGAACGCGAGCGCGAAGATCCCGGCGCTCGGGCCGCTGCGAATCGGAGTCGAGCTCACCTGCCACGTCTGGCCGCGGTCGCCGGAGTGGAAGACTCGGGCCTCGACGTCGCCGCCGCTTCCGAAGAAGGCATCGCGTCCACCGGCGGTGGTGATGCACTGCCCGCTGGCCGCGAAGGCGAACTCGCCGGGGAGAGCCGGCGGCATCTCCGTGTCGAGCACACGCCAGCTCTGGCCCCCGTTGCTCGTGGCGAGGATCCGGAACCGTCCCTGCACGGGGTCGGACAAGGCCAGCCCACGGTGCCGGTCGAAGAACGCCATGCAGTCGTAGAACGCATTCAGGTCCTCGTTCACGAACGCGAGTGTCCAGCTCTGGCCTCCGTTGGAGGTCACGTAGACGCGGGATTCCTCGCCGGGGCCGATCGAGAGGATCACGGCGTTGCTGGCGTCGAA
>JBOHAU010000197.1:0-3473 GCA_050698015.1 Gaiellaceae bacterium
GGGTGGGATCGCTCGAGGCGGGGCTGAAGTACCTGATCGTCGGCAGCTTCGGCTCGGCAGTGCTCCTCTTCGGCTCCGCGCTCGTGTACGGAGCGACCGGCGAGTTGGAGTTCGCCGCGATCGCAGCAGCCATCGACGAGCAGGGCCTCGTCAACGACGGGCTCGTGCTGGCCGGGCTGGCGATGCTGATCGCGGGCCTCGGCTTCAAGGCGTCCGCGGCGCCGTTCCACATGTGGACGCCGGACGTCTACGAAGGCGCGCCGACCCCGGTGACCGCGTTCATGTCCGCTGCGACGAAGGCCGTCGCGCTCGTCCTGGCCATGCGGGTCCTCGTCACGGCGTTCCCTGCCGAGGACGACCTGTGGACGATCGCCGTCGCCGTGATCGCCTGTGTTTCCCTTGCCTGGGGCAACATCGCCGCCCTCGTTCAGCGGAACCTGAAGCGGATGCTGGCGTACTCGTCGATCTCGCATGCGGGCTTCATGCTGATCGCGGTCGCCGCGGACAGCGAGCTCGGCGCGAAGGCGCTCCTCTTCTACCTGATCCCCTACTCCGCCGCGTCCCTGGGAGCCTTCGCCGTGATCGCCGCGCGGGAGCGTGAGCTGGGAGAGCAGGTCTCGATCGACAACATCGGCGGCATGGGCTGGGAGCGACCCACCCTCGGCGTCGCGATGTGGGTCTTCATGCTCGCGTTCGCCGGACTGCCCCTGACCGGCGGCTTCGTCGGGAAGTTCTACGTGTTCGCCGCCGCGTACGAGAGCGGGTTGTGGTGGCTCGTCGTCGCCGGAGTGATCGCGACCGCGATCTCGCTCTACTACTACCTCGCTGTCATTCGCGCCATGTACATGCGAATGCCTGCGGAGCTGCAGCTCGCGCCGGCCGGGGGCTCGCCGCCGAGGGAGGCACTCCTCTCTGCGTCGGTCGTCGCCTGCATGGCCGTCACGGTCGTGTCCTTCTTCGCCGTGGAGCCGCTGATCGACGTGGCCGAGAAGGCCGCGTCCCAACTGCCGTTCTGAGCAAGTAACAGTCTGTTACTTGCTTCCGGCGCCACTTTCCGAGCCGCGCGGGGGCCTAGTAACAGTCTGTTACTAGGTCGTGGGGCGCCGGAGACCTGTGGACAACGCCGCGACGCCCTGGATCCCCACCAGGACGAGGCAGATCATCAGCGCCTCGGGGCCGAGGGGCGGCAGAGCGACCGTCGCGACGACGACGGCTAGCGCGACTGTCCAGAGCGCCGTGCGGGCTGGGCTTCCACCCTCGCCCGCCACGAGGTCGCCGTAGGACGCGAGCGTGGCCGCGACGATGACGGGAATCGCCGCCAGGAGCAGGTAGAACGCGAGGGAGGGACGGCCGGCAACGTCGGCGAGCCCGGCTGAGACGATGAGGGCCACGGGCCAGAGCTGGCGGCTCACGACTCGCGTTTCGACGCGGGAGTATCGTCTCCTCGCACGGTGTTCGCCTGGCTGCTGCTCTTCGCGATCCCGCTTGGCGGACTCGCGCTCCTCCTCGTCGAGCCAGACCTCGACGTTCACTGGGAGCACCATCCCGCTCACTTCTGGCTCGTCCTCTCGATTTCTCTCGTCAGCGTCGCCCTCGGGGCGCTCACCAACGAAGCCGCGTCGCGCCGTTCGGACGCGCGGCTCTTCCTGGTCTCGATGGCCTTCCTCGCGAGCGCCGGTTTTCTCGGCCTGCACGCGCTCGCGACACCCGGCGTCCTGCTGGAGGGAAGAAACGCAGGGTTCGCGATCGCGACCCCGGTGGGGCTCCTGATCGCCGCTGTGTTCGCCGCCTGGTCGTCGATCGACCGTCCAGTCGTGAGCAACGTCCGCCTCTTCCGGTGGGGGCTCGTTTCGATTCTGGCGGCCTGGGCGGCTGTTTCCGTCGCGGAGATCCCGCCACTGGACCGGCAGCTCACCGAGGACGCGACGGACCGCTGGCTCTTCGGGCTCGGAGTCCCGGCCGTCCTCCTCTACGGAATCGCCGCCTGGCGCTACTGGCGCCTGTACCAGGGCAGGCCGTCTCAGGTGCTCGCTGGCGTCACGGCGGCCTGGATCCTCCTCGGGGAGGCCTCGATCGCGGTCGCCTTCTCTCGCAACTGGCACGCCTCGTGGTGGGAGTGGCACCTCTTGATGGCTGCTGCCTTCGGGATCGTGGCCTTCACAGCGCTCCGTGAACGCCATCGCGGCGAGGTGTTCGCGTCGCTCTATCTGGACGAGACGCTGGGCCGGATCGACCGCCGGTACGCATCGGCGGTCAAGGCCGCCGCAACGGAGGGCATCGACGAGGAGCAGCTGCGCCGCCGCTTCGGCCTCGGCGCCGACGAGGCGTCGGTCGTCGGTCGGGCAGCGGAGGAGATCCGGGCAGTGGAGACGCGACTCACGCCGTTCCTCTCACGCCAGCTGGCGGCGCGGCTCCGCGACGAGCCCGAGGTGGCGGCGCTGGGCGGCGAGGAGCGCGAGGTGAGCATCCTCTTCGCCGACCTCCAGGGGTTCACGGAGTACTCGGAAGGCCATTCTCCTGCAGAAGTGCTCGCGATGCTGAACACCTACTGGGCGCAGACGGTGCCCGTCATCCTGGACGAGCACGGCGGGATGATCGAGCGCTTCGCCGGCGACGCGATCATGGTCGTGTTCAACGCGGCCGCCGACCAGCCGGACCATGCGCTGCGTGCCGCCCGCGCCGGACTCGGCCTCCAGGAGGCGGCCGGCCGGATCGGCAGGAACGGCGACTGGCCGCGCTTCCGGGTCGGGATCAACACCGGCCCCGCGATCGTCGGCAACGTGGGAACCGAAGAGCAGCGGAGCTTCACGGCGATCGGCGACACCACGAACCTCGCCGCCCGTCTCCAGACCGCCGCGGCGCCGGGCCAGGTCGTCCTGGGACAGACGACATACGAGGCGGTCCGGGAGGTCGCGGAGACGGAGTTGATCGGCGAGCTCGACCTGAAGGGAAAGTCGGCGCCGGTGACCGCGTACGTGCTGAGCGCCCTCCGTTAGATTCCCGCCATGCCCGACGTCCAACTCACCTGGCTCGGCCACGGCGCCTTCCGTTTCGACACGCCGGGCGGGAAACGGGTCTACCTCGATCCGTACCTCGACAACCCGAAGTGCCCGGAGGGCGAGAAGGAGCCGGAAAGAATCGACATCCTCGCCGTGACGCACGGCCACGGCGACCACATCGGAAGCAGCGTCGAGCTGATCAACCGGTTCAAGCCGACCGTCGTCGGGATCGTCGAGCTCGTCAGCTGGCTCGACGGCCAGGGTGCCGAGGTCGGCGAGATGCCGGGTACGAACAAGGGCGGCACCCGCGACGTCGACGGCGTCAAGTTCACGATGACCGACGCGAGGCATTCGGCGGGAGGCCCGAACGGCGAGTACCTCGGGGAGCCGGCCGGCTTCGTAGTCGAGGTTGAGAACGGGACGAAGCTCTACTTCGCGGGCGACACGGACGTCTTCGGCGACATGGAACTGATC
>JBOHAU010000198.1:0-4331 GCA_050698015.1 Gaiellaceae bacterium
CCCCCGGGCCGGTCGTACGGGCGACCGAGGACGACCTCCTCAGGGTGCGCTTCCGGAACGAGGGCTCGCACCCGCACACGATCCACTTCCACGGGATCCACCCGGCCGACATGGACGGGGTGTTCGAGGTCGTGGATCCCGGCCAGGCGTTCACGTACCGCTTCCCGGCGCGGCCGTACGGGATGCAGCTCTACCACTGCCACTCGACGCCGATCAAGAAGCACATCCACAAAGGCCTGTACGGCGCGTTCATCATCGATCCGCCGAAGCCGCGCAAGCCCGCGCAGGAGCTCGTGATGGTGATCAACGGCTTCGACACCGACGGCGACGGAGAGAACAACTTCTACACCGTCAACGGAAGGTCGTTCTACTACGCGCGCTACCCGATCGAGGTCAAGCGCTCGCAGACCGTGCGGATCTACCTCGCGAACCTGACCGAGTTCGACCTGATCAACTCCTTCCACCTGCACGGCGACTTCTTCCGTTACCAGCCGACCGGCACCGGCGACTACTGGGAGTACACGGACACGGTCATGCAGGCGCAGGGGCAACGCGGTGTGCTCGAGATCGACTTCGCGAACCCCGGTGAGTTCATGTTCCACGCGCATCAGTCCGAGTTCGCCGAGCTCGGCTGGATGGGTTTCTTCGACGTCAAGGATGAGTAGCCGGGTCGAAGCTGCCGTTCTCGGCCGGAGCTGGCGGCTCTGGGCGTTCGTACCGCTCATCCTGCTGACGGCGGTCGTCGCGCTCTTCACCGCCTCCGGTAGCTCGATCACGGGCCTCCTCGGCGAGAATCCACCGCCCGTCGACGAGTTCGACATCAGGCGGGTCGAGTTCCACCCCAGCGAGATCCGCATCCGGGTCACGAACCCGCAGCGGGACGACCTGACGATCGCCTCTGTCACCGTCGACGACGCGATCATGCCGTTCGACGTCGAGGGCGACCGGACGCTGGGGCGGCTGCGGTCGAGCGAGATCGTCGTCCAGTACGACTGGGTGGCGGAGGAGCCGATCTCGGTCGGCGTCACGAGCTCGACGGGGATCGAGACGACGAAGGAGATCGCGGCTGCGGTCGAGACCCCGCAGGCTTCGGCGCGCAGCTTCTTCGGCTACGCGCTGATCGGCACGCTCGTCGGCATCGTGCCTGTTGCCCTCGGCTTGCTCTGGCTGCCCTCGCTTCGGCGCGCGGCGCCCGAGTGGCTCGCGGCATTCATGGCGTTGACCGCCGGGCTGCTCACCTTTCTCGCGGTCGAGGCGCTGTCGGAGGCATTGGAGCTGCAGGCTGCGCTCCCGAGCGCGCTGGGTGGGGCCGGCCTCGTGCTCCTGGGCGTCGCGCTGAGCTTCTTGTTCCTCACGGCGATCTCGAGGCGGGTGGGCGAGGGTGGCGGGTCGAGCGTCGGCGGGCTGGCGCTCGCGACGCTCGTCGCGATCGGGATCGGTCTTCACAACCTCGGGGAGGGGTTGGCAATCGGATCGTCCTTCGCGCTCGGTGAGCTCGCGCTCGGGACGTTCTTCATCGTCGGCTTCATGATCCACAACGTCACCGAGGGGCTCGGGATCGCGTCGCCGCTGGCGGAGGGCAAGTCGGTCTCCGTGCGGCGCCTGGCGGCACTGGCGCTGATCGCCGGCGCGCCGGCGATCCTCGGTGCCTGGCTCGGCGGCTTCGTGACGAGCGACCTGCTCGGCGTGGTGTTCTTCGCGGCTGCGGCGGGCGCCGCGTTCGAGGTCGTGGTCGAGGTCGGGCGGTACGTGGCCCGGCGGGCTCCTGGTGGGTTGAGCTCGCCGCACGTGCTCGGCGGCTTCCTGGCCGGGATCGTCGTCATGTACGTGACTGGACTACTCGTCGCCTAGTGTCTTTTCAGGGAATGCTGTCGCCGGCTTGTATTGCCTGGAGAGGCACTAGAGTCCTCGGCGGCCATGAGCGACTTCGCTCCCGTGAAGGAGCTGATCAAGGACGTCCCCGGCTGGCTCTCCGACGAGGAGGGTGAAGCCCTCTACGAGCTCGCGCGCGCATGCACGGGCAAGGGCGCGATCGTCGAGATCGGATCCTGGAAGGGGAAGTCCACGATCTGCCTCGGGCTCGGCTCGCGGGCCGGCTGCGGTGTCCAGATCTTCGCGGTCGATCCGCACGCCGACTACCGCCACGGGGAGTTCAAGGACAACATCGAGCGTGCCGGGATCGCCGACCTGGTCACACCGGTCAAGGGCCTTTCCCAGGAGGTGGTCGGCGAGTTCCACGAGGCGATCGAGCTGCTCTTCGTCGACGGCTCGCACGAGGAGGAAGACGTCCGCGACGACTTCGAGCAGTGGGTGCCCAAGGTGGTCGAGGGCGGCGTCGTCGCGTTCCACGACACGACGTGGCACTACGGTGTCCGCAAGGTGGTGGCGGAGAAGATCTACGGCGCACGCGGGTTCAAGGACGTCCGCTTCGTCCCCGGTTCGACGACGGTGGCGCGGAAGGTGGCGCAGAACACGGCGCGGGACCGGCTGCACGCGCGGCGGGTGCAGGCGACGAAGGCCGTGTTCGGCGCCGTGACACGCGTCCTGAGGAAGCGGCGCGGCTGGGTGCCGTCGCCGGTCGAGCGCGCCGGCCGCCGGGTTTTCAAGCTCGTCGGGCGCTAAAGAGCGACAAGTTCGTAACGACGTCTGAGGCGGCGGCTCGCCTTTGGTATCTGTTGTCGAAACCGACAACGAAGGGAGCCGAATGAAGTTCATCCTGTTGGCGGCGGCCGCGGCCGCTGCTGTGGTTGTCGCCGGGGTCGCGCTTGCGCAGGACTCGGGCGACCCGACCGTGATCCATGCTTGCAAGCACCCGTCGGGCGGCTGGCTGCGCCAGGTCTCCGCGTCGACGCAGTGCCGCCGGCGCGAGCGGGCGGTCAGCTGGAACGTCACGGGGCCCAAGGGCGAGAAGGGCGACGCCGGGGAGCCTGGTGCTCCCGGCGAGCCGGGCCCTGCGGGGCTGAAGGGTGACCCGGGTACGGTGGTCAGCGGCCTGGCGACGCTGAACGGCGTTCCGTGCGTCGCGGCTGACGACGCCGCCGGCGAGATCGAGGTCACGGTCGCCGCCGACGGCGACGTGGCGCTCGAGTGCGTGGCGGCCCCTGACGAGCCGCCTCCGCCGCCGCCTCCTCCCCCAGCCGAGCAGGCGAAGCTCGTGCTCAACGAGGTCGACTACGACCAGGTCGGCACGGACGCCAACGGCTTCGTCGAGATCAAGAACGTCGGCGGCGCGGCCGCCGATCTCGCGGCCATCGAGCTGGTCGCGGTCAACGGCGGCGACTCGAGCGAGTACGACCGTGTGGCGCTCACCGGCACACTTGCGGCCGGCGGGCATCTCGACATCGCGATCGAGCTCCAGAACGGCGCGCCCGACGGGCTCGCACTGCTCGACGGGACAACGCTGGTCGACGCGCTCTCCTACGAGGGAGGCATCACCGCCGCCACGGTCGGAGGCCAGACCTACAACCTTGTCGAGGGCACGGTCCTACCGACCTCCTTCGAGGACTCGAACACGGTCGCCGGCTCGCTGATCCGCAATCCCGACGGCAAGGACTCGAACGACGCAGCGGCCGACTGGGCTTTCACGACCACGATCACGAGAGGGGCGGCGAACGTGCTGACGCCGTAGGCCTCACACGGCGGGCGCCTCACGCGCCCGCCCAAAATCCTTCCGGTTTCCTTGCACGTCCCTTACAGCGGCGGGGTTATACGAACCCTGCAATGAGGACGAGCAGGCGTCTCGCCGCGCTCTTGCTGCTGGCCGGTCTCGCACTTCTCTCGAGCGGTGCCGGGGTGGCCGGTGTCCTCGCAGCGCCGACGGCGATCACCGGACCGGTGAGCGCAGTGGGATCGACGTCCGCGACCGCGAGCGGAACCGTCAATCCCGCCGGTCAGTCCACGAGCTGGTACTTCGAGTACGGAACCGGCACGAGCTACGGGAAGAAGACTGCGAGCAAGAGCGCGGGCTCGGGAACTGCCAACGTCCAGGTCTCCGGAGCGCTGACGGGGCTCTCGGCCGGTACGACCTATCACTACCGGCTCGTGGCGACGAACGGCGCCGGCACCGCACGAGGCGCTGACGGGATCTTCGCGACCCCGACGGCGCCGGTCGCGGTCACCGGATCCGCGACGAGCGTCACGGTGAGCTCGGCGACACTCAACGGCACGGTCGACCCGAATGGGCGGGCGACGAACTGGTACTTCGAGTACGGGACGAGCACGAGCTACGGCTCGAAGACGGCCGTGGCGAGCGCGGGCTCGGGCACGACGGCCAGGAGCGTGTCGGCGGCGGTGTCGAGCCTGAGGCCGGGACGGGTCTACCACTTCCGGCT
>JBOHAU010000199.1:0-1902 GCA_050698015.1 Gaiellaceae bacterium
CCCGAGCCCGAGGCTGCGCCCGCGCCCGCGCCCGAGGCCGCAGTTCCACCGGAAGCCCCGCCGGCTCCGGCACCCGAGCCGGAGGCTGCCCCAGCTCCGACCCCTCCGCCCGCGCCGGCCCCGACCCCCGCAGCCGCCGCTCCACCGGCGCCGACGCCCGGCGAGGCGGCCCCCGGCGAGACCGAAGAGCCGATGACGGCGATGCGGAAGGGCATCGCCGAGCACATGCGGCGCTCGCTCGACACCTCCGCGCATGTCACGAGCGCGATCGAGGTCGACATGTCGAAGGTCGTCGCGCTGCGGAAGAAGGTCAAGCCTGAGTACCAGAAGGATTACGACGTCAACCCGACGTACCTGATCTTCATCGCGCGCGCCGTCGTCGAGACCCTCAAGGACTATCCCTGGATCAACGGCGAGATCCGCGGCGACAAGATCGTCACCCGGAACTACGTCAACCTAGGCTTCGCCGTCGAGCTCGCGGACGGCAAGGGCCTGATCGTGCCGGTCGTCAAGAACGCTGAGGGGCTCAATCTGCTCGGGATGGCGCGGTCGGTCACGGACGTCGCCGAGCGCGCGCGCAACAAGCAGCTAACGCCCGACGAGGTCCAAGGGGGCACGTTCACGATCACGAACCCGGGCGGCTACGGCACGTTCCACGGAACGCCGGTCATCAGCCAGCCGCAGGCGGCGATCCTCGGCACCTACGCGGTCGTCAAGCGTCCCTGGGTGACGCAGGACGAGCTCGGCCAGGACGTGATTGCAATCCGCCCGATCATGAACCTGACGCTGACGTACGACCATCGCCTCGTCGACGGGGCGCTTGCGGGCCGCTTCCTCCGCGACCTGAAGCAGAAGCTCGAAACCTGGGACGAAGCGGCCTACTGAGCCCGCGATGACGCTCCGCGGGAGCTGCCTTTGCGGCGGCGTCCGGTTCGAGGTCGCCGGGCCGATCACCGATCTTCGCTACTGCCACTGCACGAACTGCAAGAAGATCTCGGGCGGTGTGGGCACGGCCAGCGGGCGTGTCCGCACCGAGCACCTGACCGTGCTCGAGGGCCGCGATCTGATCCAGACGTACTTACCCGACGAGGGAGCCTCGAAGAGCTTTTGCGGGGCGTGTGGCACGAACCTCTTCGGCGGTGGATGGCCGGGTTCTGAGCAGTCGAGCGTGCGGCTCAGCGCGATCGACGAAGGGCTCGAGCAGGTGCCGGAGGCGCACGTCTACGTGCGTTCCGTCGCGCCGTGGGAGACGCTTCCCGACGACGGGGTTCCGCGCTTCGACGCGCACGGCACTTGACCGACTCGCTCGCCTGGGAGCAGCCCGACTGGCTCGATGAGGCGACCGCCTGGATCGACGAGCACGTCGAGCGGACCGGCGAGGTCGAGCTCATGCTGGCCCGGCCGTGGTCGGCAATCGTCCGCGTCCCGGCTGCGGGCGGGCACGTCTGGTTCAAGGAGAACGGGCCTGCAAGCGCCTATGAGCCCGCGCTGACCGAGCTGCTCGTGCGCAAGCGCCCGGAGCAACTCCCGGAAATCATCTCCTGGGAAGGCTCGCGGATCCTCACGAAGGACGCGGGGCCGCGCCTCCGAAATGTTCTCGACGCCGGCGGGACGAGCCCGTCGTGGGAGGAGATCCTCCCGCTCTACGCCGAGTTCCAGATCGCGTTCATGGATGACGCCGACCACGCACTTGCCCTCGGGACGCCCGACGACCGCCCACAGCTTCTGCCTGAGCGCTACGAGGCGCTCGGAGGCGACCGCCTCGATGCCGTTCGCGCCGCCGCGGACAGGCTGAGCGGCTCGCTTCCCCTCACCGTCGCCCATATGGAGGCGCACGACGGGAACATCTTCGTCCGGGACGGACGGCCGGTGTTCATCGACTGGGCCGAGGCGGTCGTGACG
>JBOHAU010000200.1:0-1856 GCA_050698015.1 Gaiellaceae bacterium
CGCCGCCGACGAGCGCGACGCCCGCGGCGCGGCAGACTTGCGCCGCGCCCTCGACGAGCTCGGCGACCTGCTCGAGGTCGATCCGGTTCGCGGCCACGTAGTCGAGGAAGAAGAGCGGCTCGGCGCCGGTCGTCAGCACGTCGTTGATGCAGTGCGCCCCGAGGTCGGCGCCGCAGTCGCGCAGCTGTCCTCTCTGCCTGGCGAGGATGAGTTTCGTGCCGACCCCGTCGGTCGAGGCGACGAGCAGTCGGCGGTCATCGAGTGGATACAGCCCGGCGAAGGCCCCGAAGCCGAGGGCACCGGTGGACTCGGCCGCCGCGCGGACCCGGTCCACGACCGATTGGGCTGCAGCAAGCGAGACTCCGGCGGCCTCGTACGTCCTACCCTCCACGCGTAGTGGACTTTAGAGCCGCCGAATGACGAGCTTGCTCCAGCTGCTGCCGATCGCGGCGCTCGGCGTCGTCTACTGGCGCCGGGCCCGAACGCTCGCCGTCCGCGGGACCCCCGTGCCGCGCTGGCGCCAGGCGTCGTTCGCGTTCTCACTCGTTCTGCTCGCCGTCGCGGATCAGCTGCCGCGCGAAGACGAGCTGTTCTGGGTGCACATGCTCCAACACGTCGTCCTCGGCGACCTCGCGGCGCTCGCGTTCGTGCTCGGCCTCACTGGTCCGCTGCTGCGGCCACTCCTGGCGATGGGCGCGGTCTCGAGGCTGCGCGTCCTGGCGCACCCGCTGGTCGCGTTGCCCCTCTGGGCGGTCAACCTCTACGTCTGGCACCTGCCGAGGGTCTACGAGGCCGCAATCGACCACAGCGCCGTCCACGCCCTCGAGCACGTCGCGTTCTTCAGCGCGGGGGTGCTGATGTGGGCGGCAGTGGTCGAGGTCCTCCCGGGGCCGGAGTGGTTCGGAACGGCGGCGAAGTTCGGGTACGTGGTCGCCGTCCGGCTGATCGAGACGGTGCTCGGCAACGTCTTCATCTGGTCGGGGACGCCGATCTACCACCACTACGACGACCTGGCCGACCAGGGCTGGGCCGGGACGATCATGATGATCGAGGGCTCGCTCGTGACGATCGGAGCGCTCGCATGGCTCTTCCTCAAGCTGGCGGCGGAAGGCGAGTTGCGTCAGCGGCTGCTCGAGGAGGGCGTCGACCCTCGTGTCGTCCGGCGGGCAGTCCGCTACGGGCGCGGGGAGGAGCTCGAGGGGACAGGCTGAATCCGTGTGGAACGCCACATGCGTTCCACTGGCGTCCACCACGTCGACCTCGTCGTCTCGTCGATCGAGCGCAGCTTGCCTTTCTACCGTGACCTGCTCGCGCCCCTCGGGTGGCACGGGATTTCCGAGGTCGAGGGCGAGCGAGGCGAGACGATCTGGTACCTCTGGGGCCCTGGAAGCTCCGTCGGGCTGAGGGCGGCGCAGTCCGACACACCGGGCGGCTTCGATCGCTACCGGCTCGGGCTCCACCACGTCGCGTTCGAGGCCTACTCCCGCGGGCTCGTCGACGAGCGAGCCGAATGGCTACGCGGGATCGGCGCCGAGATCGAGAGCGAGCCGCAGGAATACACGTATCAGCCGGGGTACTACGCGGTGTTCTTCTACGACCCTGACGGGCTGAAGCTCGAGATCGTCCATATTCCCGGGCAAGCCGCCTAACGAAAGGAGCATGCATGTCCGAGACACCTCCCGAGCAGCCGACGCAGACGACACCTCGCTCGTACGGCGGAGGCGGCGTGACCGTCGACGTCGCGCGCCTGCCGATCCCGGGCAACGCCGAGTTCGCGCTCTACCTCGTGGCGCTGATCGTCGCCTGGATCGTGGTCTGGTCGACCGACTCGCTGGTCGCGAACCACTGGTTCCAGT
>JBOHAU010000201.1:0-39404 GCA_050698015.1 Gaiellaceae bacterium
CCCCGAGAGGGCAACGTGCCCGCCACGCGACGCAGCCTCGGCGAGCAGCTCGGCCGCGCCGCGCCGCGCGGCGTCGGCGCTCGCCGAGACCCTGAGCTCTAGCTCCAAGCTACGGCTCGCCGGCCGCGAGCTCCCGGCCGCGGTCCATCGCCGCCTGAATCGCATTCAGGAACGCCGCCCGCACTCCGGCCTGTTCGAGCTCGCGGATCGCACGGATCGTGGTTCCCCCCGGCGAGGTGACCATCTCGCGGAGCTCGACCGGGTGCATCTTCTCGTCGCGGAGGAGCTTCGCCGTTCCGAACATCGTCTGGACGACGAGCTCGGTCGTGTCCTCCCGCGAGAGCCCGAGCAGGATCCCGGCCTCGATCATCGCCTCGGCGAGGAGCGCGAAGTACGCCGGGCCCGAACCGGAGACGGCGGTGACCGCATCCATGTAGCGCTCGGGTACCCGGACGACCCGGCCGACGTGCAGGAGGACGTCCTCCGCCAGCGCGAGGTGCTCGTCGCTCGCGTGCGCTCCGGCGCAGAGCCCGGCGACGCCCTCGTGGACCGTGGCCGGCGTGTTGGGCATCGCCCGCAGGACGGGGACGCCCGGCGCGATTCGCTCTTCGATGGCGGCGGTCGGGACCGCAGCGGCGATCGAGAGCACCGTCTGTTCGGGCGAGAGGATGCCGCCGATCTCTCCGAGGAGCGTGTCGAAGTCCTGCGGCTTGACGGCGATCACGACCATGGCGGCGCCGTTGACGGCCTCGATATTCGACAGCGTGGCGCGGACGCCATGTCGCTCGGCCAGCTCCTGCGCGCGCTCCTCGCGGCGGACGGTGACGACGATCTCCTCCGGCTTCCGCCAACCGGTGCTGAGCAGTCCGGCGAGGAGGGCTTCGCCGATCTGGCCGGCGCCGAGGATCGCGATGCGGCGCTCGTCTACGGCCATGGTCGGAGTCTAGGAGCCGGAGAGCTGCTTGACGACGGCCGCGATCTGCTGCAGCCGCGCTTCGTCGAGCTCGCCGGAAGGTCCGACCGCGTTCCCCTCGAGCGTGATCGCGCCTTCGTACCCTCGCTCGAGCAGCCCGTTGACGAAGCCCTGTAGGTCGAGAGTGCCTTCGCCGGGGAGGAGATACCGGCGAGCGCCGCCCACCTTCATCCTCCCGTCGAAGTCCTTGAGGTGCACGTGGCGGACGCGACGGTCCTTCCAGAGCCAATCGGCCGAGATGCTCTCCAGCAGCTGCCCGTGGAAGCCGAGGAACTCGCTGTCGAGCGTGACCTTGGTGCGCGGGTCACGTTCGATCGCGAGCCGGACGTTGGCCAGCGGCGTCCCCGCGACTCCTTGAAGCGTCTCGACGGCGAGCGTAACGTTGTAGGCCTCGGCGGTGTCGAGGCACCCGGGCAGACGCTCGAGGTTCCGCTCGATCTCCTCGTCGGCGGCCGGGTCCTCCCAGAGGTGGAGGACGATGGTCTTGACGCCGAGTGCGGCTGCAGCCCGACAGTTGATCTCGAGCGACGCGAGCGCCTCGTCCGCGTCGTCGGAGTCCTCGCTCCCAAGCCCTGCGCCGATCGCCTTGTCCGCGTGCAGCGCCGTAAAGGAGAGCTCGAAGCCGCGGAGATCCTCGACGACCTCATCCAGATGGCCGTACCACGCCTTGTGCACCTGGAGCTCGTAGCCCGACGCGCCGAGCTTCGCAGTGTGCTCGATGATCGCCTTGTGGTCGGTCTGGTCTGGATCCTCCGTGAAGAACCCGGTCGAGCAGAGGATCGTGGGGCTCATGCTGCGACCGGGCGACGCTCGTAGTCCACTGGGAGCAGGCCTCGGGCGAAGCCGGCAAGGAGGTAGACGCTCGCGAGCCCTTGCCACTCGCCGTAGCGGGCGAGCAGGTCGGCTGTGTCCTCGGGCTCCGCGCGGCGTCCGAGGAGCGCCGTGCAGAGCTTGACCAGTCCAAGATCGCCCACGAGCCCGAAGTCGTAGCAGCCCAGCCCTTCGAGCCCGATCACTCCGACCGACCAGGGGCCGAGCCCGCGCTCCCGCTCGAGCCGCTGCGCCGCGCCGGCCGGGGTGACGTCCCGCAGCCGTTCGAGATCGAGCGTGCGACAGAGGCGGACGATCGTCGCCGCCTTCCGCGCTGAGAGGTCGAAGCGCTGAAGCGCCGCCGGCGCGAAGTCGGAGAACGCTTTGGACGTCGGAGCGGCGTAGAGCAGGCCGTCGGTCGGGCACGTCGCGCGGATCAACCGCTGCTCGATGCGCCGGGCCCGACTCGACTCGATCAGCTGCCCGCAAACCGCGCGCACTAGGGCGTGCGTCACCGTGTCCAGCCGAAGAGGTCGCTTGCCGCGGAGGAGGCGAATCGTCCGCCGGAGCAGCTCGTCGTCCGCGAACCGCCGGAGGAACTCCGAGTGGTCACGCTCCAGCGGCAGCACGCCCTTCAGCCGCTCGAGGCTTTCCTCGCTCACCGCTCGGAGCGCGACCGCGCCGTCCGTCTCCTGCCAGCACGCCGCGCGCTCGAGCCGGCCGTCGAGCTCGAACAGGCAGACGAAGATGCGCCCGTTGAATCGCCGCGTGGCGTCGCCGACGAGGCGCATGGATTCGCGCAGCGAGAACGGGCCCCGTGCTCGGACGAGGTCCTCGACCATGCTCGGGACGATACGGGCCGGAGCGGCTAGGTTTGTCCACAACGTGAGCGAGACGATCGATCCCCGGACGGACATCGGCCACGTTCACCTGAAGGTCTCCGATCTCGAGCGATCGATCTCCTTCTATCGCGACGTCCTCGGCTTCGAGCTCAAGCAGCAGCTGGGCGACCAGGCCGCGTTCCTCGCTGCCGGCGACTACCACCATCACATCGGGCTGAACACGTGGCAGTCGAAGGGCGGCTCGCCGCCGCCGCCCGGCACGACCGGGCTCTTCCACTTCGCGATCCGCTTCCCCGACCGGCCGGCGCTGGCGCGGGCGGTCAGGGGCGTGCTCGAGGCAGGGATCCGAGTCGGCGCATCCGACCACGGCGTCAGCGAGGCCGTCTACTTCGAGGATCCCGACGGCAACGGAATCGAAATCTATCGCGACCGGCCGAAGGCGGAGTGGCCGCGCTCCCCAGACGGAGGCATCGCGATGATGACTGCGCCACTCGACATCGAAGGGCTCTTGGCCGAAGCTCGGTGAACGTGGTGCGTGCTCTCGTCCTTGCCCTCGTCGTGGCCCTGGTGGTGCCTACGCTCGCCGACGCTCGAGGCGGAGCGGATGTCAGGGCGATCCGGGCGGTGCTGCACCAGCAGATGACGCTGCTGAAGCAAGGCAAATACCGCTCCATGTACGCGCTGACTACGCAGCGCTATCGCGCCAATTGTCCGTACGTGAAGTTCGTGGCGACGAACAGGGCGCTGCGCCAAAAGCTAGACCCGACCGCGCTGGTCGATCGGATCCAGGTCAAATTCCTTGCCGCCAAGCAGGCGCAGGTCGCGTATCGGTTCCTGAAGAACCGGAGGCCCTACCTGTGGGTGAGGTTCGGCCAGCGAGACGCCTACACAAAGGTCGGGCGACGCTGGTTCGACGACTACGACGGCATCGCCTGCCGGCTGAGACGGCGGTAACACTGGAGCGCCGTAAGGCGGGAAGACGCAATTCGTCGGCGTCGCCGCGAGCGGCTAGCCCGCAGAACGCCATCGGCCTGACGCTAGCTCCCGTCTTCGAAGCCGGAGACCACCTTTCGGAGCAGCGTGTTCAGCTGCGCGAGCTCTCGCTCGTTGAGGGCAGCACCGATCGCCGCTTCCTTCGCAGCCTGTGCGTGGACGGTTTCGAGCCACGCCTTGTGACCCTTGTCGGTGAGCTCGACCTGGAGCGAACGGCGATCGTCGAGGTCGGGACGCCGCCGGATCAGGCCGGCTTCCTCGAGGCGATCGAGCCTGTTGGTCATCGCACCGCTCGAGAGGCCCTGCAGCTCGGCGAGCTTTCCCGGTGTGCTCGAGTACGGTGGGCCGGGACGCTTCAGGTGACCGAGCAGGCTCCACTCCTCGTAGGTGAGGTCGTGGTCAGCGAGCGTCTCACCCATCCGCCTGCGGATCCTCCGGAAGATCCAGTTGATCCGCTGGACTGCCGCCTCGATCTCGGGGTCGACGCCGGGGATCTCCGGCTCCCATGACGCGACCATTCGGTCAATCGAGTCCTGCTTGGCGCTCACGCGCAGATTGTCCATTCGATTTCTCTTGACGTCAAGATAGTTAGCTCCTAAACTCTCGATCGCAAGTAGTTCGATGTCAAGCCAACTGGGGAGGAGAGGGAGTGGCAGCAACGGCAACAGACAGGGCGTTCGACGTCAGCACGTTTCAGGACCTGCCCATCGACCCGACCGACGGACGTGAACAGATGGACGTCCGCCGCCACTTCGGGATCCGAGCATTCGGCATCAGGGCCCACCGCTCGGTCGAGGGCGGCGAGTTGGTGCCCGAGCATCACGAGGCGGGGTTCCGGATCGGCGTCTCCGACCAAGAGGAGCTGTATGTCGTCGTCTCGGGCCGGGCGACGTTCACGGTGAACGGCGAGCGGATCGAGGCACCGATTGGATCGCTTGTCTTCGTCCGCGACCCCGCGGCGACGCGGAGTGCCGTGGCGGAGGAACCCGGAACGACCGTGCTCGCGATCGGCGGCAAGCCGGGCGAGGCATTCATCGCGTTGCCCGAGGAGTTTGCGGTCGCGTTCGACGCCTACAGCGCGAAGGACTACGAGCGCTCGATCGAGCTCTACCGTGAGCTGCTCGACAGTGGGTTCCCGCGGAAGGCCGGCATCTTCTTCAACATCGCCTGCAACGAAGCGCTGCTGGGCCGAGCGGATGATGCAATCGGCCACCTGCGTGAGGCGATCGAGGCCGACGAGCAGGTCCTGGAGCTCGTCCGCACGGACAGCGACCTCGACCCGATCCGCGACGATCCCCGTTTCGCCGAGCTGATCGCCTAGCGGCCGACTGCGGACTGCGCAGGTTGTTGAAGTTTTGCCTAGCCTGACCTAGGATCCTGGGCTGCCCGGGGGTTCCCCGGCACAGCGAACAGGAGACGACATGCGGAGATTGATGTTCGTCGCGCTCGCCGCTGCGGCGTTCGCGCTACCGGCTGCCGCACAGGCTGCGGCACCCGAGCCCGTCATGACAGGGCTCAACAACCCTCGAGGGCTTGCGTTTGGCCCCGAAGGCGGCCTGTACGTGGCCGAAGCAGGAAAGGGGGGCTCAGGAGTCTGTGTCCCAGGACCCGACGGAATGGGGACGCGTTGCTATGGCGCCACCGGGGCGGTCTCCCGCCTTTGGCGGGGCACGCAGGAGCGGATCGCGACCGGACTGCCGTCTCTCGCCGGACAGCCGGCGGGCGATACGGCGGCGGGGCCGCAGGACGTCTCGTTCCAGGGTCGGGGAGGGCTCTACGTGACGATCGGTTGCAGTTGCGACCGAGGGAACCCCACGACAGGCGCCCTTCTCGATGGGCTCGGTTTCGGGTATCTCATGCACGTTTCCGCCTCGGGACATGCGAAGCGGCTCGTGGACATTGCCGGCTACGAGCTGTCCGCCAACCCCGACGGCGACCATATCGACAGCAATCCCTTCGGGTTGCTCGCCCTGCCGGGCCACCGACTCGTCACCGACGCCGGCGGTAACTCGCTTCTCGATGTCGCCGCGAACGGGTCGGTGTCGACGGTGAGGACGTTCCCGAAGATCCCTGTCCCCTTCGACCGCGACGTCGTGCCGACCGACGTGGTCGTCGGGCCCGACGGCGCCTACTACGTCTCCTCGCTGACGGGCTTCCCGTTCACCGCGGGAACAGCGAGCGTGTATCGGGTCGTCCCCGGTCAGGCGCCGACGCCGTACGCAACCGGCTTGACCATGGTCACGGATCTGGCGTTCGGCCCCGACGGATCGCTCTACACGCTCCAACATGCATCGGCGGTCCCGGGCGTCCCGTTCCCGTTCGCGGGTCCAGGTGCGATCAAGAAGACGCCGCCGGGCGGCGGTTCATCCTCGACGCTCGTGGCCGGCGATCTGCCGCGCGCCACCGGCCTGGTCGTCGGAGCCGAAGGCGCGCTCTACGTCTCGGTCAACGGAGCCTCTTCGGGCAACGGGGCGGTCTGGCGGATCGTGCCGTAGCTCAATTCAGCGGGCGCCGCGCGTCAACGCGGCGCCCGCTCCCCAGTCGCCGCCGTAAGTAGCTAGCCTGCAAAGACGGGGATGAGCAAGCCCGTCGAACAGCTCGACCAGGTCGTGATCCGGTTCGCCGGCGACTCCGGCGACGGGATGCAGCTGACGGGCGCTCGCTTCACCAGCGAGACGGCCATCTTCGGCAATGACCTCTCGACGCTGCCCGACTTTCCGGCCGAGATCCGTGCGCCCGCGGGTTCGCTGCCGGGCGTCTCGGGCTTCCAGATCCACTTCTCCGACCACGACATCCTCACGCCGGGGGACCAGCCGAACGTGCTCGTCGCAATGAACCCCGCCGCGCTGCGGACGAACGTCCGCGACCTCCCGAAAGGCGGCACGCTGATCGTCAACCGAGACTCGTTCACCGACCGCAACCTCGACAAGGCGGGCTACACGTCCAACCCGCTCGAGGACGGCACCCTCGACGAGTTCCGCGTCCACGAGGTGCCGCTGACGTCGCTGACGCTCGAGGCGCTGAAGGAGATCGACATCACGAAGCGCGAGGCCGAGCGCTCGAAGAACATGTTCGCGCTCGGGCTCATGTCCTGGCTCTACCATCGCCCGGCCGAGGGGACGATCGAGTTCCTGGACAAGAAGTTCGCCTCGAAGCCGGAGATCGCCGAGGCGAACATCAAGGCGTTCAAGGCGGGCTGGGCGTACGGCGAGACCAGCGAGGACTTCGCGGTCACCTACGAGGTCGCGCCGGCCGCGCTCCCACCCGGGACGTACCGGAACATCCGCGGGAACCAAGCTCTGGCGTTGGGGCTGATCGCGGCGAGCGTGAAGAGTGGCCTGCCGCTGTTCCTCGGCGCCTACCCGATCACTCCGGCGTCGGAGATCCTCGAGGACCTCTCGCGCCGCAAGGAGTTCGGCGTCCGCACCTTCCAGGCCGAGGACGAGATCGCGGCTGTGGGCGCCGCGCTGGGCGCGAGTTTCGGCGGCGCTTTGGGAGTCTGTACCTCGAGCGGCCCGGGCGTCGTGCTGAAGATGGAGACGATCGGGCTGGCGGTCGCCCTGGAGCTGCCGCTGCTGATCCTCGACATCCAGCGGGCCGGGCCGTCCACGGGGATGCCGACGAAGCCCGAGCAGGCGGATCTTCTGCTCGCCATGTGGGGCCGGAATGCCGAGTCGCCGGTGCCTGTGGTCGCGGCGTCAACGCCGGGCGGCTGCTTCGACGCCGCGATCGAGGCGGCGCGAATCGCGTTGAAGTACCGGACGCCGGTCTTCCTGATGTCCGACGCCTACCTGGCGAACGGCTCCGAGCCGTGGCTGATCCCGGACGCGGAGTCGCTGCCGGAGATCCCGGTCGACTTCGCCGAACAGGCGAACCACGAAGGCGGGTTCATGCCGTACCTGCGGGACGCCGAGACTCTGGCGCGCCCCTGGGCAATCCCGGGGACGCCCGGTCTGGAGCATCGGATCGGCGGGCTGGAGAAGGCGGACGGCACCGGAAACGTCTCCTACGACCCCGACAACCACGACTACATGGTTCGCGTGCGGGCGCAGAAGGTGGCGGGGATCGCCGCGGACATCCCAGAGCTCGAGGTCGACCACCAGGAAGGCGCCGATTTGCTCGTACTCGGGTGGGGCGGGACCTACGGGCCGATCGCTGCGGCCGTGCGGAGGGTGCGAGACGGCGGCGGCAAGGTCGCACATGCCCACCTGCACTATCTGAACCCCTTCCCGCGCAATCTGGGCGACGTCCTGCGCAGCTACGAGAAGGTGCTGGTGCCGGAGATGAACCTCGGCCAGCTGCTGAAGCTCGTGCGTGCGGAGTTCCTGGTCGACGCGGTCGGCTACAACAAGGTGCGAGGCCTGCCGTTCCGCTCTTCGGAGCTGGCCGAGGCGATCGAGGGGATGCTGTGAGCGAAGGCAACGGAGGGAAACAGCTCGTCCAGCTGACGGCGAAGGACTTCAAGTCCGATCAGGAAGTTCGCTGGTGCCCGGGCTGTGGCGACTACGCGATCCTGGCCGCGATGCAGAGCTTCATGCCGGAGCTCGGCGTCCCGCGCGAGCGGACCGTCTTCGTCTCCGGGATCGGCTGTGCCGCGCGCTTCCCGTACTACATGCAGACCTACGGGATGCACTCGATCCACGGGCGAGCGCCGGCGATCGCGACGGGGCTGAGCACGTCCCGGCCAGACCTGTCCGTATGGGTCGTGACGGGTGACGGCGATGCGCTCTCGATCGGCGGCAACCACCTGATCCACGCGCTGCGCCGCAACGTGAACATCAAGATCCTGCTCTTCAACAACCAGATCTACGGACTGACGAAGGGCCAGTACTCACCGACGAGCCCACTGGGGACGAAGAACAAGACGACACCGTTCGGCTCGACGGACTACCCGTTCAACCCGGTCGCGCTGGCCCTGGGCGCGGAGGCGACGTTCGTCGCGCGCTCCATCGACACCGACAAGAAGCACCTGACCGAAGTCCTCCGGCGGGCCGCGAATCACCCGGGCTCGGCCTTCGTCGAGATCTACCAGAACTGCAACGTCTACAACGACGGCGCCTTCGACGCCGTGAAGGAGCAGGAGGAAAACCGGATTCTCCTCGAGCACGGGAAGCCGGTGAGGTTCGGCGACCGCGGCGTCGTGCAACGTGCCGATGGCGCGATGGAGATCATCGAAACGGAGACCGACGAGGGCCTGGTGGTTCACGACGAGCACGCGGAGCACTCGTCGCTGGCGTATGCGCTGTCACGCCTGTCACACACACCGCATGGCCCGACGCCGCTGGGAATCTTCCGAGACGTCGAGCGCCCGGTCTACGACGCCCTGATGGCGGAGCAGATCGAAACGACCCGCCGAGAGCAGGGCGAGGGCGAGCTCGGCAAGCTCCTCCACGCCGGCGATACCTGGTCGATCAGTTAGGCGATTGAGCTCTTCAAGGTAAGCGGCGCGCGAACGTGCAGCAGGTTGATGTCCGGACCGTCGAGTTCGACGCTCGTGCGTCACTCGCTGGCCCGCCGAGCAGCGGTGAAGGAGACGAGCAGGCGCTAGCTCGCGCTTAGCGTTGCTCCGCCCGTGTTGGCCGACTGTGGATCGACGACGACCGTGTAGGTCCCTGTCACCGACAGCGTCACGGCAAGGCTCCCGCCGTTCGTTCCGAATAGCGTCGACCCGACGGTGACACCGTCCGGGCGCTTGACCGACAGCACGAATGAGCAACAGGTTGACGCCCCGACCGTCACGCTCGACGCTCGCACTGTCACTCGCTGGCCGGCGGTGCCTGCGAACGTCAGCGTCGCGTTCTGACCCGGAGTTCCGAGCGACATGTTCACGCTCGGGCCGCCGACTGTCAGCGAGCCCGTCACGTCCGGCGGGACGTCATAGAGCGTCGCCGTCGCGGTGCCGACGTCCATCCCCTGCGGGTCGAGGACGACCGTGTACGTCCCGCTGACCGGCAGGACCTTCGTGTCGACGAAGCCGCCGCTCGTTCCGAACAGCGTTCCCATCACCAGGCTCGTGCCGTCCGGCTTCACGATCCCGACCTTCGATGAGCAGCACGGCGACGTCCCCATCGTGACGCCGCTCAGCTTCAAACTCACTCGCTGGCCGGCCGTCCCCGCGAACGTCAGCTGCGCGTTTTGGCCCGGCGAACCTACGCTCACGCTGACCGGCGGGCCGCCGGGTGTGATCGAGCCCGTTACGTCTTCGGGGACCGGGTAGAGCTGCAGCGTCACCGAGCCCGCGTCCGTCCCCTGCGGATCGACGAAGACGGAGTACTCGCGCGTCGTCGGCAGGCGTGCCGTGTCGAGGATCCCGCCGTTTCGGCCCATCAGGACCGGCAGCGCGGTCACGCCCGAGATCGACAGCTTCAGTGAGCAGCACGGCGATGTCCCCACGGTGACGTTCGACGCCCGCACCAGCACTCGCTGGCCGGCCGTCCCAGAGAACGTCGCGACCCCGTTCTGGCCCGGCACCGAGCCGACGGAGAGCATCGTCGGACCGCTCAACGGCACGGACGCGTCCGGGGGAACGTCGTACAGCGTCACCGTCGCGGAGCCCGTGTCCATCCCGAGCGGATTCACGACCAGGTTGTACGTCCCGGTCGTGGGCAGCACCTTCGTGTCGACGAACAGGCCGTTCTTGCCGAACAGCGCCCCGGCGAACACGCCTGGAATCGACACGTAGCCGACACAGCATGGGGACGTCCCCATCGTCACGCCGCTCACCTTGAGACTGACCCGCTGCCCGGCCAGCCCGTGGAAGGAGAGGACCGCGTTCTGGCCGGGCACCGGGCCCGTGGTCACCGTGACCGGCTGACCACCAGCCGTGATTGGCGCCGTGACATCGGGGGGCACGTCGTAAAGCGTCAACGTCAACGAGCCCACGTCGTTGCCGGCCGGGTCGACGACGATCCTGTAGATCCCGTCCTGGGGCATCGTCTTCGTGTCGATGAAGCCGCCGTTGCGACCGAACGGCACCGGCGAGAGCCACTGCGGCCCGCCCGCGCCGAGGAACGAGATCCAGAACGAGCAGCAAGGCGAGCTGCCGAGGGTGACGTCGGAAACCCTCAGTGCGATCCGCTGCCCGCCGGTCCCGGCGAAGCTCAGCATCGCGTTCTCGCCCGGCGTCCCGATCGTCACCGTCACCGGCGGGCCGGCCGGCTCGATCGACTGGTTCTGGACGGCCATCCCGGTCACACGCTGGGTGTCGACCTGGCCGCCCGCCTCGGCCGTCGCCAGCACCGTGAGCGCAGCGGCAGCATTCGGGGTATAGGAGCCGGTGTAGACGCCGTCGCCGCGCGGCGTCACGGTCACCGGCAAGCCGTTGACTTCGACGTGCGCCGAGGAGCCGCCTACCTCGGCGCACGTTGTCGCGATCACGGAGATCGCGAGCTCTTCGCCGGCGCGCACCTCGAACCCCGGCCCGGGCTCTTCGACCCAGGCCCGCGGCCGGCCGGCGCAGCGGACGGCGGTGTCGACGTTCAGGCGACCGCTCGTCCGCACTGCTGGTTGCAGCCACGGGACCGGATCGACCGAGCGCAGCAACAGGGCCTTCAGACCGACGTCGGTCGCGCCAGGGAACGCCGCCTTCGCCAGCGCCGCCGCGCCCGCGACGTGCGGCGCGGCCATCGACGTGCCGGAGTCGTAGCGATAGCCGCCGCCCGTCGACGTCGAGAAGACTTCGACACCGGGCGCTGCCAGGTCGACCGACTTTGCGCCGATGTTCGAGAACCAGGCCAGGTCGTCGACGTCGTCGGTCGCCGCGACGGAGACCACATTCGGCACGTCATACCCGGCCGGGTAGACCGGATCGGCGTCGTTGTCGGAGAAGCTGTTACCGGCAGCGGCCACGAACAGCGAGTTGCGTGCGTCGGCGGTCCGGATCGCGTCGAGCATCGCCTGCGAGAACCCGTCGCCACCGTAGGAGTTGTTCGTCACGTCGGCGCCGTTCGCGGCGGCGTACAGGATCGCGCTGACCGCGTCGGCGGCCGAGCCCTCGCCGTTTGCGCCGATGAACTTAAGGCCCATCACGCGCACGCGCTGGCTGACGCCGGTGACGCCGACGCCGTTGTCGCCGACCGCGCCGATCGTCCCGGCGACGTGCGTGCCGTGGCCGTTGTCGTCGGACGGATCGTTGTCGTCGTTCGCGAAGTCCCAGCCGCGCCAGTCGTCGACGTAGCCGTTCCCGTCGTCGTCGACGCCGTTCGTCTTGCACGCGTCGCAGCTCTCGCGCGGATTCGTCCAGCGAGCGCCGGCCAGGTCTGGGTGGGCGAAGTCGACGCCGCTGTCGATCACGCCGACGACCACGTTGTCGCTTCCGGTCGTCACGCCCCAGGCAGAGGGCGCACCGATCTTCTGCAACCCCCAGAGCAGGTTGAAGTGGGGATCCGAGGTCGACGCGCGGAGCACGTAGTTCGGCTCGACGTACTCCACGCGCGGGTCGTTCCCGAGCGCCTTCCGCGCAGCGGCGACCCGGGACGCCGGCATCGCCGCAAGGACGCCGTCGATCCGGGTCCACCGCTTGCGAACCTTCGCGCGCCAGGGCGCCAGCGTCTGCGCTTGCTCCGTCTGCGAGACGCCCTCGCGGAAGCCGACGATCAGCTCGCCGGAGCCGGTCGGTGCGCGTGCAGCGGCGGGTGCGGCCACGATCAGCGCGCCGAGAACTCCACAGGCGGCCGATCGCAGCCGCAAACGCCTAACTGCCATTTACCTCTTCTTCAGTGCGACGAGCGTCCTGAACGCCCGTGACGGATCGGGTACCTCCGGCTTCCGCGCCGCGCGAAGGGCACGGAAGGACGGCCGGTACAAACCGACGGCCGGGCCGCTCGTCTTTGGGGCGGTCTGCTTGCGCACGCCCGTACCTCCTGAACTGCCTCGGCGTAGGCCGCGTCCGCCTATTTCACCTACGCACAGATCATCGGCTCGCGCGCGGCGAGCATCCATCCCTCCTACGAGGGCGGGATGTTCTGGTTCAAGCGGAAGAAGTTGTCCGGGTCGTACTTGCGCTTGAGGGTCTTCAGGCGATCCCACTTCTCGGAGCCGTAGGCGCTGCGGATCCGGTCCTCGCCTTCCTCCATCAGGAAGTTGACGTAGACGGTCGTGTGCCAGGGCTCGAGCGCGGTCCAGAAGTTGCGCACCCACTCACGCTCTTCGTCGAACCCGTCGGCCGTCTCGGTGGAGCAGGTGATGTTGTAGGTGAACCCCGCGTGACGGCCGTCGAACGCGGTTGCGTCGTCGGGCACGCGCGAGACGGCGCCGCCGGTCTGCCAGATCGGGAACGAGGTGAGCGGCGACTGGATCTTCAGCGAATGCTCCACGGTGATGTCGATGACCTCGTCCGTGAGCTCTTTCACGTCGCAGGAGCGCATGTAGTACCACCGTCCCGGAACGAAGCTCGGGTCGAACATCGCCTGGTGGTCGAGGTACGGCTTCGGCGCGCAGACGTCGGCCGCAGGCGAGCCGAACTCTCTGAGCGGCTTGATGCACTTTTCGCCCTCTTCCATGTCGCCGATCCAGCAGCAGACGACCATCACGACGGGCTTCCCGTGCAGCTCCTGCGGCACGAACGGGAGCGGCGGCGCTTTGCGGTGCAGGACGATCGTCATCAGGTCGTCGGGCGCGTCGGCGACCCAGTCGCGGTAGAAGCGGAGCACCTGCGGCGATTCCTCCATCGGCCAGAAGATCGGGCCCGCGAGGATCGTCGGCCCGAGCGGCACGAGCTCGAACTCGAACTCCGTGACAATCCCGAAATTGCCGCCGCCGCCGCGGATGCCCCAGAAGAGGTCCGCGTTCTCGTCCTCGCTCGCCTTGACGAACTCGCCGTCGGCGTTCACGAGGTCGACCGAGCGCAGCCGGTCGACGGAGAGGCCGTGCTTGCGCATGATCCAGCCGATCCCGCCGCCCAGCGTCAGGCCCGCGACGCCTGTGTGGGTCACGATGCCCGACGGCGCTGCGAGGCCGAACGCCTGCGTCTCGCGGTCGAGCTCGCCGAGCAGGACGCCGGCCTGCACTCTTGCGGTGCGCGCCTCCGGGTCCACCCGCACACCTTTCATCGGGCCGAGGTCGATCACGAGCCCGTCGTCAGCCACCGAGTGGCCGGGGAAGCTGTGCCCACCGCCGCGGACCGCAGTCGCAAGACCGTGCTCCCGCCCGAACTTGACGGCGCCGATGACGTCGGCGGCTCCGGCGCAGCGAGCGATCAGCGCCGGGCGGCGGGAGATCGACCCGTTCCAGATCTGCCGCTGTTCGTCGTAGCTCGAGTCGCCGCGGCCCACGATCGAGCCGCGGAATCCGGTCTGGAGCCCGGCCAGGGCCGTTTCGTCGAGCGTCAGTCCTTCTGCGATCGCGGTCACGGGCCCCCTAGTTTCTCACCAGGGGCGCGACGTTACATCACTTAGCCGTTGCCGACGCCGACAAGCGCGGCGACGCGGCTGAGGGCGGCGCCGACGTTCGTCGAGAGCAGCGTCAGCGAACCGAGGGCCGCCGCGGTGATGACGGCGAGGACGACGCCGTACTCGGCCATCGTCTGTCCGTCTTCGCGATGTACCAGCCGGAGCTGCAGCACGCAGATCACCTCCTGGGTGATGGTGTAGGGCGAGCCGCACCCGCCGCATGTTCTGGGCAAAGAGATCGGCTACGAGCGGGCCGGGGACAATCCCTGAGCCGGGTTCCCCCGCAATGGGGGACTCATTTTGGCTTCAGACGCCAGACGTCGTCGCCGTTGAAGCTCGCGACCCACAGCTCGCTCGGATCGTCCGGCACGACGAACGGGCCGGCGCCGACGCGGATCGTCTCCTTGACGCGGTTCCTCCGGATGTCGATCCGCGTCAGCGAGTTTCCGCGCAAGTTCGGAACCCAGAGGTCTCCGGCGACGACGCCCCCGTCGACGGGCTGGAGGCCCGTTCCGCGGATCAGCCGGACGCGCCGGTTGCTCCGCTCGTCGACGCGCGCGACTGCGCGGGCGTCCTGGAGCGAGGCGAAGACCGCGTAGCCCTTGGCCGCGAGCCAGACCGGCTTCGAGCCGACCCGCACTCGCTTCACCACCCGGTTTCGGGCCGGATTGATGCGCGCGATCGTCTGGTGCATGAAGTTCCCGACCCACACCGCCGAGCGTGAGATCGCGAGTCCACCCGGCTGGCCGCCGACGCGGATCCTGCTCACGACGCGGTTCGTGCCGGGATCGATCCGGAAGACCGTGCCCGCGCCGAAGTTCGTCACCCAGACAGAACCGAACGCGTAGGCGACGTCATATGGCTGGCTGCCGACGCGAATCGTGGCTGTGACGTCATTCGTCGCCGGGTCGATCCGCTGGACGGTCTCGCCGTGGAAGTTCATCAGCCAGACCGCGCCCGCCCCCGCAGTGATCCCGCAGGGGCTGCCGTCGACGGCGATCCGCTTCTCGACCCTGTTCGTGGCCGGGTCGATCCGCACGACCTCGTCGGTGCCGAACACCGTGGCCCAGGCCGATCCGCCCGCGATCACGACCGAGCACGCCTGCGCGCCGACCTTGATCTTCGCGACGACGTCCGCTCCGGCCTGCGCGCCCTGGGCACCGGTCACGAGTGCCAGTGAGCAGATGATGACGAGGCCGAATCGTCGCATCCATCAGCAAAGACGCTCGATCGCCGGACGAGGCATTGAGTTCCCGTTAACGACGAAGGCCCACCGAGTGGCGGGCCTTCGTCGGAGAGAGGGAGATGGGTTGGTTTGCGGAGAAGCTTTTTGTTACTCGCCGTCGTCCGGGTGCGAGGTGACCACCGTCTTGACGGTCTCGCAGTTGACGTGGACGTCGGCTTCCTTCGAGTTGAGCCAGACGACATCGTTGCCCGGGCCACAGTCGATCTGGTCGACCATGCGATCCCTGGCAATCGCGTGCATCCTGTCGTCCCCGGCACCGCCGTTCTCGACGTCGGCGCCACGGCCGACCCAGATGCGGTCGTTGCCATTGTCACCGTTCACGGTGTCGTTGCCCCAGCGGCCGCGGAGAACGTCGTTCCCCTCGCCGCCGTTGACGGTGTCGTTGCCCGGGCCACCCCAGGCGCGGTCGTTGCCGTTCTCACCGTTCAGGGTGTCGTTGCCCCGTCCGCCGTGAAGGCGGTCGTTGCCGTCAGCGGCGTTGACGGTGTCGTCGCCGCCGCGGGCCCAAATCAGGTCGGCACCTGCGGTGCCCGTCAGCGTCTCGCCGTTGTGCGTTCCCTTGATGACGACGACCCTGTGGGCGACAGCGGCGCTCACGAGCCCGAGCGCGACCAGTGCGACGAGCGTGAGAACTCCGAGTCGAATCGTCTTCTTCACAGTTGAGAACCTCCTTGGACTGTGCTCGGACTATTCCCGCCCGCCATGAGCGCACCGTGCGTGAATCGAAAGGATTTCGCGCCGAGTTGTAAGAGCTGTGTTAGGCCGCGCGCGGGGAACCCCTGGTTCCCCCTTGTGATCCTCTCAGCTACAGCGTGATGACGATCTTCGCCCGGGCGTGTCCTTCCCCGAGGTACGCGAGAGCGTCCGGCGCCTCGCTCAACGCGTACTGCCTCTCGATGACCGACTTCAGCTTTCCGGCTTCGAAGAACTCTCCCAGGAAGGCGAGATCCTCCGTCGTGACGTTCGCGACGAAGAACGTCACGGTCTGGCCCCGGCCTTTTGACTTCAGGATCGTTCCGGCGATGTGGGGCAGTCCTGCGACGCCTCGATACGTCATCCGCCCGCCGATCAATACGACGGTCGCCTCGGGCGTCAAGACTCGTCTGCAGTCCAGGAACGAGCGGCTGCCGGCGATGTCGAGCATCAGGTCGTGACGCACTCCGAGCTTCGTGAAGTCTTCCTGCGTGTAGTCGACGACGCGGTCCGCTCCGAGCGCTCGGGCCTGCTCCACATTCCTCGTGCTGCAGACGCCGGTCACCTCCGCTCCGAACGCCTTTGCGAGCTGCACGGCAAACGTGCCGACGCCTCCGGACGCGCCGTTGATCAGAACCTTCTGCCCGGGCTGGACCTGGCCCTTGTCGCGGAGGCCCTGGAGCGCAGTGATCCCCGCCACGGGAACGGCCGCAGCTTCCTCGAACGACAGGTTGGACGGCTTCGGCGCGATCCGATCCGCGCGCGCGCAGGTGTACTCGGCCCAGGAAGAGCCCGAGACGCCGTACACCTCGTCACCCGGCTGAAGGTCCTTGACGCCTTTGCCGACAGCTTCGACGCTCCCAGCAAGATCGCCTCCCACGCTTGGGTCATCGGGTCTGCGCAGCCCGTTGCCGATCCGTGCGGGGAAGAAGCCGGTCACGCCGTACCAGTCGGCCGGATTGACGGAGGACGCGTGCACGCGGACCAGCACCTGATCGTCTCCGACGGTCGGCTTGTCGACGTCGCGGAGCTCGAGCACGCGAGGCCGACCGTACCGCTGGTGGACGATCGCCTTCATCGTGCCCCGCTCAACGGTGCCGGGCGAGTCGGTGGTGCGGAGGGGGATTGTGTGAAACATGCGGCCTCCCATTCGATACACTGTAAGCGTACGGCGTAAGTTATGACATACGCCGTAAGTTCCTGTCAAGGGGAAGGAGGCGTCGGCTTACTCTGTAAGTGAACGCAGTGGCCGGGCAGACCGAACCCAGAACCGAGAGTCGTGGTCGTGCGCGATTGAGCAGGGAGCGCGTGCTGCGCGCCGCGGTTACCCTCGCCGACGAAGGCGGGATCGACGCGCTCAGCATGCGCAGGCTCGCCAAGGAGCTCGGAGTCGAGGCGATGTCGCTGTACAACCACGTCGCCAACAAGGACGACATCCTCGACGGCATCGTCGACATCGTCATGGGCGAGATCGAGATCCCGTCCAACGAAACGGACTGGAAGGCGTCGATCCGGCAGAGCGCGATCTCGGCATACGAGGCTCTCGTGCGCCATCCCTGGGCGTGCAGCCTGATGATGGCGAAAGCCAGGATCAGCAACGCGCGGATGCTCTGGATGGAAGGGGTGCTCAGGACGCTGCGCGAGGCAGGTTTCTCGGCGGACATGACGCACCACGCGTATCACGCGCTGGACAGCCACATCACGGGCTTCACGCTGTGGCTGGTGAGCATGCCATTCGACTCGCACGAGGAACTCGTGGACATGGCGCAAGACTTCATTCCCCAGATCCCCGCCGACCAGTACCCGTACGTCATCGAGCACGCCAAGCAGCACCTGGCAGAGCCGGACCCCGACGAGCCGAGGGAGTTCGAGTTCGGGCTCGACCTGATCCTCGACGGCCTAGAGAGACATCTGGCCGCGGCCTGACCCCGCAGATCAGCGGACCGGAAGTTAGGCGCCCGCCGGAAACAGGTCGAAGCGCCAGTCGTTGCAGCGCATGAAGCTGCCCTTCGGGTACTCGAACTCCTCGTCGCCGAGCAGCGTGAAGCCGAGCTTGCGGCAGATCGCGTTCGAGGGCGCGTTCTCGACCGACGGGAAGGCGTGAACAAACCGGTGCTTGCGCTCCGACCTGGCCGCTTCGAGCGCCTGCCCGGACTCCGCCTTCAGGTAGCGCTCGCGCCGCTCGGCGATCTTCTTCGGGGCTCTCCGGGCCGCCGAGGTGCTCGGTCATGGCCGGATCCCCGAGCAGCTGCTCTAGCAGCCCAAGATCACTCTTGCTCCAGCGCTCGAGACGCACGCCGCTCGGCACGCATCGCAGCGTAGTTCCCTGGAGAGAGCTCGCGGACGGCGACCAGCGTCATCAGCAGGCCGGTTCCGCCGGCGACATAGAACGCGAGCTCCGTGCCGCCGATCTCCGAGAGCCAGCCGGCGAACAGGCCTCCGAGCGGCGCAAGGCCGGCGAAGGCAAACAGCCAGAGGCTCAGGACGCGGCCGCGGAGATGGTCCGGCGCAGAGAGCTGCAGGAGCGACTGGCTATTCGAGGTCCAAAGCGTGAAGCAGACGCCCACGACGAAGAGAAGCGCCGCGCAGGCGACGACCGTGTCGAGCGGCGCGAGTACGAGCAGCGAGACGCTGAACCCTCCGACGCCGGCAACCAGGCCCTTCCAGGTTGCTCGGCCGATCGCCGCCGAGAGCAGCGCCCCGACCAGCGCGCCGGCGCCGAAGCAGGCGGAGAGGATGCCGAACGTCCGCGGCCCGGCATCGAGCGTGTCGGACGCGAGCACCGGCACGAGCACGTGGAAGTTGAAGCCGACCGTGCTCACCACAACCGTCATGGCGAGGACGAGGCGAACGCGGGGCGAGCGCCGGGCATAGCCGAGTCCCTCGCGGATGCTCTTGAGCCAGGAAGGGTGCTGCTTGGGCCGGTCGAGTGCCACGAGCTCCTCGGTGCGCATCAGCGCGAGGCTGGTGAGCACGGCAAGGAAGCTCACGGTGTTGAGCGCGAAGCACACTCCGACGCCGAACGCGGCGATGATCACGCCGGCGACGCCGGGCCCGACGACGCGCGAGGCGTTGAAGAGGCTCGCGTTCAGGGCGACGGCGTTCGGGAGCTCGTCGCGCCCGACCATCTGGAAGGTCAGAGCGTGGCGACCCGGGGCATCGAAGACGAGCGCCGTGCCGGCCGCCGCGGCGAGCACGTACGCGAGCCAGACGATCTCGGCGCCCGAGAAGGCGAGGATGGTCAGCGCCGCGGCGACGACCATCGACGCGGTCTGTGTGGTCATCACCAACCGGCGGTTGTCGAACCTGTCGGCCGCGACGCCCGAGATCAGCCCGAAGACGGTGAACGGCGCGAAGCGGCAGAACGCGAGGAACCCGACGGCGACCGCCGAGTGCGTCAGCTCGATCACGTACCAGGCGAGCGCGATGTTCTGCATCCAGGTGCCGATGAGCGAGATCACCTGGCCGGTAAAGAACAGGCGGTAGTTCCGGTGCTTGCGGACGCTCGCGAACGTCCGGCGCGGGAGCGCCAGGATCGCGGCCGTCATTCGGCATCCTCTAGAAGGCTGAGCAGCGGCTCGACGGCGGCATCGAGCGCCTCGAGCTCCTCTGGCGCGAGATGCTCGAGCCGTGCGGCGAGCCAAGCTGTGCGTCGAGACTTGACCGAGCGGAGGACGCGCTCACCCTCGTCGGTTACGGACAGTCCCTGGCGGCGACGGTCGTTCGGATCCTGCTTCTTCGCGACGAGCCCGGCGCGCTCGAGTCGGTCCACGTAGCCGGACATCGCCGCCGGCGACATCCGCTCGAGCGCGGCGAGGTCGCGGACGCCGATCCCGCGGTTCCGGCTGATCTGGAAGAGCAGCGACACCTGTCCCCCGGTGACGCCGAGCGCGTGCGACTCGCGCCGAAGCTCGCGCGCGAGCTTCAGTAGTGCAGGCCGGAGGCGGTTCGCAACCGCCAGCGGCTCGAGTGCAAGCGCGGGAGGCATTCGTTAGCCATGCTAACAAAGATCGTTAGCGTAGCTAACGACTTACGGTCCAGACCCTCTTGGCCGGCGTACGGTCGACGTTCCCGGCCCTGTCGATCGCGCGCACCAGGAACGAGTGCTTACCTCGCCTCAGGTTGGCGTAGCTCTTCGGCGAGCGGCAGCTCGTCCAACGCTTCCGCCAGTCGGGCTTGCACTGGAAGTCCGAGCTCCGCTCCGTCGACCTGAACTTGAACCGCACGGTGCGAGACCTCGTCGCCTTCGGAGGCCCGGAAGTGATTCGTGTGTTGGGCGGCTTCCGGTCGGTTCTTGTCGGCGCCGCGACGACGTTGAGCGTGACGGCGGCCGCCGGTCCGACGGAGCCCCGTGCCGTCGCTCGGTAGCGGAATGTGTCCCTGCCCTTGCGGGTCGGATCGGGCGTATAGAGGACCCGGTCGTTCGTCTGGTCGACTCGGCCGAGGGTGCCGAACGTAGGTGGTGTGGCGATGCCGAGGGTGATCGCGTCGCCGTTCGTGTCGGTGCATCTCAACGGCACAGCGAGCGGCCGGCGCGTTCGAACGGTGATCGTCCGGCTCTGGCATTGCGGGAGGAGGTCGCGCTCGAAGCTGGCGACGGAGCCTCCACGGAAAGCTGCGAAGACGTGCCGGCCGTTCGCCGAGACAGTCACGCCGCCCAGACCGCCGAGGATTCCGGGTATGTGCGCGCAAGGCGCACCCGGCGATGCGGCGATGCAGCCGCGCGTCGGCCGTTGGCTGAGCCTTCCGGTCGCCCGATCGAAGGTGAAGAACGAGAGGCCGAAGCCGCTGGCGTTGAGGACGACGTCTCCGCCGTCCGGAGTGAAGGCGGCATCGCCGCCCCCTGCGCCCTTGACCTCGTGGCAGCCGTCGGGAGGACCGGCTGCGCCGACCTCGTCGAGGCAGTCGGTCTGCGCGAGCAGGCCGTTGCTCTCGCCGCGGCGGAACACGGTGTTTCCGGCTGCGCCGCTGACGATCACGTAGCCGCCCTGCGCGTCGACGTTCACCGCCGTCGCCTGGGCCAGTGTCGACGACCCCGAGAGACACTCCGCCCCGCCGAGGGCGCCGCTCGTGCCCCCTGCCGTCACACACCCTCCGCCGGCCCCGCCCGGCTGTGAGAGCGATCCGTCCGAGGCGCGACTGAACACGGCGATCCCGCCCGGAGTCTGATTGGACACGTAGACGGTTCGGCCGTCCGCTGAGATCGCCGTCTCGTAGCCCGAGCCTGCGATGCCGGCGGCGGCCGTGCAAGGAAGCGCGCTCTCCTCGGCAAAGCATCCAGCGAGCCCCAGTTTCTGGCTGAGCGTTCCGCTGCCCGGGTTGCGGTCGAAGACGACGAGCTGGTTCGCACCGCGGGCGTAGACGCTCGCCGAGTCCGGGCTCACCGCCACGCTCTCGAAGCTCGTCGCGGCTGTGACCGGCGTGCAAGGCACCGGCCCGAAGCACTGCAGGAACCCGAGCGCACCCGAGCTGGTGTCCCGGCTGAACACGACGAGCTGGTCGCCGGCGGCGACGTATGCGTTTCGGCCGTCCGCGCTGAAGTCGACGTCCTGGGGTGCTTGCTCGGTCGTCGCCGCTGCGCCGGGACGGAGCGCGATCGTCCCGCTGCCGCCGACGTCGAAGATGCGCAGGCCGTTGTAGGCGCCGCCGAGGTTCCAAACGGCGGCGTAGAGATGCCGGCCGTCCGGGCTCAGCTCCGCGTCCGCAGCCTGGGCCGCCGGGTCGAGCTGGATGCACGGAGCAACGGTCGGAGCTGCGTAGCAGCTCTTCAGGTAGGGATCGCCCTCGGCCGCGCCGGCGGCGCCGGCTAGCAGGAGCAACGCGCCGGCGAGGGTGACGCTGCAAAGGAGTCGTCTGTCGGGCCGCATCCTCGGTCGTACAACGTAGCGGCCGCTCAGTACGGCTTCGGTACGAGGAGCGCGATGTTGCGGTCGAACGGCGTCCCGCGGCGATCCGACGTGGCCTTCCGGCCGCGGCCGCGAGCTGTGATCAAACGCGGTCGAATAGATCGCGATCGTCTCGTCGCGGAGCTCAGCGACCTCGAGCACCCGGGACTGCTGTGGCCATTCGATGTGCGATGCCGTGACGATCTCCCAGAAACGTCCGTGGGGTTCGATCCGGTTTCGGTGCTCGTGGCCGACGACGTACGCGATCACACCTGGATGTCGCCTGCGGAGCGACTCGACGCGCAGCCGAAGTCCCGACGAGCAGGAGCGCGGCGACCAGGGCGACCAGCGCTCTCATGGCGTGATTCTGAACTCTTCGAAACCTCTTAAGCGTGGCTCAGGTGGGTCTTAGACGCGCCCGCTTTCCTTCTTGAGGTGAAAGCGTGAAAGGAGCCCACATGAGATGACCCTTCCTCACCGCCGAACCTCCGCGAGGCCGCCGCACAGGCGGCCTCGTCGCGTCGCCGCAACATGAACAAGGTCTGACGGTGGTGCTCGTCACGCACGATCCGGCGATTGCGGCGCAGGCGCCGCGCGTGGTGCGAATGCGCGACGGGCGCGTCGCGGGCGCTGCTCGAGCAGTAGGAGTGCTGCCAGCAGTCCAAGCAGACCGCACGTGAACCACAGCCCGTCGGGGTTCCACGCGTAGATCGCGGCGCCGAGTCCCGGCGCGAGCACGAACGCGAGCCCCCAGGTCAATCCCCACGCGCCCTGGTAGCGGCCGCGAAGATGCTCGGGCGCGAGGTCGGCGACGTAGGCCGCGGCGACCGGTGCGTAGATGATCTCGCCGAGCGTCCAGACGAGGACCGTGAAGCCGAGCTCGGGCAGGTCGTTTGCAAACGCGTTCAGAGCGAAGCCGAGGCCGACGAGGAGCGAGCCGACCACCAGCACCGGCCGGTACGGGAAGCGCTGGGTGATCGAGACGAGCGGCAGCTCGAACAGCACGATCGCGAGCCCGTTCAGCGAGATCAGCAGGCCGTAGTCGGCCGCGGACAGACCGCTCGCCTCGACGTGCAGCGGGAAGGTCGTCTGCGCCTGGAAGTACACGAAGGCACCGAGGATCGACGAGATGAGGAAGAGGAGGAACATCCGGTCGTGGAAGATCGCGCGGATCGCCTCTCCGCGCCGCTCGGCACCCCGGCGAACACGGACGCCCTCCGGCAAGGCAACGAGCGAGAGCACGCCGAAGGCCGCGGAGGTCAAAGCGTCGCCGATGAAGAGCAGCAGGAAGGAGTTCTCGGCCAACAGGCCCGCTACCGCCGGGCCCGCCGCGAACCCGGCGTTGATCGCCAGCCGGTTGAGCGCGAAGGCCGGGATTCGCTCACCCGGCGGTGTCAGGTCGGTGAGCAGCGCGGCCGCCGCGGGCCGGTACATCTCTCCAGTCAGCCCCGCGAGGGTGGTCAGGACGATGATCAGCGGCAGCGCCGTGGCCTGTGAGAGCAAGAGCAGCGTTGCCGCCGAGCTGAACATCGAGAGCGCGAGCGCGTTTCGCCGGCCGAAGCGGTCCGCCACCCAGCCGCCGAGACCCGCCGCGACGACGTTGCCGATTCCATAGCAGCTGACGACGAGGCCCGATTCGGCGATCGAGTAGCCACGGTCCCGCAGGTAGAGGACGAGGAAGACCGCGACGAACGTCCCGAAGCGGTTGACGAACGTGCCGGCGCAGAGGATCCAGACCGGGCGCGGCAGCGAGCGGATCCCCTCGCGCAGCGTCGGCCTCGGCTGAGCCATGCGCCCTAATCAATCAGTTGGGTTGGGCCTCACCGAGCGCCGCCTGGGTTAGGGCAAGCGGGCGCGGGGGGTAAGGAAACCTCCGCGATGACAAGGTTCTGGCGGCGGCAGCCGACAACGTCGGCGCGGACGACCGAGGAGCGGGTCGAGACCGTCCCTCCACCACAGCCACGTCCCTTCTGGCCGTGGCTGCTCCTGCTGCTCCTGCTCGTGCTCGGCGCGCTCGCGGCCTCCTGGTACTTCGCGACGCGCGACGAGACCGTCGACGCCGAGGAGGTGCCGAACGTCGTCGGCCTTCAGCGCAACGACGCCGAGCGCCGAATCGAAGAGCGCGGGTTCGAGACCGAGGTGAAGCCCGTCGACAGCCGCCGGCAGCCCGGCACGGTGATTGCGCAACGGCCGACGCCCGGAACGACCTACGGAGAGGGCGGCATCGTCGTCATCTCGGTCGCGCGGAGCCCGTCGGAGGTCGAGGTGCCGGACGTGGTCGGCCTGCGCACGGAGCTCGCGCTGACGAGACTGCGAAGCGCTGGACTGAATCCGCGCGCGCAAGCAGTTCAGTCGCGCCGTCCGAGGAGCATCGTCCTGCGCCAGGTTCCCCCAGCGGGCACCGAGGTTCCGAGGGGGTCTGCTGCGGTTGTCGTCGTCTCGGCCGGGCCGCAGCTCGCGAACGTTCCGGACGTCGTCGGCCTCTCAACCGATGCGGCCACCGCGCAGCTGACGAGAGCCGGCTTCCGCACGCAGGTTCAGCGCGTACCCAGCGACATGCCGGAGGGCACGGTCGTCGCGCAGAGCCCGGGCGGCGGCGCGCGCGCTCAGCGCGACCGCGTCGTCCGCATCAACGTGTCTCGCGGCGACACCGAGACGACAACGACCGTCGTGACGACGACGACCACGCCTTCCCGCGCGACCGCTCCCGACACCGTCGGCCAGGACGAGGCGACGGCGAGGTCGACCCTCGAGGGCGCCGGCTTCGTGGTGCGCGTGGTGGATCGGACCGTCACCGATCCGAGCCAGGAAGGCCTCGTCGTCCGGCAGTCGCCCGCCGGAGGGTCGAGCGCCGCTCCGGGCTCGACCGTGACGATCACTGTCGGCAGACTTCGCTAGGTGCGAATCGGCGTAACTCTGGCGGCGCTCGTGATCGGGGCGCTCGCCGCCTCGTGGTATCTCCGCGGGGGAGACGAGACGGCTGAGGCGGAGCCGGCGTCACAGCTCGTGGAGTTCGGGGTGGGCGACACCGGGACTCCGGTCGAAGACCGCGCCCCGAGCCGGGAGACGCGGACGTCCGGTCTCCAGACGACGGTCCCGGATACGCTCGGCTTCGAGGCGAACACGGCGGCCCTGGCGCTCGAGCAGGGTGGCTTCCGGGTTCGAGTGATGTACCACAAGGTCTCGACTGCCAGGGACGAGGGCATCGTCGTCCAGCAGCTTCCGCGAGGCGGCGTGACCAGGCGGCTCGACTGGATCGTGACGATCGTCGTCGGCGTCCTCCGTTAGATGCGCCTCGCTCTCGTCTCCGGTGCTCTGGTTGCGGTGCTCGCGATCACCGCCGGGCTCCTGCTGACTCGAGGAGGGGACGACGCGGACTTTCGCGGCAGCCAGCCTCCCGAAGGGATCGCGCTGCCGGCGTTCTCCCTTCGGGACGACGAGGGCAAGGTCGTTGGCTCGGGCGAGTTCCGGGACAAGGCCGTCGCCGTCACCTTCCTCGACACCCGCTGCACCGAGGCTTGCCCGATCATCGCGGCCCAGATGGGCCAGGCGGTCCGGGCGCTCGGCGACCGTGCCGGGGATGTCGAAGCGTTGGCGATCAGCGTCGATCCGCTCCGGGACACCCCGGCGAAGATCGATGCGTTCCTGCGGCGGTATCGGGCGAAGGGCGCGCTTCGTTACCTGAACGGCTCGGTCACCGAGCTGCGCCCGGTCTGGAAGGCCTTCGCGGTCGCTGCCGCCCATGACACCGGGAACCCGAACATGCACTCCGCGCCGGTTCGCGTCTTCGACAGCAGCGGAATGTGGCGCTCGACGCTCCATCCGGGAGTCGATCTGACGGCCGCGAGCCTGGCGCACGACCTCCGGGTTGCAGCGGGCTGACGTTTTGTCAGCCGGAGCTTCCCGTCTCTTCGTGTGGCGCGCCGACCGGCTTGGACTCGGGCGAGCCGCGCTGGCGCAGGTAGATCGTGAAGACAGCCATCGTCCCCACGGCGAGGAACTCCGATTGCCAGTTCTGAAGGCTCCGCTCCCAGAAGTCGGCCGAGCCCAGGTAGGAGGTCCACGAGACCCCGGGGTCGTCGTGGGCGCTCTGCTCGTCGTTGTACACCGTCCAACTGGCCAACGACTGGGCGATCCAGGTCGCCAGGAAGATGACGCCCATGACGATGAAGAACGAGTTGGAGTAGATCGTGAGCCGCCAGTCCTTGACCTTCGCCCAGCGCGGCGCGTTCCGGGGGGCGTAATCGCCGACACGCTGCTGCTCGTCGGTCTCCGTGCCGACGTCCTCCGGTCGCTTGGACTCGTTCGAGCCCTTCTGGATCAACCAGACAGTTGCCAGGGCGAAGGTCCAGAACTGCAGCCACTCCGATTGCCAGTTCTCGAGCATGTCGGCGCCGAAGTCAGAGCTGACGACATAGCGGCCGAACGACATGGTCGGCTCCTCGTGCTGAGTCTGGTGGTCGTTGAACTCGAAGTACCCGGCGACGGACTGGCCCGCGAGGCTGACCAGGAAGAGCGCGAAGAAGAAGAGCGAGAGGCTGTTCTCCGCGACGAAGCCGCGCACGCTAGAGGTGGGCGACGCCGATCACTCCGTAGGCCACGACGCCGGCCACGATCACTAGCACGTAGAGCGTGAACATGATCGCTATCGGATCTAGTCCTTCCCGATCGCCTTCGCGGCTACACGGAGCGCTTCGAAGCCCTCGGTGAACGCGATCTCGGGCTCAGGCTTCGGCTCGGGCCCGTTGTCGCCGTCGCGGCGCGCGAGGAGGGACTGGCCAAGTCGCGCGAGTGCGCGCTCCCGCTCGGCGAGATCTGCCGAGTGCCGGTCGAGCCGTTCGGCCGTCTTCGTCTGGCGCTCACCCTCGCGCCGCAGCTTCCGCTCCCTTCCGGCGAGCTCTTCCTCCCTCGTCTCGACGGCACGCTCGCGTGGCTCGAGCTCCGCGATCGCGGCTTCGCGCGCCGCGAGCTCCTGCTCCCGCGCGTCGAGCTCGGCCTGTTGCCCGCGAAGCCGCGCCTGGGCCTGTGTGGTCTCCGCCCGCGCGGAATCGAGGTCCGCCGCCTGCCGGTCGTGCTCCGTCTCGCGAGCCCGGAGATCGGTCTCGCGGCGGGCGAGCTCGGCGCCCTGGGTGTCGAGCCCCGTCGTGCGCTGGTCGAGCTCGGTCTGGCGCCGGTCCAGCCGCGCCTCACCCCGGGAGAGCTGGGACTCCTTTTGCTCGTGCTTTCCCTTGACGAGCTCTCGCTCGGCGAAGCGGCCGCGCAGCGCGGCGAGCCGATGCTGGCGCTGCCGGCGCGCTTCGAGCTTGCGGGCGATTCGTCGCACACGCGCCTCGAGGCGCTCCTCGCGCTCGGCCAGCTTGCGCTCGCGCTCCGCCATCTGGCGTGCCGCCTCGCGCAGCTTGTGCTTGGCCTCGGCGAGGTCGTCGAGCGCTACCTCGCGGGCGCGTCTCGCCCGCTCCAGGGCCTCCCGATCCAGCTCGGGTGGGGTCTCCGGCGGCCCTCCGCTGCCCGACTTCCTTCGCATCGTCGCCCGCGTTCGACAGTAGCACCGGGGGAAGTTGGACCAGGGCATACGTGAGCAGAACCCAACGTTGGGATTCAACGTGCGGATCTGGGCTGCGCTCGCGACGATCTACGTCGTCTGGGGATCGACGTTCCTGGCGATCGCGATCGTCGTCCGCGACCTGCCGCCGTTCCTGTCGATGTCCCTGCGCCACCTCGTCGCCGGGACGCTGCTGTTCGCGTGGGCCTGGTGGCGTAGCAGCGGTGGGCTGAAGCTGGGCCGCCGCGAGTGGGGCGCGGCCTTCGTGTTCGGCGGAGCCCTCTTCCTCGTTGGGCACGGCGGGCTTGCCTGGGCTCAGCAGGATGTCCCTTCGGGCGTTGCGGCCCTCCTCGTCGGGACGATTCCGCTCTGGTTCGCCATCCTCGCGAGAGTCGCGTTCGGCGAGCGGCTCGGCGGCCGAGCGCTGATCGGGCTCTTGCTGAGTTTCGCCGGCCTCGCGTTACTCGTCGACCCCTCGGGCGAAGGGGGAGCAGAGCCGGTCGGTGCTCTCGTGATCATCGTCGGTGCCTTCGCGTGGGCGGCAGGTTCCCTCTGGTCACGGCGGTTGCCACTCCCGCGCGACACGCTCCTTGCCGCAGCCATGGGCATGCTCGCCGGCGGAACGCTGCTGGCGATTGTGAGCGCGCTCAGCGGAGAGTTCGACGACGCGCGGTTCACGCGCGAGGCCCTGGCGGCGACGGCGTACATGGTGGTCGTCGGCTCGCTGATCGGATTCAGCGCCTACGTCTGGCTGCTCAAGGTCGCGCCGGCCTCGACGGTCTCCACCTACGCCTACGTCAACCCCGTGATCGCGGTGCTCCTCGGCTGGGCGTTCAACGACGAGGTGATCACCGGCCGCACGCTGGTCGCCGGAGCGGCGATCGTCGTCGGCGTCGCCCTGATGGTGTCGCGAGGCGCCGAGAAGGAGCCGGAGGTCGCTTTAAGCTCGTCACGTGCCTGAGCAGCCCGACATCGTCGAAAACCTCTCGAGGCTGTCGTTGTTCGCCGACCTCTCGCGCACGCAGCTCGAGTCGATCGCGCACCGCTTCGACGAGGCTGTGTTCGCCCAGGGCGAGCGCGTCCTCAGGACCGGCCTGACCGGCGGCGCGCTCTACGTGATCCTGGAGGGAGAAGCGGTCGTTCGGATCGACGGAAAGGACCGAGTCCGGTTCGGGCCGGGCGAGTTCTTCGGGGAGATCGGTGTGCTGCTCGACGAGCCGCCGAACGCGGACGTCGAGGCGGCGACGCTGCTGCGCTGCCTCGAGATTCCCGGAGCGTCCGTCGAGCGGTTCCTGAACGAGTTTCCTCAGGTGATGTTCCGGATGCTGAAGACCGAAGCCCGTCGCCTGCGCATCACGACCGAATGGGCGAAGTAGAGGCCCGGCCGTACCCGCCCGGCGACTACGAGGTCGTGGTCGTCGGCAGCGGCCCGGGCGGGCTCCAGACCAGCCATTCGCTGACTCGGCTCGGCGTCGACCATGCCGTCATCTCGAAGGACGACGCGCCCGCCGGCATGTTCCGCCGCTTCCCGATCTACGAACGTCTGATCAGCTGGACAAAGCCCGACGCGCCCGTCGAGCGCGGCACGCGCGAGTACGAGTGGTACGACCACAACAGCCTGTGCGGCGAGAACGGCGCGAGCGCCCTCGTCCCCGAGTTCATGGACCGAAGCCACGACGTTCCGTCCCGGGCCGAGATGGAGGCCGCCCTCGTCGCGTTCGCGGAACGCGCGAGCGTGCGCGTTCGCTACGGCTGCCAGTGGACCGGAACCCGGCGAGAGCAGGACCGCTTCGTCGTCGAGACCACCGAGGGCGAATACAGCTGCAAGTTCGCCGTCTTCGCGATCGGGGTCACGGAAGCGTGGATCCCGGAGATCGAGGGCGCCGAGCTGGCGTCGCACTACGTGGACACGCGTCCGGCCGCGGCCTACCGGGGCAAGCGGGTCGTCATCATCGGCAAGCGCAACTCGGGCTTCGAGATCGGCAACGGCTTGCTCCCGTGGGCGAGCGAGCTGGTGCTCGTCTCGCCGCGGCCCGTCAGGATCGACCTCCTGCCGCAATCCCCGCTCCGGCTGCGGTACCTCCAGCCCTACGAGGAGTACGTTCGCGGTGGGGCCGGGACTTACGTCGTCGATGCCGCGATCACGCGGATCGAGCGCTCGAACGGCGCCCTGCGGGTCCTCGCCGACGGGACGACGTGGCCCGGCCGCCTCGAGTTCGACGCCGACGAGGTGATCCTCGCGACGGGGTTCAAAGCCCCGCTGCTGGATCTCCGGGAGCTCGGCGTCGCGACCGTCCTCAACGACCGTGTGCCGGCCCAGTCGCCGTACTTCGAGAGCCTCTCGACGCCGGGGCTCTTCTTCGCCGGCAACGTCACGCAGGGCTCGAAGGGACCGCGCAAGCACGGGGTCGGGCCGAACTCCACCTCGGTCAACGGCTTCCGCTACAACGCCCGCGTCCTCGCCGGGCACATCGCCGAGCGGCTCGGAGTGAAGCGCGAGCGGCCGAGGCTCGAGCGCGACGGGGTCGTCTCGTTCTTGCTCCGCGAGCTCTCTTGCGCGCCGGAGCTCTGGATCCAGAAGAACTTCCTCGCCAGGGTCGTCTCGCGCTCCGACGACGGCCTCCGGGACGAGGGCATCGTTCCGCTCGAGCAGTTTCTCGACGCAGGGGGCGAGGACGCCGTCGCGGCGGCGATCGAGATGGACCCGCGCGCGATCATCTACCCCGCGGTCTACATTCGCCGCGGGGGCAGGATCGAAGAGCACGAGCTGCCGCCGCACCCGGTGCACGCCTTCGAAGGCGCCGAGTACCGGCAGGAGCTCGAGTCGAAGCTGCAGGCCTTCCTGCGCTAGCCGATTAGCTCTTCTTGCGGGCCGTCGCCTTCCCGCCCTTGCGGCCGGCGGCCTTCTTCTGCCGCGTGGTGCCGCCCTGCTTGGCGCTCGAGCGGGTGTTCGAAGAGCTCGACCCGGACTTCTTGCCGCCACGGCTCGAGGCGCCCGGCGAGTTCGCGATCCTCGCCGCGCGCTCCTTGGACATGCCCTTTTCCTTCAGCTTCTCGTACTGCTTCTCGTTCTTCACGTTGGCTCTCTTGCTCGGCATCGAGTCTCCTTCTCTCGGAGTTTTCGGACCTCTTCTGTCCACGCCGAACGAGCGCGAAACTCGACGCGCCGTCACAGCCATGGCTCGGATCTCTAACCTCGGTGCTTACCCCCACGGCCTGCGAGTGCGGGCGCGAAAGGAGGAAGACACATGAGCCTCAAGATCGGCGACACGGCGCCGGACTTCCAGGCCGCGACCACGGACGGCCCGATCTCCTTCCACGAGTGGATCGGCGACTCCTGGGCCGTGCTGTTCTCCCACCCAAAGGACTTCACGCCGGTGTGCACGACCGAGCTCGGCTACATGGCGAAGATCAAGCCCGAGTTCGACCGCCGGAACGTCAAGGTGCTCGGCCTCTCCGTCGATCCTGTCGACAGCCATACCGGCTGGGCGAAGGACATCGAGGAGACCCAGGGCGAAGCGCCCAACTACCCGATCATCGCCGACGCGGATTTCGAGGTCTCCAAGGCCTACGGCATGCTGCCGGCGAGCGTCGAGGGAGATCCAGGGGCTAGGACGCCGGCCGACAACCAGACGGTGCGGAACGTCTTCGTCATCGGCCCTGACAAGACGATCAAGCTCATCCTCGTCTACCCGATGACGACGGGGCGCAACTTCGACGAAGTGCTGCGCGTGATCGACTCGCTGCAGCTGACGGCCAAACACAAGGTCGCGACGCCGGTCAACTGGCAGCAGGGCGACGACGTCATCATCGCCGGCTCGGTGACGAACGACGAGGCGAAGGAGATCTTCGGCGAGTGGGACTCGCCGAAGCCTTACATCCGCATCGTCCCGGATCCCTCCGAGGCGCGCGCGCCCTCCGGAGTCACTTAACCCTGTGCGTTACCGCCAGGTCCGGGTGCCTGGCACTCGGACCTGGTCGGCGGGCGGCGCAAGCCGACCTAACGGGCCAGGGTTACTTTGCTCAGGCCGCGTGGGCGATCGGGGTCGAGGCCGCGAGCCCGCGCGAGGGCCCACGCAAACAGCTGGCCCGGCACGACCGAGAGCAGCGGGCCGAGGAGGGTGGAGCCTAGGTCCGGGAGGGGCAGGCGGAAGGCGGCATCCGGAACGGCGTCGGCGGCCGCGCCGCTCGCGATCAGGGTCGCACCGGCTTCGCGCGAGCGCTCCGCGCCTTCGATCACCGCGGAGAGCGCCTCGTCCGGCGATGCGATCGCCCACACGGGGAACAGCGGATCGAGCGCCGCGACCGGGCCGTGGGCGAGGTCGGTCGCGGTCATCGGCTCCGCAGCGACGCGCGTCGTCTCGAGCAGCTTGAGCGCGATCTCGCGCGCCGTCGCGAACTCCGGCCCGCGGCCGATCACGAACATCCGTCCGGTGAACGCGTAGGCGGCGGCGATGGGAAGGACGAGGCGCTCGAAGGCAGGGATCAGGCTGCGGAGGGCCTCTGCAGCGCGACGGATCCCGGCGGCGAACTCCGGCCCCTCGCCGGCCACGTGGGCCGCAAGTAGGCCGAGCGCAGCGACCTGGTTCAGGTACGTCTTCGTCGCCGCGACGGCATGCTCCGAGCCGGCGTCGAGCGGTAGCACTGCCTCGGCGACGGCGGCCAGTTCGGACGTGGGCTCGTTGGTGAGGGCAATCGTGTAGGCGCCGTTCCGGCGCGCCGCCTCGAGGTAGCTGACGACGTCCGGCGTCCGCCCGGACTGCGAAAGGCCGATCGCGGTCGTTCCCGCCATGTCGAGGACGGTTCCGTAGTGGACGGTGAGAGAGATGGAGTCTCGGAACGCCGTCCAGCGAGGCATGAGCCCGAACGCGTACACGCCGTAGGAAGCGGCGTTGTCCGAGGATCCGTGCCCGACGATGCGCACCATCGACGAGCCGCGCTCGCGCGCCTGCTCGGCGACGCGCGCGTAGTCGACCTGGTGGTCGAGGAGCCGAAGGAGCGCCTCGGGCTGCTCGTGGATCTCGGCGAGGAACCGGGTACCCGGGTCGAGCGCCTCGGGATCAGGCAACGACACGTTCCTGCCCTCCGACGAGCACGCGTTCGATGCGCAGGTTGGCGTCGACGACGACGATGTCGGCGGCGCCGCCGATCTCGATCCGGCCGACGTCGCGAAGGCCGAGCACCGTGGCCGGCACAGTGGACGCCGCCTCGAGGGCATCGGCAAGCGGCACGCCGAGCGCATGCAGGTTTCGAACCGCCTCGATCATCGTCAAGACGCTCCCGGCGAGCTGGCCGTCCGGCCCGCGCGCGACCCCGTCGCGGATCTTGACCTCGAAGCCGCCGAGGCTGTAGGAGCCGTCCTGGACGCCCGCTCCCGAGACCGCGTCCGTGACGAGCGCAACGCGTCCGGCCGCCGCCCTCCAGACCAGGCGCGCCGTCTCGGGGGCAAGGTGGACTCCGTCGAGGATGATCTGCACGACGACGTCGTCCCTCGCCAGTGCTGCGCCCGCGATCCCAGGGTCGCGGTGGCGGAGCGGGCGCATCGCGTTGAAGAGGTGCGTCACGGTGCGGACGCCCCGGTCGAACGCCGCGTTCGCCTCGTCCGCGGTCGCGTCCGTGTGCCCGCACGAAACTGTGACGCCGCGCCGGAGCAGAAGGTCGATCAGCTCATCCGCGCCTTCAAGCTCCGGTGCGAGCGTCAGCAGTCGGATCCGGCCCGATCCGAGCAACCGCTCGAGCAGGACCGGATCGGGATCCCGGCGCGCCAGTGGAGGATGCGTGCCGAGACGTCCGGCCGCGAGGAACGGACCCTCGAGGTGGATGCCGAGGATGCGCGGCCCCTCGCCGTTCATGGGGACTTCGTCGATCGCCGCCAGGAGTTGCTCTTCCGGCGTGGTGATGAAGGTGGGGAGATATGCGGTGACGCCGGTCTCCAGGAGGGCCTCGCCGGCGCGGCGGTAGCCCGCGGCGTCCGAGTCAAAGAAGTCGATGCCACCGAAGCCGTTGACCTGGAGGTCGACGAACCCCGGCGCGGCGATGCCGCGGCCGTTACGACTAGCCAGCCCGACGCGCGCGATCCGACCGTCGGTGAGCTCGACGTCGCCCGGGACGAGCATCCCGTCGACGACTGCCGCTTCGACGCCGAGCTTCATGGGGAGAGCGCCAAGCTCACGTTGCCATTCGCGTCGCGGAGCCGGGCTCGTGCCGTGTCCGCATCGACCTCCGCGAGCAGCGAGACGATCGCCACCTTCGCCTCGCCACCGGAGGCCTCGAGCGCTCGTCGACCTCCTCGCTCGAAGCGCCGGTCGCGGTCCGGCGATGCGTTGCACCCGTGCGCGCAGCGGCGTCCGAAGTGCCTCCCGCCTCGGTAGTGAGTTCGTCAAGCTCGTTCAAGTCGGCTGAGTGTAAGTGTCCGGCGGCGGCCGTTCGCGCAGCGGATGATCCGGACTGGAAAGACACGATGAACCGGAAGCTGCTCGGGCGGATCGGGATCAACGTGCTGGGCCTGCTCGTCTTCGCCGTGATGACCTTTCCGGTCTACTGGATGGTCGCGACGTCCTTCAAGGAGGTGCGCAACATCCTCGCGTGGCAATCTCGATCTTCGCGTTCGTCGTCGCCTGGAACGAGTACTTGATCGCGTACGTCTTCCTGAACGACTCCGAGAAGCAGACTTTGACCGTCTGGCTCGCCGGTTTCACGACCCAGCGCGGCACCGAGTGGGGACCGCTGATGGCTGCGGCGACGCTGACGGCGCTGCCCGTGCTCGTCTTCTTCCTTCTCATCCACCGGAAGATCGCCTTCGGGCTGACTGCCGGCGCCGTCCGCGGTTGAACGCGGAGCTCGAACGGCTCGCCGCCGGCTGCCTGCTCGCCAGCTTCGAGGCCACAACTGTGCCGGGCTGGCTCCGGCGCAAGCTCGAGGCGGGGCTCGGTGGGGTCGTCCTCTTCGCCTGGAACGTCGAGAGCCGTCAGCAGGTCGCGCAGTTGACCGAGTCACTGCGCGGCGAGCGTCAAGACGTCGTCGTCGGGATCGACGAGGAGGGCGGCGACGTCACCCGCCTGGAGGCCGACCGCGGCAGCTCCTATCCCGGCAACTGGGCGCTCGGCGCCGTCGACGACCCTGCTCTGACGGAGGAGGTCGCGGCCGCGATCGGCGCCGACCTGGCCGGTGTCGGCGTGAACCTCAACTTCGCGCCGGTCGCGGACGTGAACGTGAACCCGATGAACCCAATCGTGGGCGTCCGCTCGTTTGGGTCGGACGCCGCGCTCGTCGCCCGGCATGTCGCGGCGTACGTCACCGGCCTGCAGCGCAGCGGCGTCGCGGCCTGCGCCAAGCATTTCCCCGGGCACGGTGACACGGAGGAGGACTCCCACCTGGAGCTTCCCACGGTCGAGCGCGACGACGAGACGGCGGCCGCGATGCTGCTGCCCTTCCGAGCTGCGATCGGGGCCGGCGCCCGGGCGGTGATGACGGCCCATGTCCGCGTTGCGGGCCTGGACGACGTGCCCGCAACATTGAGCAAGGCGGCGATCGACGGACTGCTCCGCGGCGAGCTCGGGTTCGCCGGCATCGTCATCACCGATGCGCTCGAGATGCGTGCGGTCAGCGCGACGGTCGGTGTCGAGGAGGGCGCGGTGCGCGCGCTCGAGGCGGGCGCCGATGCGCTCTGCCTTGGCCACGACCTCCCGGCTGAACCGGTGCAGGCCGCGGTGGTCGAGGCAGTCCGTTCGGGGCGTCTGGACGAGGCGCGACTTCGCGAGGCCGCCGGACGCGTGGCCGAGCTCACACGGGCGAACGGCGGTGTTCAGGACGCGGCTCCCCGTGGGATCGGCCTGGACGCCGCGCGGCGGGCGCTCCGCAGCGAAGGCACGGTCGCGATGGACCGCCCGCCGCTCGTCGTCGAGCTCGACCCCGAGTCCTCGATCGCAGCGGGAAACGCGAACCACGGGCTCGGCGACGCACTGCAGTCGGCGGAGGTCATTCGATTGGATGAGGCGCCGCTCGACGCGCGGAATCTGCTGGCGGAGCACTTCGACCGGCGGCTGATCGTCGTCATGCGCGATGCGCATCGCCACACCTGGCAGCGCGTGGCCGCGCAGGTGTTCTTGGAGGCGGCACCGGACTCGGTCTTCGTCGAGCTCGGTGTGCCGGCCTGGCGGCCGGACAGCCCGAACTACCTGGCGACGCACGGCCGCGGGCGCGTGAACCTCGAAGCCGCCGCCGAGCTCTTGCAGCCGGAGTAACTCCGTTTCTCAGTTCCAGCGCTGGGCTTAAGTCGCGAAGACGAGCTGGAGGTAGGCCAGCACGTCCTCGAGGTCCTGCCCTTTCACGAGTCCGCCCGGCATGACGCCGCGGCCGTTGGTGACGATCGTGCGAGCCTCGCCCAGAGTCAGCTCACTCCCGGCGAGCGCCGGCCCGACTCCGCCTCCCGTACCGCGCTCGCCGTGGCACGTGGCGCAGTTCTCGGCAAAGAGCGTTTCGCCGCGAGTGACATCTCTGGGACCGGTCGCGACGGGCGGAGCCGCGGCTCCCGGCTTCGCCGGATGCCACTTCGCGAATCCGAACACGGCAGCCGAGACGACGACGAAGATGATCGCCGGCACGAGGAGCAGCCGGACCGCGCGTCGAGACATGCGCCGATCGTAATAAGGTCGAGGCGTGGTGCTGGTGGCAAGCGTCGAGTCGGCCTATGTCGACCTGGTCACGAGCGTGTTCTCGACGCCGATCGCGTTCAAGGCCTGGTTCGCGACCGTCGCGGCGGCATTCGCGATCGTCCAGGTGCTCACGGGCGCCCGCATCTTCGGGAAGCTGACCGGGGTCGTCCGGGTGCCGCCGCCGCGGGTGAATCGCATCCACCGCTGGTCGGGCCGGCTGGCGATCCTGTTCACGCTCCCGGTCGCCTTCCACTGCATCTTCATCCTCGGCTTCAGGACCGACGACCCCCGCGTCTTCGCGCACTCGCTGCTCGGGACGTTCATCTACGCCGTTTTCGCGGTCAAGGTGTTCTACGTCCGGGATCCGGACCACCCGCGCTGGACCCTTCCGCTCGTGGGCGGGACCCTCTTCACCGTGCTCGCGCTGCTTTGGAGCACCTCCAGCCTCTGGTACTTCACCGAGGTCGAGTTCGGCTTCTAGCGCCGGGCCGCTGGAGTCAGGTCTTGCATTGCGGCAACGCCACTCCGGATCGGGGACTGGTGACGTAACGCAAGACCTGACCCCAGCGGAGCGTCAGAGCGGCTCCACGAGGTAGCGCTGGATGGTTGGCGCGATTGCGGATGCGATGGTCTCGTCGTCCGTCGACGCCAGCGGCTCGATGCCGATCACGTAGCGCGCCATCACCAGACCGACCATCTGCGAGCTGGCGAGATTCGCCCGGAGCTGCGCGTCGTCGGAGCCCAGCGCTTCCGCCAGCGGTTCGAAGATTCGTTCAGTCAGGACGCCGCGCAGGACAGCCGCGGCGTCGGGATCCGACGCGGCCGCTCGAATCATCCCGCTCCAGCGCGCCAGCGCATCAGGATTCGCGAGCACGACGAAGGCGAAGCGTGCCACTCGTTCGCCTACCTCAGTGCGAGGACCGTTCTGGACCTGCTCGATCAGCTCGCGCACGTCGAACGGCAGATCGACGGCCGCCAGGAAGAGCTGCTGCTTCGACCCGAAGTAGTGGAGCACGAGCGCCGGGTCCACGCCTGCCTCCGCCGCGACCGACCGGATCGTGGTTCGGTCGTAACCGAGCTCGGCGAACTGTCGGCGGGCGGCCCGAGCGATGCCTTCCCGCGTCCCACTCGCGCCGGGACGGCGACCCCTTCTCTTGACTGCCACACATTCAGTATATTTCAACGCATGGTGAATTCCGAGCCGTCGATCCGGATTCGCGATCTCCGTGTTCGCCGCGGTGCTCGGCTGGTGTTGCCGGGGATCTCGCTCGACATCCGCCCGGGGCTCGTCACCGGCCTGCTCGGTCCGAGCGGCTCCGGCAAGACGACGCTGATCCGCTCGATCGTCGGCGTGCAGATCGTCGAGAGCGGCGAGGTCACCGTGCTGGGGAAGCCGGCGGGCTCGCCGGAGCTCAGGCGTGTCATCGGCTACGTCACGCAGGCGCCGTCCGTCTACGGCGACCTCACGGTGCGCGAGAACCTGCACTACTTCGCCCGGGTCCTCGACGCCGCCGAGGAGCAGATCGACGAGGCGATCCGGACCGTCGCGCTCGGTGGCCACGAGGATCAGGTCGTCGGAACGCTCTCGGGCGGGGAGCTCTCCCGCGTCGCACTTGCAACCGCGCTCCTCGGCCGGCCCGAGCTCCTCGTGCTCGACGAGCCGACGGTCGGGCTGGACCCGGTGCTGCGCCGCGACCTCTGGAACACCTTCCACCGGCTCGCCGACGAGGGGAGGACGCTGCTGGTCTCCACCCACGTGATGGACGAGGCCGAGCGCTCGGACGACCTGGTCCTGCTCCGCGAGGGCCAGATCGTGGCGACCGGCTCGCCGGACGAGCTCCGTCACCGGACGCACGCCGACGACCTCGAGGACGCGTTCCTCGCCCTCGCGGAGGCTTCATGAGCGTCCGGATCACGTTGGCCACCGCAGCACGAGTCCTCCGGCAATTGCGCCGGGACCATCGGACGCTCGCGCTCGTCCTCTTCGTCCCTACGCTCCTGATCACGCTCTTCAAGTACGTGTTCGAAGGGCAAGACGCGACCTTCGACCGCGTCGGGCCGCCGATGGTCGGCATCTTCCCGTTCGTGACGATGTTCCTCGTCACGTCGATCGCGATGCTCCGTGAGCGCACGACCGGGACGCTCGAGCGCCTGATGTCGATGCCGCTCGCAAAGCTCGACCTCTTGCTGGGCTACGGGCTGGCGTTCGCCGCCGTCGCCGTCGTCCAAGCCAGCCTGGCGGCCGCGGTCGCATTCGGATTCCTGGGCCTCGACGCGGCCGGGCCCGTGTGGTTGGTCGTCGTCCTGGCGGTCGCGAACGCGGTCCTCGGGATGGCGCTCGGGCTCTTCCTCAGCGCGTTCGCCCAGACCGAGTTTCAGGCCGTCCAGTTCATGCCCGCGTTCGTCCTCCCTCAGCTCCTGCTCGCCGGCCTGCTCGCCCCACGCGACAAGATGGCGGACGTGCTCGAGCTCGTCTCTGCCCTGCTCCCGATGACCTACGCCTACGAAGCGCTGGCCAAGGCCGCCGCCAACGAGCTGGACAGCCGGCTGGTGCTGGACGTCGCTGTGATCATCGGGTTCACCGTCCTCGCGCTCGTCCTGGGCGCGACGACGCTGCGCCGGCGGACGGCTTAGAGATCCTCGATCTTCGGGGCGAGGTCAAAGCCAACGTAGAGCACCGCATACAAGAGGATCATCGGACGCCCTCCGCGACCGCCCGGTAGCCGAGCGACTTTCCCAGCGGCGCCGCGAGGGCGAGGCCTAGGCGCTGCAGCGTGTCCGGCGGGAACGGCAGGCGAACCGTGTCGAAGTGGGCCTTCGCGATCACCGCGAGCCGGAGCGGGTTCGGCAGGCCTTTCCGGTTCGTCTTGCCTTGCGCCGCGAGCGTGAACATCGTCTCGATCAGCGACTCGAACTGGAGCGCGGGGCGGACCTCGCACTGGAAGCGAGCGTCCTCTTCGCCGGCGTTCCAGAAGCGGTGCGGTGTGCCGGGCTGGACGACGGCGACTTCGCCGGGCCCTGCCTCGAGCTCCTTGCCGTCGACGCGAAGGCCGAGGCGGCCCTCGAGCACCTCGAAGCGCTCCGTCTGGAAGGGGTGCACGTGCGCGGCCGCGACGAAGCCGTGCGGGCGCACGATCACCTCGACCAGCACCGACTCGCCTCCGGTCTCCTCGGCGGTGCGGTGGAAGACCAGCACCTCGCCGGTGACCGGGTTCTCGAGCCTGTCTCCTGGGCGAATCACGTTTGAACCTCCTTGGTTCGTAGCCCCGTTCCGTGGCAGGAACGGGAGAGCCGGACGGCTCCCCTGTACGGTGGCGCGTTCCTGGCGGAGCGGGTATGACGCATTTGGATCATTCGGAGACAGAGTGCGCGCCAGGT
>JBOHAU010000202.1:0-2489 GCA_050698015.1 Gaiellaceae bacterium
TCGAGGCGCTTGCCTCGGAGCTGGAGGACCACGACCTGACGCTGGAAGCGACGTCTGCCGTCGCCTGCGCGCGGCTGCTGAGCGACGTCGCCGGGAGCCCGCTCCTCAACCACGCGTTACCGGCGGAAGATCTGCGCTCGCGGATCCGGCAGATCCGGTTTGGGTTCGCGCCGGTCGAGTGGGCGCTCCCAACGCTCGGGGCGACCGACCGAGCCGCCCTCGAGCGCCCGCTCTCTTAAGAAACGGAGCAGGTCGCGACGCCAACCTTGCGCAATCCTCTATACTCGGTATGCTACTCAGTATGACGACGACGGAAGGCCCTGCATGAGCGTCCCCCACGCCCTCCTTGCCCTCCTCAGCGAAGGCCCGAAGTACGGCCTCAGGCTGCAGAACGAGTTCGAGTCCCGGACGGGCGAGGTCTGGCCCCTGAACGTCGGCCAGGTCTACACGACGCTTCAGCGCCTCGAGCGGGATGGGCTCGTCGAGACCGACGCCGAGGAAGCCGAGGGCTCGCGCAAGCGGTACCGGATCACGTCCGCCGGGGAACGCGACCTGGCCGACTGGCTTCGCACCCCGCCCGATCTCGTGCCGCCCCCGCGCGACGAGCTCGTGATCAAGGTGCTCGTTGCCATGCAGATTCCTGGGATCGACGTCCACGAGATCCTGCAGGTTCATCGCCGGCACGTGATCGAGGTCATGCAGCGCTACACGCAGGCGAAGGCTGCGGCCGACGAGGACGACACGGCGTTGGCGCTCGTCGTCGACGCCGAGCTCTTCCGGCTCGAGGCGATCGTCCGCTGGCTCGACGCCGCCGACGTCCGCCTGAAGCAGCGGCCGCAACTCGCGCCGGTCGAGGTGGCCGAGATGCCACTCGAACCAACTCAGGAGATGGAGGTTTCGCAATGAGCGCACTCGAACTGCGCCAGGTATCGAAGATCTACGGCTCGGGGCCGACCGAGGTGCATGCGCTCCGCGGCGTCGACCTCACGGTCGATCGCGGCGAGTTGGTCGCGATCATGGGGCCGAGCGGCTCGGGTAAGAGCACGCTCTTGACGATCGCCGGCAGCCTCGAGGAGGCGAGCAGCGGCCAGGTGCTGGTGGACGGCGTCGACCTCACCGACGTTTCGCGCTCGGAGAAGGCGCGGATGCGCCGGCGCTCGATCGGCTACGTCTTCCAGGACTTCAACCTGCTCCCCGGGCTCACGGCGATCGAGAATGCCGCCCTGCCGCTCGAGCTCGACGGCGTCCGCGCGAAGGCGGCACGCGTAGCGGGACTCGAGGCGATGGAGGAGCTCGACGTCGCCGACCACGCGGATCGCTACCCCGACGAGTTGTCGGGCGGCGAACGCCAGCGCGTCGCGATCGCCCGGGCGATCGTCGGCGAGCGCGGGTTGCTGCTCGCGGACGAGCCGACCGGCGCCCTCGACTCCGTCAACGGCGAGGCAGTGATGCGCCTGTTGCGGGCCGCGACCAAGCGGGGCGTTGCGGGTGTCGTCGTGACACACGAGGCGCAGCTGGCGTCCTGGGCCGACCGCGTCGTCTTCCTGCGCGACGGCCAGGTCGTCGACCAGACGGTCGCCCCTCCCGGCCCAGAGTCGCTCCTGGCCGCAGGTGACCGGCGATGACGACGCTCGCTCAGCCCGCAGCACTGCGCGGCCCGGCAAACGGCGGTGTCGCCGCCCGCCGTGCGGTCGTCCGGTGGGCCTGGCGCCTCTTCCGCCGTGAGTGGCGCCAGCAGATCCTGGTGATCGCTCTGCTCATCGTCGCGGTCGCGGCCGCGGTTACGAGCGTCACGATCGCCCACAACTCGGGGCCGCTGGACTACGCCGAGTTCGGCTCGGCCAATGCCCTCTTGGAATTGGACGCCACCGATCCGCGCAAGCTGGAGGCAAGTCTCGCCGCCGTCCAGGAACGGTTCGGGACGACCGACGTCATCGGCCACCGCTCGCTGCTTGTCCCGGGCGGTGTCGACAGGGTGGAGTACCGGGACCAGGACCCGCGCGGACCGTACGCACGGCTGGCGCTCCGCCGAGGCAGCTACCCGGAAGGTCCCAGCCAGGTCGCCGTCACCGACGGCGTCGCGACACTTCTCGGGGCCGAGATCGGGAAGACTCTCGCCCTCGACGGCCGTCGCCGAACCGTCGTCGGCATCGTCGAGAACCCACTTGAGCTGAGCGACGAGTTCGCCCTCGTCGCTCCCTCGTCCGCCGGAGCACCGGACACCGTCACGGTCTTGGTCGACGCCGACGACGTGACGGTCATGGCGTTCGTGAAAGCGCAGGATGACCGGTCCGCCCCAGTGGGGTCCCGTATTCGGGGTCACTACGAGCCGGCACCCGAGCTGGCGATGTTCTCCGTGGCTACCGTCTTCCTGTTGCTGGCTTCGCTCGTTGCCACGGCAGGCTTCGCCGTCATCGCGCAGCGACGGCTCCGCCAGCTCGGCATGCTCGCTGCGATCGGCGCGACCGAGAAGCACCTTCGACTCGTGC
>JBOHAU010000203.1:0-32447 GCA_050698015.1 Gaiellaceae bacterium
GACTCGAGCCCCTGGATCGGCAAGTCGCTCGCCGAGGCCCAGTTCCGCGCCAAGTCCGGGATCACGGTCATCGCGATCCTCCGCGAACCGGAGCCGATCTCAGGAGCTCAGCCGAGTGACGTCATCCAGCAAGGGGACACGCTCGTCACCGTCGGGAAGGCGGGCCAGTACGCCGCCTTCAACGAGAGGCTTGCGCACGGCGATTAGTCACCGGCACTTTCGGCACTCATTCGCCGCATCGAGCTTTGGGTCAGGCGGGGCCTAGCGCGTCCCTGATCTTGTCGATCGCGCCGGTCTCGCCGGGCTTGACGCCGCTCTTCGCGTCGGCGACCGACTCGGCGACGTCCAGGACGAGCTGCCGGTAGGCCTCTGCCTCATCCGGGGCCTTCTCGGCGAGGATCGCATTTGCCGAGTGCAAGGCTTCGAGGGTCTTGGCCTCGACCTCTTCGGGCGAGGCGGTCAGGCCGAATCCCTTCGGTCGGCCGGTGGCGAGCTCGCGGATGAGCTGGCTTTGGCCCTCCTTGCGCTGCTCGCTCAAGCGCTTTGCCAGTGCCGCGACCTCCCCAAATGTGTCGGTGAAGTCCCGGTCGCCGATCGAGACGAGCATTCCGGCGCCCGTCACACCCTTGCTCATCGTCTCCCACTCGTCTTCGGTGAAATCAGCCCTCGTGGCCATCCGCTCGTCCTCCCCGGTCGAATTCGTCGGATTATCGCAGCCATACTGGCGCTGCTCTGGAGTGGCGCGTCCGCGGCGCGGCCCGTGGTTACGCCTGGTTGAAGAACCCGCCGCGCTCGAGCAGCTGGGCGCGTTGCTCCGCCGAGACCTCGACGTTCGCCGGCGTCAGCAGGAAGACCTTGTCCGCGATCCGCTGCATGCCGCCGTCGAGTGCGTAGGTCAGGCCGCTCGCGAAGTCGATCAGGCGTTTCGAGAGCTCCGAGTCGACGCCCTGCAGGTTGAGGATCACGGGCGTGTAGTCCTTGAAGCGGTCGGCGATCGTCTGCGCGTCGTTGAAACTGCGTGGCACGACGAGGTGCACGCGGACGGCGGCGTTCGACTGCGCGGGGACCGGCGCCAGCTCAGGCCGGCTGCGCGGCCGTAGCGTCGTCGTGCGGGCAGGAGTCGGCTCCGGATCGGTCCAGTCGTCGAAGTCCTTGTTGTTCCGGCGTCGCGTCTGGAGGCGGCGGACGTTCGGTCGCTCCGAGTAGGTCCGCTCGAGCTCCTCGTTCGTCACGTACCCGTCCTCGTCCCACTCCTCGTCGTCCTCCTCGGCGATGCCGAAGTAGACGAGCGTCCGGTTCCACACCTCAGAAAATCCCATTAGCAGGGGATCTTAGCCGTATAGGACGCTGCCCACCCGCACGAACGTCGCACCTTCCTCGGCTGCGACGCGGTAGTCCTGACTCGTGCCCATGGACAGCTCCTTGAGTCCCAATCGCTCCGCCAACTCGCGCAACGTTCGGAAGTACTGGCGTGATTCCTCCGGGTCTTCGGTGAAGGGCGGCATCGTCGACAGACCGCGCACATCGGCAGGACAGCGCTCGAGAAACCCTTCGAGCTCCTCGGGCGCGAGGCCGGACTTCGATTCCTCCCCCGCGAGGTTCACCTGCACGAGCGCCGCAACCTCGAGTCGCTTCGCGGCGGATTCCGAGTCCAGCGAGTGCACCAGCTCGCAGATCGCGTTCACCGTCTTCGTCTTTCGGCTCTGCAGGTGGCCGATGAAGTGCCAGCGGAAGGCGTCGCCGTGGAGCTCGTACTTCGCCTCGAGGTCCTGAGCCCGGTTTTCTCCGACCACCTCCACCGCGGCTTCGGCCAGGACGCCGAGCTCCTCGGGAGAGACGTACTTCGTCGCGGCGACGACGGTCACGCCCGGACCGACCTCCGCCCGGATCCGCTCGTACCGCTCTCTGACCTCCTCAGGTGACAGCTGCGATCACGCCCTGGCGGCCGGTCGTCCCCCGGTCACGGCGGTGAGAGAAGAACAGCTCGGGGTGGCAGTAGGTGCAGAGGTCCGTGCGCTCGATCTCGGCGACCCCGGCACGCTCGAGCGCAAGCTCCGTCGCCCGCCAGAGATCGAGCCGCCCGTCCAGCAGCACCTCGGCGCCGTAGGCGGCCGCGAACGGTTCGGCGACGACAGGCCCGACCTCGTAGCAACACGGCCCGATTCCCGGCCCGACCGCGGCCGCAAGCGGCTCCGAACCAAGAGCGCGCGCCCCGCTTTCGACGATCCCCTCGAGCAGGCCGCGCCAGCCGACGTGGAGCACCGCGAGCGCCGGGTGGTCACCGTTTCGCCGCGCGATCGCGACCGGGAGGCAGTCGGCGGTGACGAGCATCATCCCCTGGCCCGGCTCGTCACTCCACCAGCCGTCGCAGGCCTCGTGCTGGGCACCGGGCGTCAGGATCCCTTCCGGCGAGGCCTTCCGCACCTCCGCTCGGTGTTGCTGCCACGCCATGCGCGCGCGATCCGGATCGATCCCCGCGCGCCCGGCGAGCAGCCGCCGGTTCTCGACCACCCGCGCGGGATCGTCCGCGGTGAGGATCCCGAGGTTCAGCGACTCGTACGGGCCGTCACTGACCCCGCCGACGCGCGTCGAGAAGACGACCGTATAAGGCCCCGCGCTCTCCCAACGAATCAACCGATCAGCTCTCTCGCCGCGGCGAGCTCGGACTCGCGCCCGTCGAGCTGGCCGTTGAGCTTGCGGCGGCGCAGCTCGGCGAGGATCTCGCCGACCTGCGGCGACTCGCCGAGACCGAGCTTCGCGAGGTCGGACCCGCTGACCTCGAGCCTCACGTCGCGAAGGCGCTCGAAGTACTCGCGCAGAGGCTCCTGGTCGGCCAGCGCGAGCGCGTAGAGCGGCGCGTCCGGCGCCGAGGGCTCGGCGAGCGCGACGATCTCCGCCGGTTCCGGCGTGTCGCCGCGGAGGCGCTCGACCAGGCGCGGGCCGACCGTGACCGCCCAGGCGATCCGCTCCGCGTCACGGCGCTGCACCTTCAGCCGCTGCAGCCACTCGTAGATCTCGCCGGGCGGCAGCTTGCGGGCGAGCGCCTCGAGTGCGAGCCGCCAGGCCGGGATCCCCGTCCCGTAGCGCTCGTTCAGCTCGCGCAGGCGTTCGAGCAGCTGCACGGCCTCCTCGTCGGCGGCCAGGTGCGGATGGATCGCCTGTCCCGCTCCTAGCTCGGCCAGCCGAAGGATTGATGCACCGGCGTCGCCCTCCTCGAGCAAAGCGATCAGCTCGTCACGGAGGCGGGCCGACGACAGGTCACCCACTAGGCCCATCTCGATCGTGCCGCGGGCGAGTCGCTGCGTGTGCTCGTCCATCCAGAAGCCGTACCGGCTCTCGTACCGGATCGCGCGGAAGATCCTGGTCGGATCGTCGATGAACGAGAGGTTGTGGAGGACGCGGATCGTCTTCGCCTCGAGGTCGCGCCGGCCGTGGAACGGATCGACGAGACGCCCGAAATCGTCGCCCTTCAGCGACACGGCCATCGCGTTGATCGTGAAGTCGCGCCGGAACAGGTCCTCGCGGATCGTCGCGTGCTCGACGCTGGGGAGCGCCGCCGGGGCGTCGTAGAACTCGGTCCGTGCGGTGACGACGTCGATTCGCTGGTCGTCGCCGTAGACGACGACCGCGGTGCCGAACTTCGGGTGCGCCCGGACTCGCCCGCCGAGGGCGTCGGCGACGGCCCTTGCGAGCGCGATCGCATCTCCCTCGACGGCGATGTCGACGTCGAAGTTGGGCTCGCCGAGCAGGATGTCGCGTACCGTTCCGCCGACGAGGTAGACCCCGTCGTACGGCTCGCTGGACGCGGCGACGGCCTCGAAGGCGGGCGCGAGCTCGGTCAGGCCGGACAGCTCCTCGGCGAGGCTCGCGCCGAGCTCCGCCTGGATCTCGGGCCGCTCGCCCAGCGCGCGGAGCAGGTCGCTGCGCGTGACGACGCCGACGAGGGAGTCGTCCTCGAGTACGGCGACGCGGCCGTCAGGCGATCCCGACAGGGCCTCCTGAACCTCAGGCAGCGGCGCATCCGCCACCACCGTCGCGACCCGTGAGCTCATGATCCCCTTCACAGGCGCGTGCGAGAGTCCATGCGCGACCGCCTTGTCGAGATCCTCACGCGAGACGGCGCCGACGAGACGGCCGTCCTCGACGACGAGGATGCCGCTCTGCGCGTAGCGTTGGCAGGCGACCATTGCCCGGCTGACCGTCTCGTCCGGATCGACGGAGCGAGCCGGCCGCGACATGATCCGTTCTGCGCGCACCGGCTCGGCCACGGCAGACTCCAGCCCCTCGCGAAGGACGTTTTGCGCCTGGGCGAGCGTGCCCCTGAACATCGCCGACGCGGCCTCCGGGTGCCCGCCTCCTCCAAGGGCGCGTGCGATCGCCGCGGCGTCGATCAAGGGCGTCCTGCTCCTCGTCACGCAGAAGACGCGATCGCCCATCTCGACGAGCAGCACGAGGGCGCGGGTGTCGGTGAGCTCGGCGATCTTGTGCGCGAGGTTGGAGACGCCGTCCACGTGCCGCGGCCAGGCGACGGCGGCGACGAGGACCTCGACGCCGGCGACGCGCTCGCTCTGGAGCGATTCCATCAGGGCGGCGAGAAGCTCTCGCTCGTCGTCGCCGAGCGGCGTGTGCAGGAAGCCCGCCAGGAGGTCCTGCCGCGCCCCATGGCGAAGGCACCACGCGAGCGCGTCGGCGTCGCGCTGGGTGGCGGTCGGGTAGGTCAGCGAGCCCGTGTCCTCGTGGATGCCGAGCGCGAACGCCGTGGCCTCGAGCGGTGTCACTTCGATCTCGCGCTCGGCGAGGATTCCCGCGAGCGTCGTCGTCAGCGCGCCGTCCTGCGAGATGACCGCGTTCTCCCGCTTGACCCAGTCAGGAAGCTCCCCGCCGTGGTGGTCGAAGATCACCGTCTCGACGCTTGGGTCGAGCGCCACCTGCTCCAGCTCTCCCAGGCGAGACGCGCTCGTGGTCTCGACCACGATCAGGCGCCGGATCGCGTCCGGCTCGAGCCGCGAGGTCTCGACCGCGTCGAGCTCGTCCGCATGCAGGCGGTAGAACTCGCGCACGTTCCGGTTCAGGGCGCCGGACACGGCGACGACGGCATCCGGGTACAGCCGTCGCGCGGCGAGCATCGCCGCGAACGCGTCGAAGTCCGTGTTCGTGTGGGTCGCAATCACCTCTGCCGCCTTCATGGCCTCAATTGTGGCGGAGGGGCCCGAAACCGTCCTGCCGAGGCTAAGGGGGTCAGGTCTTGCATTGCAGCAGCGCTCGCGGCGCGCCTGAGGCCGGTGCGTCAATGCAAGACCTGACCCCACCGGAAGGGGCTGCGCGGCTCCTCGGTCTACGAAGCCAGCGCGATGGCTTCGATCTCGACCTTGGCGCCGGACGGCAACTTCGAGACCTCGATCGTCGCGCGAGCGGGGAACGGCTCTCCCAGTCGCTGCGAGTAGACCTCGTTCATCCCGCCGAACTCTCCGAGATCGGTCAGGTAGACGGTGGCCTTCACGATCCGGTCGAGCCCCGAACCTGCTTCCTCGAGGATCGCCTGGAGGTTGTCGAACACGCGCTCCGTCTGCTCCTGAATCGAGTCGCCGACGATCTCGGCATGGTTGGGCTCGAGCGAGAGCTGGCCGGAGACGAAGACGAACCCGTTCGCGCGGATCGCCTGCGAATACGGCGCGCCCTGAAACGGCGCCGGAGCCCGCTCGGTCCGGACGACTTCCTTCTCTCCCATCGTCACTCCTTTCGCGGCGCGGCAGCGGCGGCGAGCGCGCCCCCGAGCGCCTTGAAGATCGCGTCCAACACGTGCCGCGCGTCCTCGCCGTGCAGCAGCCGGACGTGCAGCGTCAGTCCCGCCGCCTCCGAGAACTCGCGGAGGAAGGCGGACACGAGGTCCCGCTCGAGGCCGGCGACGTGCGCGTCGGAGAGATCCACGTTCGAGACGAGGAGCGGCCGGTCCGAGGCTTCGAGCACGACGTTGGCCAGCGCTTCGTCCGCCGGCGCGATCTCGTAGCCATACCCTTTCGCGCCCTCGGCACGCACGATGTCTCGCAGCGCGTGACCCAGCGCGCGCCCGGCCGTGTTGGCCTCGGCGTCGGGGCCGCCGGGAGCGACCTCCAGCTGTAGATCGAAGCCGGCATGGGACGCGAGCAGCTCCAGTAGATGGTCGAGGACGGACAGGCCCGTGGAGACACTCGCGCGCCCGGACCCGCCGAGCGAGACGCGTGCCTGCAGCCCGCTCGCTTGGTCGCCCGCCTGCATCGCTCGAACGAGGGTATCGCAGCCCGCGGGGCGAGCCGAAACGCCACTAGGCGAGCCGTTCCCTGGCTCCCAGCGGCCACATGCACAAGCGAACCGTTCAGACGTTGCTGCGTCTTGCCGCGGCAATCACGCCACTTTTGGCAGCCGCAGTGCTCGGCGTGCCCGCGGCACTTTCGTCGGCGGCCGGCGAGTCCCACACGACTGCGGTGGTCACCTACCGCTCCCAGGCGGCGCTGCGCGCGGCGCTGAAGCGCTACCCCGCTCGCGTCGTCAAGCGCCTTCCCGACGTCCGCGCTGTCGAGGTCCGGCCGCAGGATCCCGGCGCGTTCGCCGAGGGAGTGCAGACGCTGCCGGGGATCGTCTCCGTGGACGTTCCCGAGCGCCGGTTCTCCGCCGCCGATCCCGGGTTGACCGCGATGTACTCGGCAGGCGTTCCGTACCAATGGCAGTACACGGCGACCCGCGTCGGAAGCGTGCCGGAGCACGTGCTGCGTGCCGCCGCCTCGGTGACGATCGCAGTCGTCGACACCGGAGCCGATCTCACCGCCCCGGACCTGAACGCGAAGCAGCCCGCGACCTACAACGTCTTCAACCAGGGCACCGACGTCCGCGACCTCCACGGTCACGGCACGTTCGTCGCCTCGATCGCAGGCGGGTCCGTGACGAACGGCGAGGGAATCGCCGGGTTCGGCGGCGACGCGAAGCTCCTGATTGTCCAGAGCGGCCGCGCGGACGGCTCGTTCACGGACGTCGACGAGGCCGACGCGATCGTCTACGCGGTCAACCAGGGCGCCAAGGTGATCAATCTTTCGATCGGCGGCACCGAGACGTCGGCCGTCGAGCGCAGGGCGCTCGAGTACGCGGCCGAGCACGGTGTGCTCGTCGTCGCGGCGGCCGGAAACGAGTTCGAGGACGGCAATCCCGTCGAGTACCCCGCAGCGCTGCTCCAGCCCGTCGGCTCCAACGGCCGCGGCGGCTGGGGCCTCTCGGTCGGCGCGACGAGGAAGTCGGGCGCGCGCGCGTCGTTCTCGAACACAGGCTCGTGGCTCTCGCTCGCCGCGCCCGGCGAGAACGTCTTCGGCGCGATCTCCTCGTACACCAAGGCTCGCAACTGGCCGCGGTACACGCTGCCGGGCTCCACGCAAGGCCTCTACGGCTACTCGAGCGGCACGTCCTTCGCCGCGCCGCAGGTCGCCGGCGCTGCCGCGCTCGTCTGGGCGGCGAACCCCGCACTCACACGCGACCAGGTCGCCTGGATCCTGAAGCGGACGGCGTCCGGTGACGGACGCTGGTCGAAGGCGCTCGGCTACGGCGTCCTCGATGTCAGCCGGGCGGTGGCGACAGCAGCCAACGGCGGCGAGGTCGTCCCGCCGCCGCGGGCCGACGCGGCGCTCAAGCTGTTCGGCCCGCGGCGGCGTGTCGCCAAGCGCGTCCGGCTGCGCATCCAGGCGCGCCTTCGCTCGAAGCTGCCGGCGATCTCAGCCGCGGGCAGGCGGGTATCGCTGCAGGTCCGCCGCAACGGCGGCTGGTACCGAGTCGCCAGAGCGCGAACGAAGGCCGGCGGCAGCGTCGTCCTGCGTGCCCGGCTGCGCAAGGGCCGCTACGTCATGCGGTTGACGTACGCCGGCGCGCCCGAGCTCGAAGCGGCCACCTCGCGCACCTTCGTGATGAAGGTGCCCCGCCGGAAGCGCTAGAGGTTCTCGACGCGCTCGATGCGCGCCCCGAGCGCGCGGAGGCGCTCGTCGATCCGCTCGTAGCCGCGATCGATCTCGCCGACGTTGCCGATCGTGGAGACCCCTTCCGCACACAGGCCGGCGATCAGCATCGCCATGCCGGCGCGGATGTCCGGGCTTGCCATCCGCTGGCCGTAGAGCTTCGCCGGCCCTGTCACGACGGCGCGGTGCGGGTCGCAGAGGATGATCCGGGCGCCCATGCTCACCAGCTTGTCGACGAAGAACAGCCGGTTCTCGAACATCTTCTCGAAGATCAAAACCGTGCCGCGAGCCTGGGTCGCGACGGCGACCGCGATCGAGGTGAGGTCGGCCGGGAACGCCGGCCACGGTCCGTCCTCGATCTTCGGGATCTGATCGCCGAGGTCGTCCTCGATCCTCAGCTCCTGGTTCGGCGGGATCCGGACGCTGTTCTCGCCGAGCTCCACCTGGACGCCGAGACGCGAGAAGACCGGGAGAATCGGAACGAGATCCTCGACGATGACGTGCTCGACGGTCACGTCGCCGCCGGTCACCGCCGCGAGGCCAATGAAGCTCGCAACCTCGATGTGCTCCGGCCCGATCCGCCACTCCCCGCCCGTCAGGCGCTGGACGCCGCGGATGCGGAGCACGTTCGACCCGATCCCTTCGATGCTCGCCCCAAGCGAGCAGAGGAACCGGCAGAGATCCTGGACGTGCGGCTCGCACGCGGCGTTTCCGATCACGGTCTCGCCACGCGCGACGGCGGCGGCCATCACCGCGTTCTCGGTCGCCATCACGCTCGCCTCGTCGAGGAAGATGCGACGCCCGCTGAGGCCTTCAGTGCGCATGTCGAAGCGCCCGTTGAGGTCGATCTCGACGCCCAGCTCGGCGAGCGCGTGGATGTGCGGATCCAGCCGCCGACGTCCGATCACGTCGCCGCCCGGCGGCGGGACGCTCGCACGGCCGAAGCGGGCGAGCAGCGGGCCGGCGAGGAGGAACGACGCGCGGATCCGGCTGCAGAGCTCCGCATCGAGCTCGTACTTGTTCGCGTTGCCCGAGTCGATCCGAACCTCGTTGGGCCCGAGCCAGTCGACCTCGGCGCCGATGTCCGCGAGCAGCGCCAGCATCGTCTCGACGTCGCGGATCCGCGGGACGTTGCTCAGGACCACCGGCTCCGTCGTCATGACCGTCGCGGCCAGGATCGGAAGCGCCCCGTTCTTGTTTCCGGCCGCGGACACGCGGCCGCTGAGGGGTGTGCCCCCCTCGATGACGAAGCTCTCCATCAGTGCGTCGGTGACGAGAGTGGTCGACACCAGCGGGATATCGTACTGAGCGGCATGGAAGTTACTCGGGAGCGGGCCTGGGACACCCTGACTCGTTACACGAAGAGCGAAGCGCTCCTGCGCCACGCGCTCGCTGTTGAGGCCGCTGTCCGCGCATATGCGCGGAAACTGGGCGGTGACGAGGAGTTTTGGGGTGCGACGGCTCTCCTCCACGATTTCGACTACGAGATCCACCCCACGCTCGACAAGCACCCGCAGGACGGCGCGGCGATCCTCCGCGACGAGGGCTATCCGGAAGAGCTGATCGACTCGGTTCTCTCCCACGCCGAGCACCTGGACCTGCCCCGCGACACCGACCTCAAGAAGGCGCTCTTCGCCTGCGACGAGCTCGCGGGCTTCATCCATGCGTGCGGGCTTGTGCGTCCTGACGGAATCGAGACCCTGACGCCGAAGTCCGTGAAGAAGAAGCTCAAGCAGCCGTCCTTCGCGGCCGGCGTCCATCGTGACGAGGTCTACGCCGGCGCGGAGCTCCTCGGCGTCGACTTCGACGAGCACATCCAGACCGTCGCCGACGCGATGAAGCCGATCGCGGGTGAGCTCGGGCTGCGGACCGAGGCGGACGCGGCGTGAGCGCGCGCTTCGAGGCGATCGGCGTGGTCGTATCCGACCTGGCCCGCTCGGTCAGGTTCTATCGGGAGCTCGGGCTCGACTTCCCCGAAGACGCTGAGGGGCACATCGAGGCGCAGCTCCCCGGCGGGCTCCGGTTCATGCTCGATACGGAAGAGACCGTGCGCTCGTTCGATCCCGACTGGCAGCCTCCGTCCGGCGGCGGCCACCGGATGGCGATTGCCTTCCGCTGTGACTCGCCCGCGGAGGTCGACGAGACCTACCAGCGCCTGCTCGACGTGGGCGGCTCGAGCCACAAGGAGCCGTGGGACGCCTTCTGGGGCATGCGCTATGCCGAGGTCAAGGACCCCGACGGCAACCTCGTCGATCTCTTCGCAGACCTCTAGCCCCCCAATCGCTCAAGTGCTCGTTGAGCCTGTCGCCGCGCGAACGGGCTCGCCGTAGACCGCTCGAGGACGGCTTCCAACTTCGGTCGCGCGCGACGCAGATGGGGAAGCGCGCTCTTCGGACCGTAATTCCTGAGCGCCAGAATCGCGTGCCCGGACACGTCGTCGTCGTCGATCAGCTCAATCAGGACGTCAGGCGCTCGAGGGTCTTTCGCCCTCTTCAGCGCGTCGCAAAGCATCTGCCGAGCGTGGCCGTGCCGAGCGTCGCGGATCAGTTCGATCAGGTCGTCCGCGATCTCCGCATCGGCCAGCGTCGCTAGCGCGTTTGCGTACGCCCACTTCTCGGACTCGGCTTCCATCGGCGCGTGTCGAAACTCCTCGAGGATCGCCGCTGCCGCCTCAGCGCTCGCGCTCTTCGTCCCAGTCAGCGAGCGGGCGATTACCTCCTTCTCCACGGGATCTCGCATCCGCGGGAGCCACTCGACGAGCATCGGGGCGGCCCTCTCGGCGTCGAATGTCGTCGGTCCAAGGGACGAGAAGATCCCTAAGTCTCGCGTGTCTATCCCCTGTGCTTCGAGTGCGGCCTCGAGCGCACGCCACTCCGACGACTTCGGCGCCCGCGCCTGCTCCTCGCGGAAGCGCTCGAGGATCTGCTCGTGCATCTCTTGCCGGAAGCCGCTCATGCACTCAAGGCCGAGACGAGGCGCTCGACATCCTCGTCGCTTGTCCAGTAGCCGCACGAGGCGCGTAGCAACCCCGTCTTCGGGAGGTCGCGGATGATCACCCCCTCCGCGGCCAGCCGCTTCACGGTCTCCACCGGATCGCCGTCCCAGCGCCAGGACACGAGCGTCCCGTGGCCCGGCTCGGTGACGACCTCGTGACCCGCTTCCCGCAGCTGCTCGCGGCAGCGGTCCGTGACCTCCCGGGCCCGCTCGAAGCGCCAGTCGGGAAGCGCGGAGACCGCCGCCTCGAGTCCGGCGATGAACGCCGCTGGCACCCAGCTCTGGTCGAAACGCCGCGCTCCCTCCCGCGGCACGAAGGAACCGTCGGGCCCGTAGGAGCGTTGCGAGAAGTAGCTCGGGCCGGCGACTCGAAGCCGCTCGGGGTCCTTGACGTAGAGCCCGCCCGTCGGGGTCGGCCCGCAGAGCCACTTCTGGCCGGACACGGTGTAGAAGTCGAAGGGCTCCGCCTCGACGGGGATCGCGCCCACCGACTGTGCGCCGTCGACGAGGAGCGGCGCCGAGAGTGCCTCCTTCAGCTCGTCGATCGGGATCACGTGACCGTTGTGCCAGAGGACATGCGAAAGCGCGACGAGCCGGGTTCGCGGGCTCACTTCCGCAAGGACCACGTCGAGCGCCTCGGCGGCCGGCCGGTCCCGCACCGCAGCGACCCGGACCCGTGCCCCGGATGCATGTACCGGCCCGAGCAGGCCGAAATGCTCGGCGTCGGTCGTGACGATCTCGTCCTCCGGGCCGAGGTCGAGGCCGGCCACGACCACTCGACAGGCCTCGGAGGTGGAGGTCGTGAGCGAGATGTGTTCCGCGTCGACGCCGATCTGGGCTCCGACGACGACCCGCAGCCCCTCACGCAGCTCCAGGATCTGCGTGAACGCCTCGTCGCCGCCCCGCGGGCCGAGCTCCTCGCGCCCGGCCTCGACGATCGCGTCGTACGTCCGCTGGGCCATCGGCCCGACCGAGCCGGCGTTCAGGTACGCATACCGCTCGAGCACCGGAAAAGCGGCGCGGGCTTCCTCGAAGGTCACAGGACCCGTACCTCCACCGGGGCGTGGTCGGAGAGCAGGAGCTTCCCCAGCCGGCGCCGCTCCCGCGGCCAGCGGTCGTACTCGCTGACGTCCGCGCCGCGCACCAGGACGTGGTCGATGCCGGGGCCCGCTGCCGAGAAGCCTGCCAGGCGCCCGAACACCTCCGAGCGCTTCGTGTCGACGTTCAAGTCCCCAGCGACGACGCACAGATCGTCACCCGCGAGCGCGCCCGCCCACTGCACGGCGTGCTCGACCTCGGCCTCGGGAATCCGGACGTCCGCCGCGTTCGTCGCATGCAGGTTGGCGACCATCGCGCCACCCTCGAGCCTGACCGCGATCGCCTGCCGTCGCTCCTTGCCCCAGGCGAGCTCTCGCGTCAGGGAGAGCTCGAGGCGGCGCGCGGTCTTGAACCGGAACAGAAACGGGTTCAGCGTGATCACGTGGCGAGCGAGGATCTTCCGCCGCACGAGAATCGCGTTCGCCTGCCCCTCCAGACCCGACCGAAACAGGCCTGCGTTGAGGTCGGTCAGGTGCCGTCCCAGCTCGGCTGTGATCGGAACGGGCCCGACCATCGGTCGTGCCGCTGTCTCGCCGAACACGTGCATCCCGCTCCATCGGCCGAGCCGCTCGAGCGCCCACGGCGGCACTTCCTGAAGGCAGACGGCGTCCGGCTCTCCCTCGGTCACGAGACGCACCATCTGCTCCACGTAGCGCCTGCGGCCGGGCGGGAGCGTGTTGCCGTGGAAGAGGTTCCAGGTCCGGATCACCACGCGATTAGCCTAAGTCCCGTGGCCGGCCGCTTCGCGGAGCTGATCGACCGCCAGCTCGACCTCTTCGAGCAGGAGGACGCGGAGTTCCTGGCCCGCGTCGAGCAGGCCGAGCGGGACTACGACGAGGCGAATCGAGAGGACGCCGAAAAGGTCTACGGCCGCTTCCAGGAGCTCGTCGAGTTTGGAACCGAGGCCCTCGCGGAGCTTCGCGACGGCTACGCCGCCACGCTGGATCCGGAGGTCGCCGACGCCTATGTCGCCGAGTTCAACGCCACGGTCCACGCGCGTCTGCCCCGATTCGCACTCGAGATCGACGACGTCTGAAGTCGAAATTCCTGCTAGGAGCGGCAAGGCCGTCGCGGCCCAGGAGGGAAACGCAAGCGCGACTCGTGCGGCGGGCCGCGCTGGTCGTGACGCTAGAGGCCGGCGGCGAAACCACCCACGATGGCACCGTAGGCGACGTGCCCGAGCACGGTCACGAGGGCGGTGTGGCGACCGTAGTTCGACAGCATGAACCCGGGCGGCTCGAGCAACGGTGTTTCCGAGGCGTCCGACCAGATCGTCCCCATGCGCGGATGCACCGCCGGCAGCAGGACGTTCACCAGCGCTCCTCCGGCGAAGGCTGCGTGGACGACGCCGAGGACGGCGCCGAACAGCCAGCCGGCTTGATCGACCGCCGCGAAGACCAGCCAGTAGCCGAAGGCGAAGAGCAAGCCGTTGAAAAAGTGGAGCGCGTAGCCGATCGCCTGCGCACGGCGAACGTCCTCGCTGAAGGCTGTGCCGACTAAGAACGGGATGTCCATGCGCGTGAGTCCGGCGATCTGCGCCAAGCGGAGCCCCGTCGTCAGGACGAGCGTCCCCACGAACCCGCCGGCGAGCGCTCCCGCAAGACTCACTGCCTCTCCTCTGCGTTCTCGATCGAGACGGCCGCGTTGATCAGGGCGAGGTGCACGAGACCCTGGGGGAAATTTCCAAGCTGCTCGCCGGTCGACGGGTCGATCTCCTCGGCGAAGAGCCCGAGGTCCGTGGCAGCGGGATCAGCTCGTCCATCAAGCCCGCCGCCTCTTCCACTCGTCCCAGGCGCGCGAGCGCGTCGACCAGCCAGAACGAGCAGGCGGTGAAGGCGCCTTCGCCGCGCGGGAGACCGTCCTCGCCCAGATAGCGGTAGAGCAAGGGACCGGCACCCAGGCGCTCCCGGATGGCATCGATCGTCGAGCCCAGGCGGTTGCGCCCGGCCTCGTACTCGGCGAGCGCCAGAGTCAACAGGCTCGCATCGAGTTCCCGCAGCTCCGGCGCGCGGATGTAAGCCCCCAGCTCCTCGTCCCAGCCGTGCTCTTCGATCCAGGCTCGCGTCGCTTCGGCGGCGGTCCGCCACCTGGCGCGCCGGTCCGGGACGAAACCGGCTTCCGCCAATCTGCAGGCCCGGTCCAGCGCCGCCCAGCACATCGCCTTCGACTGAACCAAGTGCGCTGGATCAGACCGCACTTCCCAGATCCCGGAGTCGGGCTGCGACCAGACGTCGCTGACGTAATCGGCGATCTTCGCGGTCCCCTTACCGGTCTCCGCGCCGAGATCGCCGTGGCTACGGGCGTGGAGCCAGATCGAACTGAGAACCGAGCCATAAATGTCGAGCTGGACCTGACGCCCCGCCGCGTTTCCGATCCGGACGGGTCTGGAGCCTCGGTAGCCGGCGAGGTGCTCCATTTCTATTTCGGGAGCCCTGTTCGCGCCGTTGACCCGGTAAAGCACATCGAGTCGAGGCCGCGTCAGCCGAGAGGCGTGCATGGACCACCAGAAGAACGCGTGCGCCTCATCGTGGTAGCCCAGCGCCAGAAAAGCGTCGAGGGTGTACGAGGCATCGCGGAGCCAGGCGTAGCGGTAGTCCCAATTCCGCCCGCCGCCGATCTTCTCGGGAAGCGACGCGGTCGGGGCGGCGACGATCGCGCCCGACGGCGCGAACACGAGCAGCCGGAGCGCCAACGCGCTCCGAACGACGGCTTCCCGCCAGGGACCCTCGTACTCGGCACGTTGCCCCCACTCCTTCCAGAACGACACCGTGTGCGCGAGCCGGTGCTCGTATCGGCTCGGCCGGAAAGCACGGCCGGACGGTGGGCCGAGGACAACGAGAAGAGCATCTCCTCCCCCGCAGCGAGTCGAGCTCGACCGGTCGAGGCGGCATCGGCTCCCCAGACGCTGAGCATGAGGGCATGAGCGCGGTGCGTAAAGAAGACTCGTCCGTCGCGGACGCTCACCGCGCCCTCGCGGCTCGCGTAGTCGAACCGCGGCTCGACGGCCCACTCGACCGCAACGGCGCCGTCAAGGCACTCGACCTTGCGCACGACCTCGCGCATCGGGGCCAGGCGGCCTGGCACGACGAGAGTCATCGCGTCGGTCACGCGGACGGAGCCTTCTCCCGTGCGAAAAGTGGTCTCCAGCACGTTCGTCCCCGGGAGGTATCGGCGCGTTGCATCGAACGGCTCAACCGGGTGGAGTGAAAAAGACCCTCCGCGCTCTGCGTCGAGGATCGCGGCGAAGACCGACGGTGAATCCACGTCCGGCAGACAAAGCCAGTCGATCGAGCCGTCGCCGGCGATCAGAGCGGAAGTACGGCCGTCGCCGACGACTGCGTAGTCGCCGATCGGCGCGTAGCCGTCGTCGCCGCGCATCGTCTACCCACCTTCTTGCTGGCGATCTCCAGGGCGGTCGAGCCGCCGACGACAACCTCGGGGTTACGCCTCAGCACTCTCCTTCTCGGGATGACCGGGCGTGACGGCGCGCCGTGTCGGCTCCTCGACGAGGTTGAGCACCCGCATTCCGTGCGTGAAGACGATTGCGCCACCGAGCCAGCCGCCGAGGGTGAGGAAGCCGAACCCGATCAGGTTGAGGACCAGCGCGCCGCCGCCGACCTCGCCGTCGACGTAGTTGCCGTGGCCGACGATCGCTGCGATCAGGAAGAACACCGTGGCGGTCACCATCGAGCTGAGATGCAGCGTCGCAGTGCGCCACAGCGGTGTCCCCCTGCTGATGGTGAGCCAGTCGAGCAGCCCGGTCAGGGCAGTCGGAACGGTGACGACGAGCCCGACGACCAGCGCGAGCCACCAAGCCGTCGCCGTGTTCCTCTCGCTCACTCCGAGGATCGATAGGACACCGAAGATGGTCGCCCCGGTGTAGAGGCCGATCGTTGCGTCGGTGAGCGGCGGATGAAGCGGGTGACCGGGGAAGCCCTTGACGAGATAGCTCAGTTTCATCGCGCCTCCTCTTTGTGTTTGAAGCCGCGGGATTCTTACCTACCGATGGCCGAAATGGTGTGCCGGCGGGAGCGCTGAGCTGAGCTCCGGCACCTCGGCGACCTTTCGCGCGAGCGGGCCGAGGGTCTCCAGCTCCCGGACGAGCACGTTCTGGTTCCTTTCGGCCTTCTCGAACCGCCCACGCGCGAGGATCAGCGGCTCGCCACGGACGATCGCCCGATGGCGCTCGTACACCTGCGGCGGGACGATCAGGTTCATCTGCCCGAACTCGTCTTCGAGGAGCATGAAGACGACGCCGTTCGCAGTTGCCGGGCGCTGGCGCGCGATCGCCATCCCCGCAACGGCCACTTGGGACCGGTCCGGTGCCAGACACAGGTCACGGCTCGAAAGGACAGTTCCGGAGAGATGCGGCCGGAGGAGCTCGAGCGGATGGATGCCGACGGTGAGGCTGGTCGTCCGGTAGTCGGTCAGCATCCGCTCCCACTCGGTCGGCTCCGGGAGGTCCGGCGTCTCGACCGTGGGATCGAGCGGCAGCGCCAGCTGCCGCGCCTCGCCGCCGGAGCCCGGCACCGATGCCGAGCGCGGCGCCAACCCCGCCTCCCAAAGCAGCGGCCGCGCCTCGTCGCCGAACGCCGAGCACGCGCCGCTCGAGATCAGCGCCTCCAGCCCTTCGCGCCGCAGTCGCGTCCGCTGAACGAGCTCCCGGATCGACCGGAACAGCCCGTTGCGCTCCCGCTCCTCGACGAGCGCCTTCGCTTCGTCGTCGCCGATCGAGGTCACGTACTCGATCCCGATCCGCACCTTCCCGTCCTGGACGACGCACTTCGCGTCGCTGAGATTGACGTCGGGCGGCAGCACCTCCACCCCGCGCCGCTGCGCGTCGCGCACGAGCGTCGCCGGCGGGTAGAAGCCCATCGGCTGCTCGTTCAGCAGCGCCGCTAGGAACTCCGCCGGGTAGTGGCAGCGCAGCCACTGCGACTGGTAGGCGAGCAGGCCGAACGCCGCCGCGTGCGACTTCGGGAAGCCGAAGCCGGAGAAGCCGACGAGCTTGTCGTAGATCTCGTTCGCGAGCTTCTTGGCGACGCCGTTCGCGAGTGCGCCCTCGACGAAGCGCTTCCGGTAGGCCTCGAGAGCCGCCTCGCTTCGCTTGCGGCTCATCGCCCGCCGCAGCCCCTCGGCCTCCCCTACGCTGAACCCCGCGAGCGCCATCGCCACCTCCAGCACCTGGTCCTGGAAGACGACGACGCCGAGCGTGTCCTTCAGCGGCTCGGCAAGCAGCGGATGGTCGACCGGCGGCACGAAGCTCGGGTCCTCCCGCAGTCGCTGCCGGTGCGCGATGTACGGGTGGACGGCCTTGCCCTGGATCGGCCCGGGCCTGACGAGCGCGACCTGCACCATGATGTCCTCGAGCGTCTCGGGCCGGGTGCGGAGGATGCTCTGCATCTGCGCCCGGCTCTCGATCTGGAACGCGCCGACGGTGTCGGCCTTCTGGATCTGCGCGAAGACCTCCTTGTCGTCGAGCGGGATGCGCGAGAGGTCGATTGGCTCGCCGTGCAGCTCCGCGATCTGCTCGACGCACTCCTCGACCGCGGACAGCATTCCGAGGCCGAGCAGGTCGATCTTGAGGAAGCCGGCGTCGTCGCAGGAGTCCTTGTCCCACTGACAGAGCTGGCGGCCGGCCATCGCCGCCGGCTGGACGGGGACGAGCTCGAGGAGCGGCCGTGACGAGATCACCATCCCGCCCGGGTGTTGGGAGATGTGGCGCGGGAGGCCCGCAATCTCGCGCGTCAGCTCGGCGAAGGCACGCCAGCGGGGTGACGTCGCTTTGTCCTCCCAGCCGGGTACGAGCGCGAGCTCCTCGGCGACCCGCTTCGCGTTCCAGCCGTCGGACACACGCGCCAGCCGCTCGAGCTCGCCGAACGGAAGCCCGAGCGCCTTGCCGATGTCGCGGATCGCGCCTCTGGAGCGGTAGGTCGCGAAAGCCGCGACGAGCGCCGCGTGCTCACGCCCGTAGCGCTCGGTGACGGCGACGATCAGCTTCTCGCGGATGTCGCGCGGGAAGTCGAGGTCGATGTCGGGGGCGGCCTCGAGCTCGCGGTTGATGAAGCGCCCGAGCGATAGGCCCGCATGCACGGGATCGACGTGCGAGAGCCCGGTCAGGTAGCAGACGATCGAGCCGACCGAGCTGCCGCGCCCGCGGCCCGGCGGGAGTGAGTTGCGGGGCGACTCGCGCCCGCGAACCTCGTTCGCGACGTCGCGGGCGAGCTCGAGCACCTCGTGGTGGAGCAGGAAGAACCCGGCCAGTCCGAGCTCGTCGATCAGCTTCAGCTCCTCGTCGAGACGGGCCCGCGCGTTGTGCTTGTGGCCGTTGGCCCCCGAGTAGCGCTCGTCGAATGCGCGGCTGCAGACCTGGGTCAGCTGCGCGATGGCCGGCTCCGCCTGGTCCGAGAAGTCGGGGTAGCGGTAGCCCAGCTCCTGCGTCAGGTCGAACTCGCACCGCCCGGCGATCACAGCGGTGCGCTCGACGGCGTCCCGGTCGAGCGGGAAGCGGTCGGCGACCTCGGCGGGAGCCCTGAGGATCGCCTCGTGATTTCCGCGCCGCTCCGGCTCCGAGCCCTCGAGGGAGGTGCGGTGGCGGATCGCGACGAGCGCGTCCTGGAGCAGCGCCCGGGCGGGGTCGTGGGCATGGACGTCGCCGGTGACGACCGTCTCGACCCCGAGCGTCTCCGCGAGCTCGCGGAGCCGGGCGTTGCGCCGCATGTCGCCCCGTTCGAAGGGCCGCTGGAGCTCCACGAAGAACCGCTCGCGGCCGAAGGCCCGTGCGAGGCGCGCGGCGGCGTTCGGGTTCCGGACGGCGAGGCCATGGCGCGAGCAGCCGGAGAGGCAGACGAGCCCTTCGTTCAGCTCCTCGAGCAGCTTCGGGTCGAGCGCGGGCTCGAGCACGCTACGCGTCTTAGAGTCACGCCGGGTGTGCGCATGCGCCGCGGTCAGCAGCCGGCAGAGGTTCGCGTAGCCGCGTGAGCTCTCGACGAGCAGCGTGACGTGCGAGCCGTCGCCGAGCGTCACCTCCGTCCCGGTGATCGGCCGGACACCGAATGCCTTCGCCGCGTGCGCGAACTCGAGCGAGCCGTAGACGCCGTCGTGGTCGGTGAGCGCGAGGGCCTCGTAGCCGAGCTCCGCCGCCCGCACCGCGAGCTCTTCGGGCAGCGAGGCGCCGTCGAGGAATGAATAGGCTGAATGCGCGTGGAGCTCGACGTAACCCAAGCCGTCCTCCTAGGCCCCGGCGAAGGTGAGCGGCTCGGCGAGCACATCGTCGTGAAGATCGAACTGCCGGAGGTCTCGGTCAACGAGGTCGTGAGGACCGGGCCGTTCGAGGGCGCCGGCCCGCACTTCCACAAGGAGCACGTCGACGTCTTCTACGTCCTCGAAGGCGAGCTCGAGGTCATCAATGGGACCGAGACGGTCCGCGCCGGCCCCGGAACCTCGGTGGTGGTACCGCCCGGGGTGGTGCACGGCTTTCGCGGGCCCGGCGCCGCGCGCTACCTGAACATCCATGCGCCGGACGGCGGCTTCATCGAGTACATCCGCCGGATCACCGGCGACGGTGTCAGGGTCGACTGGGACAGCTACGACGTCGACGAGCCTCAGGGGCCGACTGACGCGATCGTCGCGGGGCCCGACGGCGGCGAGCGGCTGGTGCGCCCGTTCGGCTTGACGAACACGATCAGGGGCGAGACGACCGAGCTGTCGCTCTTCGAGCTGGAGTTCGACGAGCGGTGGGAAGGCGTCGACCCCCACCACCACGACGACCACGTCGACTCGTTCTTCCTCCTCGACGGCGAAGTCGACTTCCTGCTCGGAGACGAGACCGTTCGTGCGGGCGCCGGGAGCTATGTCGCAGCGCCGCTGGGGATTAGGCACGGGTTCCGCCCGGTTGGGCCGGCGCGCTTTCTCAACTTGCACGCGCCCGATGCAGGCTTCGCGAGCCGTGCGCGTGGACGCTAGAAAGGAGAGGCGATGACGAGAGAGCTCAACTGCCGAGACGCGGGCTTCGACTGCGAGGCGGTCGTTCGCGCCGAGACTGACGACGAGGTCATGGCGCAGGCGGCGACACATGTTCGTGAGGTGCATGGCATGGACGAGATCGACGACACGACCGCGAACAACATCCGCTCGCAGATTCACGACACCTAGGCCCCGCGCTGGCTGAACCAGCGGCCGTGCTCGTCGTCGTGGAAGACGACAACGTTCTGGCCGCTCTCGAGCACGACGTCGAAGTAGCGCCGGTTGACCGGGTCCTCGGTCCACCAGCGATCGACGACGCGCCACTCCTCGCGGCTCAGCTCGACCGCCTGACGATTGACGAGACGCGGCGCCCCGTCGGCTCGCGGCTCGACGAGGGCGGCGCGCGGCTCAAGGAGAGGCTTCAGCATGGTGAGCTTCGTTGCCAGCGCGGCCTGGCGGCACAAGGCTCATCGTGCTGGAGCCTCTCTTAGTCGTCCCGCGGCACGAACAGCGCTCGTGCTTCCGGAATCCGCGACCACGGCGCGACTTCGACCACACTTGCCACGGCTCCGCCGCCGGTGCTGGCTTTCACCTGGCGCAACCCCTCTTTCAGCCTTGTCTGGAGCTCCGCGCCCTGCGTCTTCACGAGCTCGAGCTGCTGGCCTGTCGCCTCGGTCAGCTCGGTGAGCTCGAGGCGGAGAGCCATGACCGGCGCCGGCAGATCGTTCAGCTTCGGCCCGAGCGCGATCCGGAGACGATCGGGCTCGGCCGCCGGCACGCGAAATGTCAGCGTCCGCCTCCAGGAGGCTCCGCCGACGACTCGTGCCGAAAGTGCAACTTTTCGGACGAAGCGGTCGGCGCGCTCGGGTCGGTTCAGCGCACGCTCGACGAGCGTGGCGAGCGCGCGGCGCAGGGTGAGCTCGTTCCCGACCGCCTCCGGGAACTCGAGCACCTCGTAGATCTCGGCGGGTGGGCGGCGGCCGCGGATGCGACCACGCTTCCCTCCTCTCGCCTGGCCCCAGGCGCTGCGGCCGTCCGGTCCCAGTCGTTCGGCAACGGCAGCGCCCGGGAGCCCGGCAAGCTGTCCGACACGTTTCACGCCCAGCGCTTCCAGCTCCTGGCGGCGTCGCTCGTCTAGCCCGAGCAGGCGGAGCGGCAGCGGGGCGAGGAATTCCTGCGTGCGCTCGTCGTCGACCACGAGCAATTGGCCTGGGCGCGCGACGTTGGCGGCGGCGAGGGCGGCGAAGCGGCGGCCGGCCGCGCCAACGCGCGCGTCCCAGTGTGAGCCGACCGCGGCGAGGGCGCGCTTCAGCGCCGGCTCGAGGCCGCCGTAGAGGCGTTCCACCCCGCGCGTGTCGAAGTAGGCGGTGCCGAGGGCCGTCGACTCGACGGCGAAACCGGAGTCCTCGAGACGTCGGACGATGTCCTCCCAGTCGCGCTCGGCGCCGGCGGGATCGGGCTCGACGAGGACGAGCTTCGGGCAGGTCGCGAGCGCCTCCCCCATACGCTGCCCGGGCCGGACGCCGGCCTGGTGAGCCGCCTCGGTGACGGGCCCGATCAGCGGCTCGGCGCCTTCGGGAGGCGCGAGCGCGGCAGGCTGGAGCGCGAGGCTAGGCCGCTTGCGGAGCGCCGCGCGGAGCTCGAACCCGGGGATGGCGAGGCAGGCGATCATGACCGAACACGTGTTCTATCACGAACATGTGTTCGGTGTCAAACTTAGGGCTGCCCGGCGCCAGGATCCCCGTAGTCAGAGAATAAGTTCGGCGGCGGAATCGACCATCCGGCTGAGCCTCGGCACGACGTCGACGAGGTTCTCCTGCGCGCAGAACCTGATGTCCTCCTCAAGGCCCGGCGGGCCGTAGGTTCTCGCCAGTAGGGCCTCGTGCGCCGACCCGAACGAGCGCGCCAGGATCCCTGACGCCTTCGCTGCGTCCGTCACCTCCGCGTCCAGGAACTCAACGATCCGGCCGGCGCAGTAAGCATCGTCCAGCGCGAACTGGCCCTGGAAGCCCGCGCACACGATCACGCAGTCGTCCGTAACTGCCCGAGCCACCGCCGACAGGTTCAGCAGCGCCCCCAGCAACACCTCCCCGCATGCCGCTGCTGCGGCCAGCACCGCCCGCGTCCCGTTCGTCGTCGAGTAGATCAGCGTCTCGCCGCGCGGCTCCAGGACTTCCCGCGGCGACGCTCCTAGATCGAACCCCTCGATCCGAACCGCCGACCGCTCTCCGCCCAGCAGCCCCTCCCCCAGTTGCTCGCGCAAACGCAACGCGTCCTCGACCTCGCGGCAGCAGTAGACCCGCTTGTAGCCGCTCGCCAGGGCCTGCGCGATCGTCGACGTCGCCCGCAGCACGTCCACCACGACCGCGACCGGCGCCTCGAGCACCTCGTCCGGCGTGAACGCGACGTGCACCCGCATCCGGCCAACTACGCTACCCCGGCCCCATGGCCGCCGCCGAGACGATGTACTGCTACCGCCACCCCGACCGCGAGACCGGCGTCACGTGCTCGGAGTGCGGCCGGCCGATCTGTACCGAGTGCATGTTCTTCGCGCCCGTCGGGATCCGCTGCCCCGATCACTCGGGCCAGCCACAGGGGCCACAACGCGTCACACAGGGGATGAGGCGCGCCAGCTTCGAGAGCAGCGGCGCGATCGTCACGAAGATCCTGATCGCGATCAACGTCGGGGTCTACCTGCTCGAGCTCGGCCTCGGCGGGGAGGTCAACGGCACGAACAACCGGATCTTCAACGAGGGCTTTCTCGCCGGCCCGCCTGTCGCCGACGGCGACTGGTGGCGCCTCTTCACCGCCATGTTCCTCCACTACGGCCCGTTCCACCTCGGGCTGAACATGCTCGCGCTGTGGTGGTTCGGCTCGGCCGTGGAGCTGGTGCTCGGGCGCGGCCGGTACCTCCTCCTCTACATCGTCTCCGGGCTCGCGGGCTCGGCGGGAGCGTTGCTCTTGACGCCGAACAGCGCGACGGTCGGCGCCTCCGGCGCGATCTTCGGGATCCTCGGCGCGGCGCTCGTCCTCGAGCGGCAGCGCACTTACGTCCTCGGCGGCGGCGCCTTCGGGATCATCGCGATCAATCTCGTCATCACCTTCGCCCTGCCCGGGATCTCGATCGGCGGCCACCTCGGCGGCCTCGCCGGCGGAGTCCTGGGAACGCTCGCGCTCTCGCGTTTCGGCCGCGGCCACGCCGTCTACGGGCAACCCGGGCTCCTCGGCATCATGGGGCTCCTGGCCATCGGCCTGGCCAGCGTCCTCGTCGCCTACTGGCGCGTGCAGACCTACACCTGATGTACGGGTGGGAGCGTTGGGCGGCGGCGACCGGGCTCGGCTTCGTCGCTGCGGCGACGATCGGATTCCTGATCCGTCCACGCCCTCCGGCCGCTGACGAGACCAGCGCCGAGATCCTCGACTTCTTCGTGACGAACGAAGCCGAGATTCGCTGGCAGTCGTTCTTCTTCGGCCTCGCAGGGATGTTCCTGCTCTGGTTCGGCGGGACGCTGGCCGCCGCTCTCCGGCGCGCCGAGAACGATCCCGCAGGACGCCTACCGGCGATCGTCGTCGCCTCGGCGGCGGCCGGCGCCGCGCTCTTCTGGCTGGGCGTCACTTCCTGGGCGGCCGTCGCCGCCGGCATCGACGAGCTGAACGGCGCGAACGCATACGCCCTTTACCACCTGGGCAGCGTCGCGTTCGTGATCACCGACTTCCCTGCCGCCGTCTTCGTCTGGGCGGCATCCGTCGGGATCTCCCGCACGCGCCTCCTGCCCGACCCCGCGGCGTGGCTCGGCCTAATCGCGGGCGCCGGTCTGGTGCTCAACGCCGCCGGCCGCCTGCTCCTCGACGAGCCGACGTTCGCTCCCGGCGGTGCCGTCGGAACAGGAGCCTTCCTCCTGTTCGTGGTCTGGGTGCTGGTCGTGAGCGCGGTGCTCGCCTGGCGCGACCCCGCCCCCGCGCGCACGCAGCCGGAAAGCTAGCGGCGACTAGCCGCCGACGGAGACAGCTTCGACGCCCGCTTCGCTGAGCGCAGCCTGCGCCGCCGCCAGCCGCGCGAGCGGCACGCGATAGGGCGAGCACGAGACGTAGTCGAGGCCGAGGCGATGGCAGAAGGCGACCGAGAGCGGCTCGCCACCGTGCTCGCCGCAGATTCCGAGCTTGATTTTCGGCTTCGTCTGCCGCCCGCGCTCGACCGCGATCGCCATCAGGTCCCCCACCCCGCTCTGGTCGAGCGTCTCGAAGGGGTTCCGCTCGAGCACCCCGTCCTGCAGGTAGTGGGTCAGGAACTTGCCCTCGGCGTCGTCCCGCGAGAAGCCGAGCGCCGTCTGCGTGAGGTCGTTCGTCCCGAAGGAGAAGAAGTCGGCCTCCTCGGCGATCTCGTCGGCGCGGATACATGCTCGTGGGAGCTCGATCATCGTCCCGACTAGGTACTCCGTCTCGGCCTCGCCCGACGCGGTCTCGATCGTCAGCTCCCGTAGCCGCCGAAGCTCTTCCCGGAAGGCGACGAGCGGATGCATGATCTCGACGAGCGGCGCGTCCCCCGTCCGCTCCTGCACCGCGGCGGCGGCCCGGATGATCGCCCGGACCTGCATCTCGTAGATCTCGGGGAACTGGAGGCCGAGGCGGCAGCCGCGCGTGCCGAGCATCGGGTTGGCCTCCTTGAGCGCGCGGATCCGCGACCGCATCCGGTCGTCCTTCGCCTCTTCGAGCGGCGGCAGGAACTCGTGCAGCGGCGGGTCGAGCAGGCGGATCGTCACGGGCAGGCCGGCCATCGCCTCGAAGATCCCCTCGAAGTCGGCCTGCTGGTGCGGCAGGAGCTTGTCCAGCGCGCCTCGCCGCTCGCGCTCGTCCGAGGCCATGATCATCTCGCGGACGACGGGGAGCCGGTCGTCGGCCATGAACATGTGCTCGGTCCGGCAGAGGCCGATCCCCTCGGCGCCGAACTCGCGTGCCTTGGCCGCGTCTTCCGGCGTGTCGGCGTTGGCGCGCACCGTTAGGCGGCGCAGGTCGTCGGCCCATCCGAGCACCGTCTCGAAGTCCTCGTTGATGTCCGGCTCGATCAGCGGTACCTCGCCGATGATCACCTCGCCGGTGCCGCCGTCGATCGTGATTACGTCCCCCTCGTCCAGCTTGTGGCTGTCCAGCGAAGCGGTCCGGGCCTTCGCGTCCAGCGAGAGCGCCTCGCAGCCGGCGACGCAGGGCTTCCCCATCCCCCGCGCCACGACGGCGGCGTGCGATGTCATCCCGCCGTGGGCGGTCAGGATCCCCTGCGCCGCGATCATCCCATGGATGTCGTCCGGCGTCGTCTCCCAGCGGACGAGGATCACGGACGTGCCGTTCTTCCCCCGCTCCTCCGCGGTGTCGGCGTCGAAGACGATCCCGCCGGAAGCGGCGCCGGGCGAGGCGTTCAGGCCTGTGGCGACGACCTCGTAGGACGCGTCCGGGTCGATCCGCGGATGGAGGAGCTGGTCGAGCTGCCCGGGGTCGATCCGGACCACGGCTTCTTCGCGGGTGATCAGGCCCTCGTCGACCATGTCCACTGCCGCCTTCAGCGCGGCTGCCGCGGTGCGCTTCGCGCTTCGCGTCTGGAGGAGGTAGAGCTTGCCGTCCTCGACGGTGAACTCGATGTCCTGCATGTCCTTGTAGTGCTCCTCGAGCCGGCGCATGGTCTCGACGAGCTCGTCGAAGGCCTCCGGCAGGCGCCCCTTCATCGCAGCAACGGGCTCCGGGGTGCGGATGCCGGCGACGACGTCCTCCCCCTGCGCGTCGGCCAGGAACTCGCCGTAGAAGCCCGCCTCGCCGGTTGAGGGGTCGCGCGTGAACGCAACACCGGTTCCCGACTGCGCGCCCTTGTTGCCGAAGACCATCTGGACGACGTTCACGGCCGTCCCGAGGTCGTGCGGGATCTTGTTGTAGCGCCGGTAGGCCTGCGCGCGGGGCGTGTTCCAAGAGTCGAAAACGGCTCGCACCGCGCGCCCGAGCTGCTCCTTGGCGTCCTGGGGGAACGAACGGCCAGTCTCATCCTGGTAGATCTCCCTGAAGGCCTCGATCGTCTTCGGCAGGTCGTCTTCGTCGAGCGCCTCCTCGAAGCGGTGCGCGTCGATCCCCTCGACGATCTCGCCGTACATCTGGATCAGACGGCGGTAGGAGTCCAGGACGAAGCGCTCGCCGCCCTCCGCCGCTAGGTCGTTCAGGCCGACGTTCAGGATCGTGTCCATCATTCCCGGCATCGAGACGGCGGCGCCCGACCTGACCGAGACGAGCAGCGGGTCGGTCGGGTCCCCGAAGCGCTTGCCGGCCGTCTCTTCCAGGCGCGCGAGATGTTCGTCGACCTCCTCTTCCAGTCCCTCGGGCAGCTGTCCACCGGAAGCCATGTACGCACGACAGGCGTCGGTCGTGATCGTGAAACCCGCGGGGACGGGGACCCCGAGCTGCGTCATCTCGGCGAGGCCGATGCCCTTGCCGCCGAGCAGCTCGCGGCCGCCCTCGGTGGGCTCGTCGAAGTCATAGACGTATCTGGCCACGGGGAGCGGATTATCGCTCAGAGGCGATACTGCGCCCGTGGCTGAGCGACAGATCCTCGCTGCAGGCGGCGGGAAGTTCTGCGTCGGCATGGCCAACTTCCTCGTACAGCTGACGGGTCGCGAACGTCCGCGCGTGCTCTACATCGGGACCGCGGCGGCGGAGGACCCCGTGTCCGCGCTCCAGATGTACGACCGCTTCGCGGGCATCGCCGAGGTCTTGCGTCTGGAGTTCTTTCCTTGGCCGCCCGAGGATCTGCGGGCGACGGTGCTCGAGCAGGACCTGATCTTCGTCGGCGGCGGCAACACCACGAACATGCTCGCGATCTGGCGCATCCACGGCGTCGACGAGCTCCTGCGGGAGGCGTGGGATCGTGGTGTCGTCCTGTCGGGGTCGAGCGCCGGCGGGATCTGCTGGTTCGAGCAGGGCGTGACCGACTCGTTCGGGCCGCAGCTCGAGCAGATGGAATGTCTCGGGTTCCTCGAGGGAAGCTTCTGCCCGCACTACGACGACGAGGAGCTCCGGCGGCCGCGGCATCGTGAGCTGCTGAACGACGGTCTGGCGCCCGGCTACGCCGCCGACGCGGGCGTCGGGCTCCACTTCGTCGACGGCGAGCTGCGCGAGGCCATCGCCTGTGAGGAGGGCTCCAAGGCGTTCCGGGTCGAGCTCCGCGACGGCGAGGTCGTCGAGACGCCGATCGAAGCTCGCTTCGTCGAGTGATCGAGCTCCGCCCGATGACGCCCGAGTTCATCGAGGCGGTGCTGGACGGCCGGCACGAGGACGCGGTGCGCCTGCTGGGGATCGAGGTGCCGGAGGAGTTCCCGTCGGAGGGAGAGAAGGGCTTCCTCGGCCTGCGGCTACGGCAAATGCGCGAGGACGAGCGGTTCCGAACCTGGTGTCCGCACGCGATCGTCCTCGGCGGCCAGATGATCGGCCATGCCGGCTACCACGGACCGCCGGGCGTGAACTCGACGCACGACCCCGAAGCAGTGGAGTTCGGCTACCGGATCTTCCCGCCGTACCGGGGCCGCGGGCACGCGACCGAGGCGGCGAGGATGCTGATGGACATGGCCGAGGAGCGGGCCTCGATCCGCCGCTTCGTCCTCTCGGTCGGTCCGCAGAACGAGCCGTCGCTGGCGGTTGTCCGCAAGCTCGGCTTCACGCAGACGGGCGAGCGGATGGACGACGAGGACGGCCGCGAGCTCGTCTTCGAGCTCAGGCGGGACGCCGGCGGCGAGCCCTGAACTCGGCAATCCAGGCGGCGGCGCGGAGGCCGAGCCAGATCGGCGCGAGTAGGAAGTAGAAGAGCAGCCCGGCGACGAGGAGCAGCACCCACCAGACCGTCCAACGCCAGAGCGGGACGGGCTTCGCGCGAGCTGCAGCAGCCTCGGGGTTCACGCCGTGGCGGCCTGGCGGCGCTCGACCATCGCGATGATCCGGGCGGCGGTCTCCTCGATCGAGAGCTCCGAGATCTCGATCACCGGGCAGCCGAGCTTGCGGTGAAGCTTCTCCGCCTGCTCGAGCTCGTCGTAGATCTCGACCAGCTCCTGGTAGCGCCGGTTGTCGCCGCCGCCGAGGCGCTTGGCGCGGTCGGCCCTGATCTCGGCTAGGCGCTCCGCGTCGATCGTCAGGCCGACGATCTTCGATCGGTCGACCTCATAGAGCGCCGGCGGCGGGTCGATTCCCTTGACGACCGGAACGTTGGCGGCCTTGTAGCCCAGGTACCCCAGGTAGATCGAGAGCGGCGTCTTCGAGGTCCGTGAGACGCCGACGAGCACGACGTCCGCCGCATCGAGGCCGCCGCCGATCCCATCGTCGTACTTGACCGCGAACTCGATGGCGGCCATGCGCCGGAAGTAGTTGGAGTCGAGCGGCGGCCGGGCTCCGGGTGTCATCTTCGCGGCCTGGCCGGAGACCTTCGCGACCGAGTCGATCGGCTGGCGGAGAATGTCGCAGTAGTGCACTTTCGCGCGGCGACAGAGGTCGTGCATCGCCTCGCGGAGCTCGGGCTTGACGATCGTGTAGACGATCACGGCCGACCGGCCTTTCGCCCGCTCGACGGCGAGGCGCAGGTCGTCCACGCTCTCGACCATCGGGTGGACGATGTCCTCGAACTCCTGGTCCGGGAACTGGGCCTCGAGCGCCTGGACGAGACGTTTCGCGGTCGCGCCCGTGGCGTCCGAGATCATGTGCAGCTCGACGACGGTCACCGGCCGGAGGGTATCCGCCCTCCGGCCGGGCCATCCAGGAGGGGACTTATTGAGCGGTGGCCGGGCGCTGGCCGAGCGTTACCTGCACGGTGCGCTCCGTACCTCCTCGCTCGATCGTGAGGGTGATCTTGTCTCCGGGCTTCTTCGCGTCGATCGCCGCGCGCAGGTCGTCGCCGCTCTCGATCGGCTCGCCGTCGACCGCGGTGACCTCGTCTCCGGCCTGGAGGCCGGCGCGGTCTGCCGGGGTGCCGGGGCGGACGCTCTGCAGGCGGGCGGGCCCGTCGTCTTCGAGGCTGACGCCGAGGTAGGCGTGGTCGACGGTTCCGTCCGCGATCAGCTCGCGCGCGACGCGCTGAGCAGTGTCACCAGGGACCGCGTAGCCGATTCCGTCGCTCCCGCCCGACTCGCTGCGGATCTGGGCGGCGACCCCGACGACCCGGCCCTGGGTGTCGAGCACGGGCCCGCCGGAGTTGCCGTGGTTCAGCGCAGCGTCGGTCTGGACGGCGTTCTCGATCGTGAAACCGTTGGGCGACTGGATCTCACGCCCGAGGGCGCTGATCACGCCTGTGGTGAGCGTTCCTTCCAGTCCGAAGGGGCTGCCGATCGCGACCACCTGGTTTCCAACCTGGAGCGATCCCTCTGCCCCGAAGCTGAGTGGTGTCAGCAGGGAGGTCGGGCGATCGACGTCCAGGACCGCGATGTCCGTTGAGGGATCGGTGCCGACGATCTCGGCCGTCTCTTCGCTGCCGTCCGCGAACCGGACGCTTACGGACTCTGCCCCGTTGACGACGTGCTGGTTGGTGACGATGTGGCCTTCCTCGTCGATCACGAACCCGCTGCCGGTCGCACCGCCCGTGGCACCGGAGGTCGAAATCTCGACGACGCCGTCCTTGACGCGCTCATACACGGCTGCGATCGACGACATTGTCTGCGCGACGGGCTGTGCGGAGGTCGTTGGCGTGGCGGCAGGGGACTCGTCACGCGTCTCGAGCGCGACGCCCGCGCCCACTGCGCCGCCCACGCCGGCGGCGAGGAGAAGTGATGCGGCAATCGTTGCGACTTGTTTGCTCATGGGTGCCATAGAACACCCTGAGCCTAAGAGCCGCCTGAGAACCGCGTTCAGCTTCCGTTAACGCGGAATCTGAGCGAGATCGCCAATCGACCCGAGCGTGTCGCGGACGTCCCGGAGGAGCCGGAGACGGTTTCGCCGGACCGCTGCGTCCTCGTGCATCACAAGGACGTCCTCGAAGAAGCGGTGGAGCACCGGTCCCAGCTTGGCTCCCGCCTCGACCGCGGCGTCGAAGTCCGCCGTCTCGAGCGCGGAGGCGATCTCGGGCTCGACCCGCTCGAGCTCTTTCGTGACCTCCTGCTCGGCCGGCTCGGTCAACAGCTTCGGGTCGAGCTTCGGCGCGGCTTCCTCGCTCTCCCCCAGCTTGCCGGCGCGGATGTACGCGGTGTGGATCGGCTCCAGCCGCTCGTCGGGGAGCCCGGCAAGTGCCTGGGCGAGGCGGGCGACCGACCCAAGATCGCGCACGTTCGCCGCCCGGGCCGCGCGGACGAACTCGACCGGGACGTCGGGCAGCAGCCCTTCGAACCGCTCCTCCACGAACTCGCCGACGTCCTCGGTGAGGAGGTCGCGGGGGATGGTGAGCCCGCCTTCGGTCGCGAGCCGGCAAAGGCCGATCGCCGCCCGGCGCAGGCCGAAGGGATCGCGCGAGCCGGTCGGCTTGTGGCCGAGCGAGAACGAGACATTCAGCGTGTCGATCTTGTCGGCGGCGGCCAGCACCCGGCCCGGCTCGGTCGCCGGGAGCGGGCCGCCGGCGGAATCAGGCAGGTACTGCTCGGCGATGGCGGCGCAGACCGCTTCGGGAAAGCCGGCCAGACGGGCGTACTCGGCTCCGATGTAGCCCTCGAGCTCCGGGAACTCGCGGACGAGCTCCGCGGCCTGGTCGGCCTTGGCGAGCCGCGCCGCTTCGAGCGAAGCGTCGCCGCCGCCGAGCCGGTCGACGAGCTTCTGCAGGCGCTCGGCCTTGTCGGCGAAGGTTCCCGCCCCGGCGAAGTAGACGATTGACCCGAGCCGCCCGGCGAGCTCCTCGATCCCCGCCGCGAGGTCGCGCTCGAGCGTGAACGTGGCATCGTCGAGTCGGCCCTCGAGCACCGTCTCGTTTCCGGCCCCGACCGTCTCGGGATCGCCGCCGTTGGCGACGAGCGCGAAGCGGTTGCCTCCGAGCGGGAAGTAGCGCTGGTGGGACTGCATTGCGGTCTCGATCACGCGCTCCGGCAGCGAGAGGAAGCGCTCGTCGAACGTCCCTTCGAGGACAAGCGGCCACTCGACCAGGTGGACGACCTCGCGCAGCTTGCGGAGCGGGTCGCGCCACTCGCCGAGGGCGTCGAGCCCCTCGCGGATCAGGCGCTCGCGCTCAGCGGGGTCGGGCTCGACGTCGGCGCCGCGGAGCACGTCCACATAGATGTCGGCTCTGAGGAGCTCCAGCTCGCCGTGCGTGAAACGGTGGCCGAGCGTCTTCGTGCCGTAGCCCGTCACCGGCTGGTCGTCGAGGCGGGCGCAGGTCCACCGGATCGGTCGCGGAAACCGGCGCCCCGACTCGTCCCAGCGCATCGTCTTTCCGAACCGAAGGCCCCGGACGATCTCGTCCAACTGTCCGGGCAGGACCTCGCTCAGTGACTGTCGCTGCGACACGACGCCAAGGAAGCCGTCTCGCTCCTCCAGATCCTCCACGGGCACGTTGTGGCGCTTTGCGAATCCGGCCGCCGCCTTCTCCCGCAGCTCGACCGGCGGGCCCTTGATCCACCGGTCGCCGGTCTCCTCCTCGAGGCCCGAGACGAGCACAGCAAGCCGGCGGGGCCCGACGAAGACGCGCTCGGGCGTCTTCCCAAGATGGCGCTCGCAGAGCGCCGGAAGCTGCGCCTCGGCTTCGTAGGCCGAGGCCGCCGGGAGCTCCTCGCAGCCGATCTCAAGCAGCAGCTGCAAGGTATTCCTCCGCAACGCGCCGGGCGAGGTCCCGCACCCGGCCGATGTAGGACGCCCGCTCGGTGACGGAGATCGCGCCGCGCGCGTCGAGCAGGTTGAACGTGTGCGACGCCTTCAGCACCTGGTCGTAGGCCGGCAGCGGAAGCTTCCTCGCCAGCAGGTGGGTGCACTCGGCCTCGTACTCCGCGAAGCGGCGCATCAGCGTGTCGACGGGCGCTTGCTCGAAGTTGTAGATCGACCACTGCCGCTCGCTCTCCTTGTAGACGTCGCCCCAGGTGAACCCCGCCGCCCACTCGAGGTCGAAGGCGCTCCGCTTGCCCTGGAGGAACATCGCCAGCCGTTCGAGGCCATAGGTGACCTCGCCGGAGACGACGTCTACGTCCATCCCGCCGAGCTGCTGGAAGTACGTGAACTGCGTCACCTCCATCCCGTCCACCCAGACCTCCCAGCCGAGCCCCCACGCGCCCAGCGTCGGCCCCTCCCAGTCGTCCTCGACCAGGCGGACGTCGTGCCTGGTGAGGTCGATGCCGACGGCCTCGAGCGAGGCGAAGTAGCGATCGAGCACGTCGGCGGGCGCCGGCTTCAGGATCACCTGGTATTGGTAGTAGTGCTGGAAGCGGAACGGGTTCTCCCCGTAGCGGCCGTCGGTCGGACGAATGCTCGGCTCGACGTAAGCCGTCCGCCAGGGCGCAGGCC
>JBOHAU010000204.1:0-7052 GCA_050698015.1 Gaiellaceae bacterium
CTGATCGGGATCAACGACTCGGGCGGTGCGCGCATCCAGGAGGGAGTCGTCTCACTGGCCGGCTACGCAGAGATCTTCTGGCGCAACGTGCAGGCGTCGGGGGTGATCCCGCAGATCAGCCTGGTCATGGGCCCGACGGCCGGCGGCGCCGTCTACTCGCCGGCCATGACCGACTTCGTCCTCATGGTCGAGGACAGCTCGTACATGTTCATCACGGGGCCCGACGTGGTGAAGACGGTGACCGGCGAGGAGGTGACGTTCGAGGAGCTGGGCGGTGCTGCAACGCATGCCTCTAAGTCGGGGGTCGCGCACTTCACCGCGCCGGACGAGGAGACGTGCCTCGAGGACGCCCGCTACCTCCTCTCGTTCCTGCCGCAGAACAACCTCGACCCGCCGCCGCACTTCCCGCCGACCGACCCTTCCGACCGCGAGGACCCGGAGCTCGACACTCTGATCCCGGACGAGCCGACGAAGCCGTACGACATCAAGGATGTCATCCGCCGGGTCGTCGACGACGCGGAGTTCCTCGAGGTGCACGAGCGCTTCGCGGAGAACATCGTCTGCGGCTTCGCGCGCCTGGGCGGACACTCGGTCGGGATCGTCGGCAACCAGCCGCACTCGCTCGCGGGCGTGCTGGACATCGACTCGTCGTCGAAGGCGGCGCGCTTCGTCCGCACCTGCGACGCGTTCAACATCCCGCTCGTCACTTTCGTCGACGTCCCCGGCTTCCTTCCCGGCACCGACCAGGAGTGGCGCGGGATCATCCGGCACGGCGCCAAGCTCCTCTACGCCTACTGCGAGGCGACCGTGCCGAAGCTGGCCGTGATCACGCGCAAGGCCTACGGCGGGGCGTACGACGTGATGAGCTCAAAGCACATCCGCGCCGACTTCAACTTCGCCTGGCCGACCGCCGAGGTCGCGGTCATGGGCCCGGAAGGCGCGGTCAACATCGTCTTCCGCAAGGAGCTCGAGGAGTCGGACGACCCCGAGGCGCGGCGACAAGAGCTGATCGCCGACTACCGCGAGCAGTTCGCCAATCCGTACGTCGCCGCCGAGCGCGGCTACGTCGACGACGTGATCGAGCCGCGGCGCACGAGGCCGGTGCTCGTCGATGCCCTGCAGACGGCGCTCACCAAGCGAGAGCCGCGCCCGCGGCGCAAGCACGGGAACATTCCGCTCTGAGTCGACGCTAGGAGCGCGGGTCGCTCGCGCGGGCAATCTCCGCCGGGCCGCCAGGGCGCTTGCGGACGATCTCCCAGCCCTTGCGCCTCTTGACGACGTCCTCGATGTCCAGCGCCGCGTGCCCCGGCGCGATCACGAACTGCTCCGGGTCTGCGCGCAGCTCCTCGTACTCCCGAACGGTCATCGTGATTCGCTCCGCGCACCCCGGGTCGGCGCACTCGCAGACGAGCTCCATGCGGTTCGTCACCTCGCCGAAGGCCTCGTTCAACCCCCTCAGGCGCTCGTTGACCTCGCGGAAGAGCGCTTCGTTGAGGCCGAGACGGCGTTCCCGCTCGTCGATCATTGCGATCGAGGATCGAGCTCTTCCGCGAGGTCCGCGGCATCGCCGACCTTCTCGGAGATCTCGTAGCCGTCGCGGCGCTCGACGAGGTTGGCCCAGCCTTCTGCGGCGCGATGGTGGCCGGGCGCGGTGATGAAGTGAGTCGGCGTCGCTCGAACGGACTCGTAGTCGGCGAGCCTGAGACGGATTATCTCCACGCAATCGGGCTCCGAGCATTCACAGATGAAGGGAAGTTTGCCGTCGACGTCGTACTCGAGCGCCCTTGCTGGATCTTCTCGTTCGCCTCACGGAAGCTCGCCTGGTTCCGCGCCACGCGTTCGGCGGTCAACTGGATTTGTGTCACCGACACGGGCATTCCCGCCGCGCGGCCGGTCCTAACGCGCCGCGACTGCCGTTGCCGGCGCGTATCCGAGCTCGCGGGCGAAGACGGCGACGATCTCCGGGTCGAACTGCGAGCCAGCGCAGCGCTCGAGCTCCGATACGGCCTCCTGAGGCGTCAGCCGGCCGCGATAGGCGCGGTCCGACGTCATCGCGTCGTAGGCGTCCGCGACGAAGATGATCCTCGCTCCGAGCGGGATCTCCTCGCCGGCCAGGCCGTCTGGATAACCCATGCCGTCCCACCGCTCATGGTGGTGGAGCACCCAGTGGGCAACCGGGTCGACGCCGAGGCTCTCGAGCATCCGGAAGCCGATCTGCGAATGGCGCTCGAGCACGAGCCGCTCCGGCGGCGTCAGCGGCCCGGGCTTGCGAAGGATCTCCTCCGGAATCGCGAGCTTGCCGAGGTCGTGCAGGCTGCCCGCCAGCCGCGTCAGCTCGACCTGTTCCACGTCGAGGCCGAGGTGGGCGGCGATCCACGCTCCGAGCTCGGCGACGCGGGTCGAGTGGCTGCCCGTGTAGGTGTCGCGCGCATCGACCGCTTTCGCGAGGCTCGCGGCCGCGCGGAAGCGGGCTGCGCGGTCGGGGCCGTGCGCGAGCCGGCGTAGCTCGGCGAGCTCGACGACTTCGGGACGATAGACGTGAACGCGGTTCTTGCCGTGCTCCTTTGCCCAGTAGAGGGCGCTGTCGGCGAGGCGGATCAGCTCGTCGCGGCCGAAAGCCTGCGCCGGGAAGCTCGCGATCCCTGCGCTGGCCGTGACCGATCCCACGTCGTCGAGCTCCAGCGCCGCGATCCGCGCGAGGACGCTCTGCGCGATCGGCAGAGCCTCGTCGGCGCTCCGCGCGGGAAGCAGCAGCGCGAACTCGTCGCCGCCGAGCCGGAAGGCCTCGCCGTTCTGCCGGAGCCGAGCGCCGACCTGGGCGAGCACGCTGTCTCCGACCGGATGGCCGAAGAGGTCGTTGACGCGCTTGAAGTCGTCGATGTCGATCATGCAGAGCGTGAAGGGGATGCTGCGCGCCTCTGCTCCCAAGAGCTCGCGCTGCACGCGCTCCTGGAAGGAACGGTGGTTTGCGAGCCCGGTCAGCGGATCGGTGAGCGCGAGCCGCATGGCGCGGAGAGCCTGGTACGCAGACCGTTGGTAGAGCGAGATCGCGAGCAGCGGGCCGACGAGGGCGGCGGAGAGCAACGGTGAGCGCTGCCACAGCACCACCAGCATCAAGGCCGCTGAGGCCATGAGGGCGAACGGAACGATCGTCGCGCGCGCCGAGGACTCCACGAGCGAGGCGAACGCCCGTCGTGCCGAACTGGCTACGGCGGCCGAGACGAGCAGGAGGTTGAGCGTGTACTGCGCCGCTGCGGAGACCATGACCTGGGCGACGAGAACCGGCGTGCCGGGGCCGTCCACCAGGGCCACGAGCCCGGCGGCCGCTGCTGCCCCGATCGCGAAAACGGAGGCGTTGTACGCCACGCGCTCCAACGGCCTGTGCTCGAGGAGCTGCATCGTGGCGGGTGCGGCGAATGCGATCAAGATCCCGGCATCCCAGCCGAAGAGCACGATGCCGCTCGTGCCGAAGACGAAGGAGAGCGTGACCCCACCGCTCTCGGCACCCTCGATCGGGACGGGATAGCGGCTCGCCACGGTCGAGGCGACCAGGAGCGCGAAAACGCCTGCAAGCTCGCTGAGCGAGTGAGGCGTCGTCGCGAACGAGATTCCCGCTGCGAGCGCGACTATGAGCCCGGCGCCGCAAACCGGAGCGACCAAGAGAGTGAGTCGCGGCGGCAGTCGTCTCATTTCTGTCGCCGCGCTACCAGTTCCAGTTGTAACTGGCGCCGAACAGGTGGTCCCAGATCGTGCCCACCGAGATCATCAGCGTCAGGATTCGTGCTTTCCACTCCAGCATCGAGCTCCCTTTCCCCGTGCAGAACCGCGCTCGATTCTCCGCGCTTGCAGGGGCGATGCCATCACCCGTTCGGGGGGTTCCGCCCTTTTCGGCTTCGAACGAGTAGGGGTGGCTAGGCCAGGCCGGCTTCCGCAAGTGGCCGGCGGGCCCAGGCGAAGCGCTCCACGTACCAGCTCTCGACGGGCGCCAGCGCGACGCCGTAGCGCGACGAGTTGATCAACCAGCCGCCGCCGAGGTAGATCCCCGCATGGTCGATCCCGGCCGCCTTGGCTCGACGTCCACCGCGACCGAAGAACATCACGTCGCCTGGCTGGAGCTCGGCGAGCGGGATCCGCTTCGCACGCGGGACCTCGCCTGCCATCTGCGCGGCCGTGCGTCCGCGGACAGTTGCGGCCAGTGCCTCGCCGCCGGCATACCGCTGGAGCTTGAAGACCCGCCAGACGTAGCCCGAGCAGTCGAACCCGCCGCGCGAGGTGATGCCGAAGAGCGTCTGGGCCCCAGAGCTCGTCCCGCCCCAGACGTAGGGGTAGCCGATCAGGTTCACGGCGGTCTGGAGCATCTTGCGCTGCCACGGTGTGTAGGCAGGGAGCATGAACTCAGCTGCAGCCTCTTCGATCGAAGGCGTCTGCCGGTCGCCGAAGCGAAGGATCTGCGCTGCCGAGTAGGCGGCTTCCGCGCGCGTTGCGTCGTCGCCCGGAAGAAGCTCGAGCGCGTCGTTCGGAGCCTCGTGGTTCTTGCGCAGACCCAGGAGCCGCGCGACGACCTCGCTGCCGAAGCGGGCCGGTGGACGAAGCCCGGCCGCACGCGCCCGGAGGTAGAACAGCCGCGCCTCGTCGCCGAGCTCCAAGCCGCGCACGAGCGTGCGGTCGAGCGTGGCGAGCGAGACGTGGACGTTGGGGTCGGAGCTCGTCGCCGGCATCCCGGCGCCGTCGCTGAGATTGAAGACGAGCTCGTCCAGGGCGCCGCGAGTCAGCGGTGCGTCGGGACGAAACGTCGCCGCATTGCCGCCCATGAGGCCCTGTGCCGTGACGAGCTTGATCTCGGCGTGCGCCCAGGAGCGGTTCGCTTTCGCGAGCACGACGGTAGGCGCGGCCAGCGCAAGGCATGCGCAGACGAGTGCGGCAGCGAGACGACGCATGCATCACGCATCGGCCTGGCTCCGGTGCAGCTTTAGGCTGTCGCCCCGTGGGTTGGGTGATGCGCCCCGAGTTGGTCGAGGAAAACGTTCAGGCGGCGCTCCTCACGGCCGTCGAGCGGGAGCTCGTGCAGGACGATGAAAGCCTGTGGTGGCGTTCGGGGCTGGAAGAACTAGACAGCGGTCCCGCTCCGAAGCAGGCGTGGGGCGACTCGGGCGTAGTCGAGGCCTGACACCCAGGTAACGACCAGAGCAGCGAGCAGCGCCCACCAGGCGTACTCGTCGCCCCAGACGCCTGCCGCCGCAAGGCCGCCGACGATCGCGGCGACAGACTGCGTCCACGTCTTCAGCTTTCCGAGGTCGCGGGCGCCCAGGACGACGCCTCGCTCGAGCGCCGCCAGACGAAGGCCCGAGACGAGGAACTCCCGCGCCACGATCGCGGCGACCATCCAGCCCGGGAAGACGCCGCGGTCGATCAGCACGATCACCACGGCGAGAACGAGAACCTTGTCGGCGACAGGGTCGAGCAGCCCATCGCCGAGGTCCGGCCCGTCCGCCGGGCGATGCGGCCGTCGAGCCAGTCCGTCGCCATCGCCGCGGCAAAGAGCGCCGTGGCCCAGTAGTCGTGGCCCGAGAAGTCGACCGCGTAGAGGACGACGATGACCGGCGCCAGCGCTATGCGGGCGACCGTGAGCTGATCCGCGAGCCCCATTCGCCAGGGAGAATAGGCCTGTCGTGGCCGTCTTCTCCAAGGTGCTTGTCGCAAACCGCGGCGAGATCGCGATTCGCATCTTCCGCACGCTGCGGGAGCTCGAGATCGCGACCGTCGCCGTGTACTCCGAGGCCGACCGCGGCTCGTTGCACGTCGATCTCGCCGACGAGGCCTACCTGCTCGGCCCCGGACCGCCCGGCGAGAGCTATCTCGCGCAGGAACGCGTGCTCGACGCCGCTCGTCGGGCGGGGGCAGAGGCGATCCACCCCGGCTACGGGTTCCTTGCCGAGAATGCCTCCTTCGCCCGCGCCGTCGAGGACGCCGGCCTCGTCTGGGTGGGCCCGCCGCCGGAGGCGATCGAGGTGATGGGCTCGAAGGTCGCGGCGCGGGAGCGGATGCAGGCCGCCGGTGTCCCGATCATCCCCGGAACGACCGAGCCGGTTGCCAGCGCCGGCGAAGTCCTCAGACTCGGCGACGAGCTCGGCTGGCCGATCGCGATCAAGGCGTCCGCGGGTGGCGGCGGCAAGGGCCTCAAGGTCGTTCGCTCGGGCGAGGAGGTCGACCGCGCGTTCGAGTCTGCCCGGCGCGAGGGCGAGGCGTACTTCTCGAACCCGGCGGTCTACGTCGAGCGATACTTGGAGGACCCGAGCCACGTCGAGGTCCAGGTACTCGCCGACGCGCACGGCAACGTCATTCACCTCGGCGAACGCGACTGCACGATCCAGCGGCGTCATCAGAAGCTCGTGGAGGAAACCCCGTCCCCGGCTGTGTCGGACGAGCTGCGCGAGCGGATCGGGCGGATCGCCGTCGATGCTGCCAGGGCGGTTGGGTATCGCTCCGCCGGGACGATCGAGGGCCTCCTCTCCCAAGACGGCGAGTACTTCTTCCTGGAGATGAACACCCGCATCCAGGTCGAGCACACCGTCACCGAGCTCGTCACCGGCCTCGACCTGGTCCGCGAGCAGGTGCTGATCGCGGCTGGGGAGCCGCTATGGCTGCGCCAGGAGGACGTTCGCCTCAACGGCCACGCAATCGAGTGCCGCGTGAACGCGGAGGATCCGTCCAACGGCTTTCTGCCATCGCCGGGGAGGATCACGGGCTACCGGGAGCCGGGTGGGCCCGGCGTGCGCGTGGATTCCGGCGTCGAAGCGGGGCGGGAGGTCGTCGGTCTCTACGACCCGCTCGTCGCGAAGCTCTGCGTTCATGGGGTCGACCGGGAACACGCGCGGCGGCGGATGCTGCGGGCCCTGGACGAGTACCGAATCGAAGGCGTGACCACGTTGCTGGGCTTCCACCGCGCGTTGCTCGAGCACGATTGTTTCGTCGCCGGCAGCACGTGCCACGGCGTCGTCGAATCGGAGGAGCTTGCGAAGCGAGCAGTAGAGTTGTCTCATGAGACAACAACG
>JBOHAU010000205.1:0-10889 GCA_050698015.1 Gaiellaceae bacterium
ACTAGCCGGTGAGTATCCGCGTCCTCGTCGCCGACGACCAGTCGATGGTCCGTGCAGGCTTCCGCATGCTGCTCTCGGGCGAAAAGGACATCGAAGTCGTGGCGGAGGCGAGCAACGGGCTCGAGGCGGTAGACAAGGCTGCCCGTTTCGATCCGACGGTCGTCCTGATGGACATCCGCATGCCCGAGCTCGACGGGCTGGAGGCGACCCGGCGCATCCTCGCGGCCGAAAACACCGCGCGGATCCTGATGCTGACGACCTTCGACCTGGACGAGTACATCTACGAAGCGCTCAAGGCCGGCGCCAGCGGCTTCGTCCTCAAGGACGATCCTCCAGAGCAGCTGATCGCGGCAGTGCGCACGGTTGCCGCCGGAGACGCGCTGCTCTCACCCACGATCACGAAGCGCGTGATCGAACACTTCACGCGCATCCCACGCCCGTCGCCGCCGAAAGAGATCGACGAGCTCACTGCCCGCGAGCGAGAGGTCTTCCTCTCGATCGCAGCCGGTCACTCGAACGCGGAGATCGCGCAAGAGCTCTACATCAGCGAGACAACCGTCAAGACGCACGTCACGCACATCTTCCAGAAGCTCAACCTCCGCGGCCGCGCCCAGGCGGTCTTGCTTGCGCACCAGGCGGGATTGCTCGAGGCGGACACGCCGAGTTCTGATTGAACGGCGAGGCCTAGGGCAGCTCGACGACCATCCCCTCTCGGGCCAGCGTCGGCGGAACCTTATCCCCCGCCGCGAGCGACTGAGCACACGCTTCGAGATCCTCGAGCCGAGCATCCGAATGAGTCGGCTCATGGTGGAACAGCAGGAGACGACGAGCCTTGACGGCGCGTGCGAACGCGACGGCGTCCGGGACGCTCGAGTGCCCCCAGCCGATTCGTGCTTCGTACTCGTCCTCCGAGTACTGCGCATCGTGCAGCAGCAGGTCGACGTTCTCGGCGACCGCGGCCCCGGAAATCCAGTCGGTCGACCGCTCGACGAAGCGCCCGGCGAGCGCCGGTTCGTGATCCGGCAGGTACGCGAAGCTCGCGTTCCCGCTCTCGATCCGGTACCCGACTGTCGGCCCCGGGTGAACGACGAGATGGGCCGCCAAAACCGCACCGTCGATCGTCCACTTACTCCGCGGGACGTCATGGAAATGCACCAGTGCCGGGACGTCGCCGAGGTCGATAGGAAAGAGCGGCGGCGAGAAGGAACGCGAGATGCGCTCCTTGAGACTGAGCAGCGGCGAAGGCGGGCCCCAGATGTCGACCCTGATCCGTTCGTCCCAGAGGGGTGCGAAGAAACGAAGCCCTTCGACGTGGTCGAGGTGGAGGTGCGTCAGGAGGAGGTGGACCTGCTTCGCGCCGCGCTCGACCAGCTCGTCGCCCAACCGCCTGATCCCGGTGCCGGCGTCGAGCACGAGCGCTGTTCCGCTCTCGAGCGAGACCTCGACGCAGGAGGTGTTACCCCCACAGTCGACCGTCTCCGGCCCCGGAGTCGGAACCGAGCCACGGCAGCCCCAGATCCTCAGACGCACGTCAGCTCCCGGAGTCCTCCCGCCAGAAGAAGACCATCACGCCCACAAACTCGTCCGCATGCGCGAAGAGAGGTAACGCGGTCACGGCCACATCACGGTCGACGCCGTCGTGGCCCGTGACTCGAAACTGTTCGTGTGCAGGCAGTCGGTGGTCGAGCGCCATCCTCGCGGGCCTGCGTTCCGGCGGCAACGGCTCCTCCGAATGGCGTGTCCGCGGAGCGAAGCTCCCCGTCCACTCGTCCAGCGCGATCTCACCGGTTTCCGCGAACGTCCGGCCGACGATCTCCTCGGCCGCTTCGTTGAAGAAGACGAGCTGACCCTCGGCGTTCGCGATCAGGGTGGGCGTGGCGAGGTTCGATGCGAGCTCGCGCGTGAGGATGAGAACGAGATGCTTGTGTCGCTTCGGCGCCACCCGGGCAAGCGTACGCCTGCCGGCGAACGGGCTGCCACTCATGTACTTGAAGCCGATGTCGACGGCCAGCGTGACGATCACCGCGTCCGGGCCGAGGCGCTCGGCGAGACGGTGAGCGCCGACGACGTTGGCCTCCGACTAGCTGCCCGCGAAGATCCCCTCCTCCTGCGCGAGGCGGAGCGTCATCGCAACAGCGTCGTCGTCGCCCGATCAGCGGCGCCCAGAGCCGGCCCGCCTCAGCGGCTCGGCGTTCGCCGGAGCCACCAGCGCAGCGGTCTTGCCGAGCGCTCGGTACATGACTGTGTACGTCCACGCCGAGGAACTCGTGCCCCAGCTGACCGCGACCTGGCGGACGATGCCGTCGGCGCCGACCGTGACCGCGGCGTCCAGCGGCGCCGCCGGGTCCGCGGCTTCGTCGTGGGCGACGTAGCCGAACGGGAGGATCCGGAGCGTCTGGCCCTCCTTGAAGCCCGTCCGCCGGGCGAGCAGCCCGGCTGGGACCGTTCCGCTGTACACGGCGGAGCCGTCGTCGAGGCGGCGGGTCGTCGCACCGCTCATGCCGGCGGTCATCCGACGGAGGGTCGGGCCGCCCACGTCCTCGCGCGCGGCCGAGAGATAGTCGTCGGGAGTCGTGCCGCTGCCGGGATCGATGCTCGCCGGGCTGCCGAGCTCGACCCAGCCGCCCTCGTCCGGCTCGACCCCGTACATCATTCCGTCGACGAGAAGGAGCCTCGAGCCCACCCTGCCGTCCCGTCCGGGAGTGTCCTGGGCCACGGCAAGGTCGCCGTGGTTCCAGCGGATGGTGGAACCCGCCCACAACTCGTCGTTGTGGGTGATGCGAACGATTGCGGTACCCGAGCGCTCTGCCGCCGCCGCCGTGACGGCGGCGGCGGTCTTGACCGCGGCCGTTGCGTCCTCGACCCCCGTACCGCCGCCCGGCGATCCGACCGTCAGCAGCGTCGCGACGAGCGCCGCGCCGGCGAGTGACGCGCCGACAGAGACTCCAACCAGTCGCCGCCGCCCGCGCGACGTGCCCGCAGCGGTTGCCGGCGTGGCGCCGAGCTGCCCGCGCACCACGACTACCGCGGCCGCGACTGTCTCCGCGAAGTCAGGCTTCGCGCGGGGATTCGCCCTTCGCAGGGCCCGAAAGCTCTCAGACGTGTTCATGGATCCTCCCTGGAAAAACCTGCGTCGATGACACCTCGGGGCCCTGCAACTCCTCGAACACGGCGCGGAAGCGACGGCGCGCGCGATGGAGCCGCCCCCGCGCGGTCACGGTCAAACAACCGACGACGGTCCCGATCTGCGCCGGCGAGAGCCCCTCCCACTCCGCGAGCAGCAGCACCTCGCGGTCACGCGGCCCGAGTCGGTGGAGCGCTTCGTAGACGAGCGTCTCCTCCTGATCGACTTCCTGGTTCGGTGCCGCCTCGATCGCAAGGCGTTCCTGCAGGGCGACTCGGCGCCGAGCCGACCTGCGTTGGTTTGCGATCACGCGCCGAGCCGTCGCGTAGAGCCATACGCGAGCCCCGTCCCCGTCGGGCACGTCGTCGAGGCGGCGCCAAGTCGTCAGGAACACCTCGGCGACCGCGTCCTGTGCGTCGCTCGCTCCGGCCCGCCAGCCGCAGTACGCGACGATGTCCGAGCTGTACGCCGCGAAGAGCGCGTCGAAGCGTTGCCTTCGCTTACTCTCGGTGTTCGTCGGCGGCGCCACTGCACCAATCATGTCCGGCCGGGCCGAGATCGTTTGGGCTCCGCGTATCTGCGCGGAGGCCCGGGGGCCTGGCGCCCCGGGCCTTTCCTGGCAAGACGGCCTCGGCGGCTGAGGTGGCCGCCGCTACCTTCGCAACGTGGAGAACTGGCGCGAGCGCCTGCCGAGTCCCCCCACGCTGCTGCGTGTGGGGTTGGCCCTCTTCGTGCTCGCGTGGCTCTTCGGTCCCTACGCGCTGCGATCGGCGGTACCGATCTGGCTGCCGTTCCTGATCGCGCTCGGGCTGGAGGTGCACTTCTTCGTCGGTGGCCTCCGTCCGCCGCCGGCGCGTAGGCCGGACCGCAGGCCACAGACCGCTGACCGCGAGCGCTACGGCTACGGCGAGGACGCCGAGGAGCTGCTGCTCGTCCGCGAGCAGGGCGAGGAGCTCTGGATTCCGTATTCGGGCGAAACGGAGGAAGAGCTGGACGCCCTGATCGACACGGCGCGCGCGGAGCCGGAGGAAGACGTGCCGCCGCCCGAGGATGCGGATGGAGATCGCGGAATCTCCCGGGCGCTCCGCCGCTTCGCCACCGGCGTCGCTCTGATCGCCGCACTCGCGGTCGTCTTCTGGGTCGTCGAGCGCTCGACCGGCTGGAACGGGCTCGAGGCGAGCACCCGTGCCGAGGCGACGGCGCGCTTCTCGCAGGAAGCTTCACGGATCGCGGCCAAGCCGGTGACGATCCGGTGCGACGAAGCCGGTGACTACGTGGGTGCTGTCCAGCACGCAGACGGCGTCGCCCTCGTCGGCGGCGATCTCGCCTATCTCACCCCGGAGCGATGCCTCGACCTGTACCGGCTCGCTTTCAAGGGAGAGGTGAGATCGAACCGGACCGCCCGCGCCCTGGCCGTGCTCGCGCACGAGGCCTGGCACCTCCGCGGCATCTCTGACGAGGGAACGACCGAGTGCTATGCGCTGCAGTCCGGGGCCGAGATCGGACGGCGGCTCGGTCTCTCGGCAAGCTCGGCGCGGCGGATGATGCGTCAGCAGCTGGTGGAGAACGCGCGCCTCGGCCGGTCGAACCCTGCCTACCGCGTGCCTGCGGACTGCCGGGACGGGAGCCGGCTCGATCTCAATCCGGCGAGCGATCGGTTCCCCTAACCAAACGGCTCACTTTCGGCACACCTGCGTCACACACGCGTGACGCTTTGCCCGCCACGATGGCGAGATGAAGTGGATCGTTCTCACGCTCGCCGCTCTTGTCCTTACGGCGGCCCCCGCAGGCGCGCAGACAGAGGCCATCGTTTACCGCGCCGGCCCGTCAGCCGATGTCTCCCTTCCCTTCTGGTGCGACTGGGGCTACGACTGGGAGGAACGCTGCTGGCGCGACTTCTCGGACCGGCTCTCGGTCGGCGGCGACGAGGACAAGGTCTGGCGCCCGGCGCTCCACTTTCCGCTGAGTGCGATTCCCGATGGCTCGGTCGTCTTCGACGCGACGTTGTCGCTTTCGTTCGACGGCGTTTGCCTCGCCCCGCGCAAGACCGACCGGCCTTGTCCGCCGCGGAACTACACGATCGATGTTCATCCGATCATCGGCGGCGACTGGCTGCGCGAGCGAGAGGTCGAGATCGGCCCGCTCGTCGCGCAGCGACGGTTCTGGGCGGGAACGCCGCAGCGGCTCGCGTGGGACGTAACCGACCTGGTCGTCGAATGGGTCGAATCCGGCGCGCCCAACGACGGTCTGCTGCTGAAGCTCGCTGACGCCGAGGAAGAGTTCCACGTCAGCGGCCCGAAGCTCCCGTCGTCCGAGTTCGCGAACCCGGATCTCAGGCCCGCACTCGAGGTGACCTACCTCCCGCCCTAGGAGGGTTTGGCGAAATACAGTCGCTACAGCCAGCCCTCGCGGTACTTCGTGGGCTCGCGCCTCGGTACCGGTGCGTAGGCCTCTTTCGGCTCGGTCGTCTCCTGCTCGACGCCCGCGCCGTGCCGGAGCGCGGTTTCGTCCACCGGGTATCCGCCCCAGTTCGGCCCGGTCGAGCGGTCGCGCGCGCCGACGGCCAGGACCACACACGGCCCCTCCCCGGCCCCAACGACCACGTGGTTTGTCTCAGGAGGGCAATGCACGAAGTCCCACTGCCGGAGTGGGCGCTCCTCGCCTTCGACGAGCAGCAGTGCTTCGCCCGCGAGCACAAGGAAGTCCTCCTGATCGGCCTCCCAGTGGTACATGGACATCGGATCGCCCGGCTCGAGGACGAAGAGGTTGATCCCCACCTGCGGAAACTCGTACTCGCCCTCGAAATCGGAGACGGCTCCTCGCCCTTGCGCAGAGCGCCAGGGCGCCTCGCGGGCGTTGAGGACGTACCAGCCGTCGCCGCTTGGAACGAGCCCGTGCTCTGTCTGTTCGAGTGGTGCCTCCGGAACCATCGCGGGGAGCCTAGCCCGGGTCAGGGGTGGACATATCCGATTTCCTCACTACTATGCGGCGCTGACGAACAGGCCAGGGCCGCGCCGCCGCACGCATCCGCGCCGCCCGTCGTTCCTCTTCCTCGATGCCGAGCCGCCTTCTCATCCTCTTGCTTGCTTGCGTTTTGGCCGCCGTCGGCTTCGGCTGGACGGCGACACCGGTCGCGACGACCAAGCGGATGCCGCCGATCGTCGTGCACGCCAAGGCGGCTCGCTATGCCAAGAAACAGCCAAAGCCGACTCTCGGCGACCGCGTCGCGAGAATTGCGCTCGAGGCTGTCGGTGTGCCCTACAGCTGGGGCGGCGCGTCGATGGGCGGGTTCGACTGCTCGGGCCTCGTCCACTGGGCGTACGGCCGGCTCGGGATCGAGGTGCCACACAGCTCGTACGCGCTGTACGACATGGGCCGTCGTGTTGCCCGCTCGCGCATGAAGCCGGGCGACGTCCTCTTCTTTTCCGGCCTCGGCCACGTCGGTCTCTACCTCGGCCGCGGGCAGATGGTGCACGCGCCCCAATCGGGACGGAACGTCGAGGTCGTTACGCTCCGCGGCTCGCACTACGGCACACGTCTAGTCGGCGCGCGCCGCGTCGCCTGAGTACCGAGGGGGGCGGCCGGGGGCTGCCTTGCCACCACGTCCTTGGACAGCCGCACGCCTGAACGCCTAGGCTGGAGCCAGTCCACAGAGGGAGGAGCCATGTACGCACGCATCGCCACCTTCGAGAGCACAGATCCCGCCGCCGACGAGAAGCTCATGGGTGAGGCGATGGAGATCGTGGAGCCGATCATTCGTGGCATGGCGGGCATCCAGGGCCACATGGAGCTCGTCGATCGGAGCTCCGGCAAGTCGCTTTCGATCAGCCTCTTCGACTCGGAGGAAAACGCGATCGCCGCCGAGCCGATCTTCGACGAGGAGATGCCGAAAGCGCTCGGGGAGATCATGCAGCAGTTCTCCGGCCGCCGGATCGGTGTCGAGCGCTACGACGTGCTCGTCGACGAACGCGTACCGACAGCCGTTTCGTAACGCACGTCGCGGGCTTCGGCGTCGGCTGCGGCGAAGTCGATCATCCGCTCCGCTTCGGCGGTCACCTCACCCTGCTCCCTCCGGGAGAACTTCCCGAACGGCCGGATCACCATGGTTGCCCGTCGCTGGCGGTCCCGCTCGATCCGCCGAAGCAGTACTGCGCTTCTCCAGGTATCAGATCGGAGCTAGGCGGCCTTGCCGGGGACGTTGTAGACCCGGCGGAGGGCCTGGTTCTCCCTCATGAACGCTGCGACGACTTCGGGGTCGAACTGGCGTCCGCTCTGGGACACGACCTCCTTCGTCGCCGCATCCCAGCTGGCCGGCTCGCGGTAGGGGCGCTCGCCTGTCATCGCATCGACCGCATCCGCAACGGCGAAGATGCGCGCGCTCAAGGGAATCGCCGCCCCGACGAGATGGTCCGGATACCCGGTGCCGTCCCACCGCTCGTGATGTGACCGAATCACCTTGATCCCTTCGCCGCGGAGAAACGTGACCTCCGCCAGGATGTCAGCGCCGATCACCGTGTGCTCGCGCATGAGCTCGACTTCGTCCGGGGTGAGCGCTCCGGGCTTGGCGAGCAGCTCCTGTGGAACGCCGAGCTTCCCGACGTCGTGCAGGAGAAAGCCGTACTCGAGGCTCGGATCGGCGAGCAGCCTCGGCTCGATTGCGGACGTGAGCTGGACCGCATAGTCCCGGACACGCGCCGAATGGACGCGCGTGGGCAAGTCCTTCACCTCGAGCGCGTTGGCGAGCGCGATCACCGTTTCGCGGTATGCGTCTTGAACGACCTTCCGCTGCATGCGCTCGATCTCGACGAGCCGGCCGAGGTCTCGGGCGTAGAGCAAAAGCTGCTCGCTGCCCGCCTCTCCGGGGAGACTGGTCAGGTCGACGGGGTCTGTGCCCGTCGTCCGGTCGATCACGGTCACGAGCTCGAGCGGGCTGAAGGGCTTGCGGAGGAGAGCGTCTGCGCCCGCGCGCTCGGCGTCCTCCTTCGTGAGCTCGGTCCCGGTCAGCAGGATGACGACGGGGGTGCCGTAGGCCGGCCTGCGCTTGAGCTCCCCAGAGAAGGAGAGCCCGTCGATTCCGGGCATCGCCACATCGAGCAGAACAACCGTGGGGCGCCAAAACCGTGCGAGCTCGGAGGCGCGCTGGGCGTCCTCGGCCTCGGCGACCTCGAAGTCGTCCGCGTCGAGCGTCGTGCGCAGCAGCATTCGGAGGCCGGCGTCGTCGTCGACGATCAGAATCCGCCGCGGCGCTAGCAGCGGGTTGCCGACGAGAGCGGGCCTCGGTTCCGCGACGACGGGCGGCTCAGCCTCGGTCTCACCGGGGGAATCGCCACGCGTGGAGAACCGGAACACGCGTCCGAGGTAGAGCGCGATCGGGATCGAGACGACAACCCACACGAGCAGGCCGATGAGGAGCCAGGTCAACCAGCCTGGCACGGACCCCGCCCTCTCCTTCGCTGCGGCACCTTCCTGAGCACGATCCCCCGACGTCGGACGAGCCGCAGCGATGAAACCTACTGATCTGAGTATGCCGACCTCTCCAGACAATAGACAGTTCAGCCTGGAAATCCCTCGATCGAGGGACGTCCGAAAGCCGGTCAGTCGATCAGCTTGCGGGTCATCGCGTGGATCGCGACACGCCAGATCGCGAGGCCGAAGACGACCAGCATGCCGACCCTGGCGAGATCCTCCCAGCCTAGGAGGCCGAACACCGCACCGCGGACGAGTTCGACGCACTGATACAACGGATTCAGGTTCGCCAGCAACTGCGCCCATTCGGGCAGGCCGTCGATTGGGAAGAACGATCCCGCGAGCAGGAATAGCGGCGTCAGCACTGCGCTGACGATGTAGTTGAAGTTCTCGATCGACTTCGCGAAGCCCGCGACCGCGATCCCGAAACACGCCCAGCCGAACCCCGCGAGCCAGCCGATGAAGGGCACGGCGAGCATGCCCCACGACGGGTCGAGCCCGAAGGGGATCGCGACGAGCATCGGCACACACCCGTAGACGCCCGCTCGCGTCGCCATCCAGAGCGCTTCGGCGGTGACGAGCTCCTCGGTGTCCACCGGCGCCGCGAGGATCGCGTCGTAGGTTCGCTGGAACTGGTACTTGACGAAGGTCCCGAACATCGCCGGGAATGCGCTTGAGAAGAGGACGGCGGTCGCCACGGTCCCAGTCCCGATGAAGTCGATCGTGTCGAACCCGCCGATTTGACTTGCGACCGCACCGAAGCCGAAGCCGAACGCCAGGAAGTAGATCGTCGGCTCGACCGTGGACGAGAACGTGCTCGAGCGCCAGTAGGACGAGTAGTTCACGACCTCGCGCACGAGGACTCCGGTGAGCGCGGGCCGCTCGAGCCGTCCCAGACGGGTGGGAGCGCGCGACGCAGCCGCGACGCTCACGGGCCGACCGCCCGACGCCCGACGTGTCGACCGGTCATTTCAGACGGCCGCACGGGCAGAGCCCGCGCGGCCTGAATGAGACATCGCAAGCGACGTCTCAGGTCATCTCCTCGCCGGTCAAGAGAACGAAGACGTCTTCCAGGTTGGCGGGCCGCCGTTCGCCCTCGGACGTAAAGCCGTCCCGCCCGTCGACTCCGAGGATCGAAACACTCGTCCCGGTGCGCCGGGTCTGCAGGCCCGATGCTTTTGCCTCCGCTTCGACCTCGGCCAGGCGCGCCGGCGGGCCGTAGACCTCGAGCGCCTCGCGGCCGGCGTGCTCCAGCACGAGCTGGGAGGGCGGTCCGGCAGCGACTGCCTTCCCGTGAGACATGATCAAGACGGTGTCCGCCAGGCGCTGTGCCTCCTCGATGTAATGGGTGGACATGAGGATCGTCGTCCCCTCCGAGCGCAGCTGGTCGATCAGCGCCCACATCCCCTGTCGCACCTGCGGGTCGAGCCCGACAGTCGGCTCGTCGAGGAGGATGAGTCGAGGCCGGTGGATGAGCGCCCGTGCTATGAGCAGGCGGCGGCGCATGCCGCCCGAGAGCTTGTCGATGCGCGTGTCGCGCCGGTCGGTCAGCAGCGCCATCTCCAGCGCCCGCTCGATCGCCGCCTTGCGCTCAGACCGTGCGACCCGGTACAGGTGGGAGAACACGAGCAGGTTCTGCTCGACGGTGAGCGTCGTGTCGAGGTTGTCGAGCTGCGGCGAGACGCCGCTCTGCGCGCGGGCCATCTTCGACTCCTCGGGGAGCTTGAAGCCGAGGACGTCGATCTCCCCCTCGTCGGCGATCGCCTGAGCGGTGAGCAGCCTCATGGTGGTCGACTTGCCGGCGCCGTTCGGCCCCAGCAGGCCGACACAGGTGCCGATCGCAACGTCGAGGTCGAGGCCGTCGACGGCCGTGATCGGCCCATAGCGCTTGACGGCTCCGCGCAGGCGGATGGCGAGCTCGGGCGTCACGCGTTCAGGATGCCAAGCGAGTGTCGGTTCGCGGTGAGAGCACCGCTACGACGAGCGCGGCGCGCGCTTTCGTCTTCCGGCATCACGCTCGAAATCGAGCAGCCTCCTCCGAGCCGCCGGTGGCGTCGCCGGCGCTGTAGGAATGCGCACCGGCGCCGGCCAGCCGGCCCTCGTCGACGATCAGGTACTCCTCGCGGATCGGCCGCCCGTCGAACCAGCACTCGAGGATCTCGCGGACGCCCGCGGCGTAGCGCGCCTGCGCCGAGAGGCTCGTGCCGGAGGTGTGCGGCGTCATACCCTGGTTCGGCATCGTCCGCCACGGGTGGTCCTTGGGGGCGGGCTGCGGAAACCAGACGTCACCGGCGTAGCC
>JBOHAU010000206.1:0-9658 GCA_050698015.1 Gaiellaceae bacterium
CGCTCGCGCCGCCGCCCCTCCGCCCGCTCGAGCGACCGTGCCAGGAAGCGCCGCCACGCGCGCGGCGCGAAGCGGGCGGTGCGCAGCTCGGTGAGCAGCTCGCGCGCCCAGCGTTCGCTCTCGGTCACGGCCGGTACCCGAGGACGACGGCATAACCGAGGTCGCCGCGAGCGAGCGCGGCGCGCGCCGTGCCCGCAAGCTGGAGGCCGCGCTCGATCTGACCATCGAGACCGGGAAGGGCGAGCATCCGTGCGGCCCGCAGTCGTGCCTCGATCCGCTCGAGAAGCTCTGCGAGCAGGCGGTCACGCTGCTCCGCGTGTTCGACCGCGAGCCCGCTGTCGGAGAGCAGTTGAACGAGTGTTTCGAGCCGCTCGGCGCCGCCGATGCACGCGACCCAGCCAGAGAGTGAGCGCAACCCCGCAGACAGGCGCTCCTGCGCGGCGGTCATGTCCGAGAGCGCGAAGCGGCCGCCGGGGCGAAGGACGCGGGCGAACTCGCGCGCGGCCGACCGCTTCTCGGGGAACATGCAGAGGGCGCATTCGCTGAGTACGCCGTCGATGCTCGCGTCGGGAAGCGGCAACGCCTCGGCATCGCCTTGCAGGAACTCGACGCGCGCCGCGAGCCCGGCCGCATGTGCCTTCTGCTTCGCCTCGGCGACGCTCGCGGCAGCGATTTCGACGCCGACGATTCGACAGCCCGTCTCGCGGGCCAGCTGTAGCGCGCTTGTGCCCGGGCCGCTGCCGATGTCGGCGGCGAGCGCGTCCGGTCCGAGTCGCAACGAGCGGCCGAGTTCCGAGGTGAGCTCGGTACCGCCGGGGTGGAACGAGTCGCCCAGTAGGTAGCGCGCCGCCGGGCTCGCGTACGCGCCCGCGCAGCAGCTCTTGATCTCCGCGGCCGTTGCCGACGTCACAGCGACCGCCTGCCGCCGGGCGCGGCCGCGGCCGAGGTGCGCGACCCGTACGGCGTGGGTCGGAGGAGCGGCAGCAGCGGCCGCGCGTTCGGTACCACTGGCGCCACGTTTACGCCTGAGAGCTGGGCGCGCACCTGCTCGCGGTAGCCGACCGAGTTGTAGGCGCAGAAGGGAATCAGGCGCCCGTCGGGGACGACCTCGGCGACGCAGCACTTCATCAGCTGGCGCACGTTCAGCGTGTAGGGGTCCTGGAAGTCCTGGACGACGATCACGAACACGTGCTGCTCGAGATCGCGCAAGGCGTCGGGGAGGTCGATCCCGCAGCCCTCGCAGCCGAGCAGGGCACGCTCCGCGCCCGGGACGGCCGAGGACGAGAACATGCGCTCGAGGGCGCCGCGCACGGCGGGGTCGGGGTAGAGGCGGTTCGAGACGTAGTCGAGGTAGCGCTCGATCTCGACGAGCCGCGTGAACGGGACGACCGCCTCGCCGTCGACGAGCGCGTAGCTCATGCTGCGGCAGCTCGGAAAGCAGCAGGGTACGGGCACGAAGTCGTCGAGCCGGTACCACTCCGGCACCTGCGCGGCGACGAGCTTCATCACGTCCGCGTTCGTCAGCCGCTCGAGGGGGTCGAAGACGCGGTGGCGGCCCGAGTGCGTGACCGGCTGGAAGGCGACGCTGTTCACGGCCGGGTGCGCGACGCCGAAACGAACGATCGCGCCGAGCTCGTGCTCGTTGATGCCCTTCTCGACCGCCGCGACCAGCGTCACCGTGAGGCCGGCCTCCGCGCTCGCGTCCAGCGCGCGCCGCTTCTCCTCGCGGAGATCGCGCCCGCGCAAAGCGAGATGCGTCTGGGGCGCAAAGCCGTCGAACTGGAGATAGACGTGCGGCTTCAGTCGCGCGAGTTCCCGTACGAAGCGGCGGTCGCGGGCGAGCCGGATGCCGTTCGTGTTCAGCATCACCGTCCGGATCCCCTTCGACTGCGCGAGTTCGACAAAGTCGAGGATCTGCGGATGGATCGTCGGCTCGCCGCCGGAGAACTGGACGACCTCGGGCTCGCCCTCGGCAGCGACGAAGCTGTCGAGCATGAAGTCGACCTGCTCGAGCGTGAGCGCGTAGCCGTCGGGCTGGTGACCTGAGTCGGCGAAGCAGATCGGGCAGTCGAGGTTGCAGCCGCTGTTGACCTCGATCAGCGCCAGACAGGTGTGCTGCTTGTGGTCGGGGCAGAGACCGCAGTCGAGCGGGCAGCCGTCGCGCGTCTCGGTCTGGAGCGCGAGCGGAAGCGTTCCCGGCTTGTTGAAGCGGAGCTGGGCCATGTAGAGATCGGCGTCCGAGTAGACGAGCGCCTCGAACGGCCCGTGCTCGGGACAGCGCTTGCGCATAACGATCTTGTTGTCGCGCGCGTTCACCTCGGCGTCGATGACCCGCTTGCAGACGGGACAAATCGACCGCGTCAGCTCGAGAAAGACCTCGTCGCGCTCCACCGTCACGAATTCTTGGATGCGGCGCGGACGGCGATCGGTCCTCGGCGGTGCCGACGGGTGAATCGCCCGGGGCAGTCGCGGGGTCTTACTCACGATGCTGGAGGTTCCGCATACCGTCCTGTTCGACCTTCGCGGGACGCTGATCGACCCGTCGACGGGCTGGAAGCTGACGGACGAGCAGCGCATCCGCTTCCTCCGCGCCGGCGGCGCGCGGGTGAGCGAGGTTCAGCTGCGGGTCACCCTCGGGCGCGCGATCGCCGACGTGAACGCGCTCACCTTTCGCCGACGCGAGTACTTCGAACAGGACCGGCTGGTACTCGAGCGCGCCGCCGCCCTCTCGGGTCTCGAGGTTCCGGCAGCGAAGCTCGACGCGTTCGAGGGCTGGCGTAACCGCGCCTTCGCGCGAGCGGTGCGCGCCTTCCCCGACGCGGAACCGACGCTGCGGCAGCTACGAGCGCGCGGCGTAGCCGTCGGCTGCGTCGCCGACGGCGGCCGTGAATGGACACGCCGGCTGCTCGCTCGTGCGGGTCTGCTCGCGCTCCTCGACGTCGTCGTCGCCTCCGAGGAGTCGGGCGAGGTGAAGGCGACCGGCGTGGCGTTGCGCCTGGCCTGCGCGCGGCTCCACGCCGAGCCCGCGCGCGTGCTCTTCGTCGGCGAACGGCTGGACAAGGACGTCGAGATGGCTGAGGCCGCCGGAGCGCAGGCGCTGCTGCTCGACCGCCCGGGCAGGCGGCTCGACCGGAGCAAGACCATCTCGTCACTCACCGAGATCCTCGACCGGCCGCTGGCCGCGCGAGAGGAGGAGGCATGGCGCAAGACCGCTACGACCTGATCGTGATCGGCTCTGGTTCGTCTGGATCGTTCGCCGCCCGCGAGGCGGCATCGGAGTACGGACGGCGCGTCGCCGTCGTCGAGAAGCATCGCTGGGGCGGCGACTGCATGACCGTCGCCTGCAAGCCAACAAAGACCTATCTGACGAGTGCCGAGCTCTACCATCAGATCCGCGCGCTCGGACCCGAGCTGGGCGTGCTCGCCGACGGCATCCGGCTCGATTTCCGCCAGATCAAGGAGCGCAAGGACGGTTTCGTGGCCGCCTCCTCGGGCGAGCCGCGGCGGCGGAACCTGCGCGAGCACGGCATCGACCTGTTCGAGGGAGCGGCCCGCTTTCTCGACTCGCGCACGATCGAGGTCGGAGGGCAGCGGTTCGAGTCCGACAACTTCCTGCTTGCGCTCGGCAGCCTCCCCGCGCAACCGCCGATCGAGGGGCTGAGCGACGTGGAGGCGCTAACGAACGAGACGGTGCTCGACCTCGACGAGGTCCCGGACTCGCTGCTCGTGATCGGCGCCGGCGCGGTCGGGGTCGAGTTTGCGCAGATGCTCGCCCGCTTCGGCGCCCGCGTGACGGTTGTGGAGCTCGCCCCGCGGATCCTGCCGCGGATGGATGGCGACGCCGCCGTGGTGCTCCATGAAGCGCTCGCGGAGGAAGGCATCGAGATCCTCACCGGCTCGAGCGTCGAGCGCCTCGAGCCGAGCGAGCGCGGTGCCCGCGCCGTGATCGCGACCGCGGAGGGACGGCGGGAGCTCGAGGTCGCGCGTGTCCTCAACGCCGTCGGGCGGCGGCCAGACGTCGACGGCCTCGACCTCGAGGCGGCGGGCTTGCACCTCGACGGGCCTGGGCTGCCGGTCGACGCCTACTGCGAGACGGCCGTGCGCGGGATCTGGGCGGCGGGCGACATCACCGCTGTTGCGCAGTTCACGCCAATCGCCAACTATCAGGGCCGGCTCGCCGTGCACAACATGTTCGCGGATGAGCGTACGCCCGCCGACTACCGCGCACTTCCATCGGCAGTGTTCACGGACCCCGAGGTCGCCTCTGCCGGCCTGACCGAGGAGCAAGCGCGCGAGCAGGGCGCCGACATCGCCATCGCTGAGGCGCCGCTCAGGAACGCCTCGCGCGCCGGCTTCGCGCTCCGCCCGCACGGGCTTGCGAAGCTCGTCTACGAGCGAGGCTCGGGGACGATCCTCGGCGTGCACCTCGTCACACCCACCGCGAGCGACTCGATTCAGTTCATCGCGGTGGCGATGCGGCTAGGAGTCACGATCGAAGATCTCGCCCGATCGATCCATGTCTATCCGAGCTTCGGCGAGATCGTCAAGGGCGCGGCCGAGCAGGCACTCCGGGCTCGCGACCCTCTCCGCACGCGCTCGTGAGGGCGAGCGTCAACCGACCCGCCAACCGGAACCGATCGTCCGCCTCGTGCCATCAGACGCATTGCGACCTGATCGCAGACGCTGATCGAGCACGGGAGATTCTATGACCGACGTTGACGTTCGCTTGACGGACCTGGCCAGCTGCGGCGGATGCGCAGCGAAGTACTCCGCGGCCCGGCTCGAGGAGCTTCTGCGCGGGTTCGTTCCGGTCGAGGCGGAGCGTCTGCTTGTCGGCCTCGCACCTGCGGACGACGCCGCCGTCTACCTGCTCGAGGACGACCGGGCGCTCGTGTTCACGGTCGACTTCTTCCCACCGATCGTCGACGACGCAGGTGACTACGGCACGATCGCTGCGACGAACGCGCTGAATGACGTGTTCGCGATGGGTGGGACGCCGCTGCTCGCGCTCTCGATCGCCGCGTTCCCAGAGGAGCTGCCGTCGGATGTCCTCGGACGTGTCTTCGCTGCCGCGGCCGAACAGGTTCGTGCCGCCGGCGGGCTGCTCGCGGGCGGGCACACGATCCGCGACGCGGAGCCCAAGTACGGGCTCGCGGTCGTTGGCACCGTGCATCCAGGCGGCATCTGGTCGAAAGCCGGCGCGCGGCCGGGCGACACGCTCTTCCTCACCAAGCCGCTCGGGACCGGCCTGATCATGACCGGGTACAAGAAGCGGCTAACCGGAACGCAGCCGCTCGAGCGTGCGATCGAGTGGATGCGCACGCTGAACGCCGAAGCCGCGGAAACGTTGCGCGCGTTCCATCCGCATGCGGTCACCGACGTGACGGGGTTCGGGCTGTTCGGCCACGCGTATGAGGTCGCAGCGCGCAGCGGCGTCCGGTTCGTGCTCGACGGCGACCGCCTGCCCGCGATCGACGGCGCGCTTGACCTCGCCCGCAAGGGCGTGCGGACGAGCGGCGACCCCCGTAACCGCGACTTCGTCGCGCGGCGGCTGACGCTCGAAGGGGTGCCGGAGCCGCTGGTCGCGCTCGGCTACGACCCACAGACCGCGGGCGGTCTTCTCGTGTCGCTCCCGTCCACGAAGGGCGCCGCCCTCGAGGCCGAGTTCGCCCGCCGCCGACTCTTTCTCCGCCGGATCGGTACCGTCGAAGAAGGCTCGGGTATTGGCGTCACGATGGACACGCTCTGAGGCGACCTGGGGAGACGCTCGAGTGACGGAAGCAGTCGTATTCGACGTGATGGGGACGCTGTTCGACCTCTCGTCGCTTCGCGACCGCCTGCGGGCGGCAGGCGCACCTGAAGGGTCGCTCGAAGCATGGTTCGGGCGAATGCTTCACGGGGCCGCCGCGCTGACCCTGGTCGGCGAGTTCCGGCCCTTTCGCGAGATCGGCAAGGCAAGCCTCGAATCGGTCCTGGAGCAGCTCGGGGCCGACGTGAGCAGGGCAGACGAGATCTTGCAAGGGCTGGGCGAGCTCGACCCGTACCCCGATGCCGCGGCTGCATTCGAGCACCTGCGCGCCGCCGGCGTTCGGATCGCGACGCTGACGAACGGCGCCGAGGAGCACACACGCCGGCTCTTGGCGCGCGCCGACCTCGAGGATGCCGTCGAGCTCGTCATCGCCGTCGACGAGGTTCGCGCCTACAAGCCGCACCCAGCGCCGTACCACCACGCCGCAGCCCGGTTGGGGCTGCCGGTCGACCGGATCACACTCGTCGCCGCGCACGGCTGGGACGTTCTCGGCGCGCGCGCGGCCGGCCTCGGCGCCATCTTGGATCGATCGTCTCGAGCGGCGCTGGCCGCTACCCGTCCCCGAGCCCGTCCGGGCAACGACGCTCGTCGAAGCGGTCGAGCAGGCGCTCGCCGACGGCGGCGCGAGATGACCAAAGCAGCGCTTGTTGTCCTCGCGGGCACGGAGGCGGGCGACGGGCTGGGAAGAGTCGTCAACGCGATGATCACGGCCAAGGAGCTGAAGGCGAGCGGAGACGAGGTCGCCTTGCTCTTCGACGGCGCCGGCACGAAATGGGTGGCCGCCCTGAACGAGGGCGAGCACCGCTACCACGCCTTGTTCGAGGACGTCCGCGACCGGATCGTCGGCGCCTGCGCCTACTGCGCCAACGCCTTCGGCGTCCGCAACGAGGTCGAGGCGGCAGAGATTGCCCTGCTCGACGACTTCGAGGAGCACCCGAGTCTGCGTTCGTACCTCGCCAACGGTTATCACGTCCTCACGTTCTGAGTCTCGGCGGTTTGTGGAACGCCCGGCCGTGCCCGCGCATCGAACCTACGGAATGGGACGAGTCCTTGTCATCGTCATCGGCATGTTGCTCACGCTGGCCGTAGCCGGCTGCGGTGGCGGAGACGGGCGCTCCGAGGCGGAGAGGATCCGCTCGGTCGATGAGGAGCTCTCGACGCTGCCCGATGCCGGGCCGGGCCTGGGCGAGGCCTCGCCGCCGCCCGAACTTCGCGCCGGCTGGAAGACCGACTTCTCGAAGAGCAGTGTCTCGTTCGACGAGTTCATGTCCGGGGGGCCGGGGAAGGACGGCATCCCGGCCGTCGACGCTCCGCGGTTCGTCGCGGTCGAGGACGTCGATTTCCTCGAAGGCCGCGAGCCGGTGATCGAACTCGTCGTCGAAAACGACGCGCGTGCGTATCCGATCCAGGTCCTGATCTGGCATGAGATCGTCAACGACGTCGTTGGGGACGTGCCGGTCGCGGTTACGTTCTGTCCGCTCTGTAACACCGCCATCGTGTTCGATCGCCGCGTCGATGGGGAGACCCTCGACTTCGGCACCACCGGCAACCTCCGCAACTCCGATCTCGTGATGTACGACCGGCAGACGGAATCGTGGTGGCAGCAGTTCGGCGGCGAGGCGCTGGTAGGCGAGCTCACCGGCGCCAAGCTGGAGCAGCTCCCGTCACGGATCGTGGCGTGGGCGGACTTCCTGCTCGAGCACCCCGGGGGCAGGGTCCTCACGCGCGAGACCGGCTTCTCGCGCCCGTATGGTGAAAACCCGTACGTCGGATACGACAGCGTCGACAGTTCGCCAATCTTCCCGACCAAGAACGCAGACGACGATCGGTTGCCGCCGAAGGAGCGCGTCGTCTTCATCGAGCGCGGCGGCGAGGCCGTCGCCGTGCCGTTCTCGTCGCTGCGTGAGAAGAAGGTGGTGCGGGTCGAGGTCGCCGGCTCCCGGCTGATCGTCCGGTGGCGTCCCGGAGTGACGTCGTCGCTCGACGATGCGCAGATCGCGGCGGGCCGCGACACCGGCGCCGCCGAGGTTCGCGAAGCCGGGCGTCTCGTCCGCTTCGACCAGCCCTTCTGGTTCGCGGTCGCCGCCTTCCGCCCGGACGCGCGGATCGGTCGCTAGTCCTGCTCCCGACGTTGCGCGCATCGCGGTCACGAAGTGGGCGGGAGCCCGGACGACCCGCCCGGGCTCCGCCGCACTCGCTGGCTAGGCGTGGGGGAGGTGAACCGACTTCTGAATGTCGGAGCAGGCGACGTTGCAGAACCTCGGCGATGGGTTGTGGAACTGCTGAAGTAGCAGCTCCCCGGACGCCGCGACGCCATGCTCGCGCACGATGAGGTGGATCTGCGCACCGTATGGATTCAGCAGTCCCGGCCCGAACGCCGTCTGCGAGGCCTCGCCGATCCCCAGGTGACCGGCAAAACTGCTCTCGGTGCCAACGACATGACCGGCGACGCGTTGCAGTGATCCCTGTACCGCAGGGACTCCGAGATCGCCGCGGGTCTCATCGCAGCCGCCGGTGCCACAGGCGCTCGGGTTGTTGAAGATCAGCGCCCAGACCGTCACAGCGTGGCCAGCCGGCAGCTCCGACGTCTGCAACGAAACGCTGATGCCGTTCGAGGTCCGGACGAGCGTCGACGACGCTCCCGGCACGAAGTCGATGAACGTGTGGCCTGGGCCAATAGAGAAGACTGGACTCGTGCCGATCTCCGAACCGCCGGCGGCGGCAGGCGCGGCAGCGGCGAGGGCCATTCCCACTATCAGCAAGGCGAGTCGTGATCTCACTCGAGCCTCTTTTCGACCCCCCGCTCATGGCGAGGCGGTCCGCCTGTTTGACGTGTGAGATGCGAAAGGGGCGAAATGGGTTCTGCAGGCACGTCTCTCCCCGCTGCCCGCAGTGCCGGCTGAATCGCCGGAGGTCGTCTCCGCGGCCGAACGCAAAACGCCCCGACGCGCGGATCGTTCGCTAGCCCTGCTCCCAGGCGGCGAGCGCATCACGGATCTGCAGACGGCCGCGATGGATGCGGCTCTTCGCCGCCGCGACCGAGATGCCTAGCGCTTCGGCGACCTCAACATTGCTGAGCCCCTCGACGTCGCGAAGCACGACCGCCGCGCGGTGCTCGAAAGGCAGCGCCGCGAGCGCGCGCACGAGGACGTCGCGGAGTCCCGGCTCCGGGTCGGGCGCGGCGGCCAGCCGCTCGTCGAGTTCCTGAAGGTCGTGGCGCTTCCGCCGCTTGCGCATCAGCGCCTCGTTGACGGCGATCCGGTAGAGCCAGGTGAACAGCTGCGCGTGGCCGCGGAAACGATGCAGATTGCGCCAGACCTGGACGAACACGTCCTGGGTCGCTTCCTCGACGTCGCGCGGATCGTCGAGCAGCCGGTAGAGCACCGACGCGACCCGGCGCTCGTAGGTGAGCACGAGCTCGCGGAAGGCGTCGAGATCACCCACGCGGGCACGCTCGACCAGCTCCCGATCATCTGCTCTTTCCAGCACGCGCGGTGGATCGTACGATGGGAATCGCCATGGCCGGACGAAGCATCCAATCGGACATGAGCGTGATCGAGCGGCTTCTCCTCGGCGGGTGTCAAGAGACGCGCGAGCGTCTGTCCGACATCGCCGACGGTGAGGCTCGCGGCATCCGGGGTTGGCGTGCACGCGCCCATCTCGCTCGCTGCGAGCTTTGCCAGGCCGTCTACGACTCGCTCGTGCGGACGGTCGAGCGGCTTCACTCTTTGCGCGAGGCCGATCGGCCCCCTTCGTCCGGCTCCGTGGCGGACGCCGTAGTCGAGCGCGTCCGCCACGAGCCGCCCCCACCGTGAGCCGGCGGCGGGTCGCAGCCGGGGCCGCAGCGAT
>JBOHAU010000207.1:0-7743 GCA_050698015.1 Gaiellaceae bacterium
CCGCCGCCCCCGCCGCCCCCGCCGCCTTCGCCGCCACCCGCTGCGGAGCCGACGCCGGCTCCCGAGCCGGCGCCCGTTGCGCCGCCGCCTCCCGCCCCTGCGGCTTCTGCCCCGACTGTCCACTCAGGCACGTCGCGACGGGATCGCCGGGCTTCTGGCCGCTCGACGGTCGCCAACCGTCGTCCGCGGACGCCTCCTACTCGGCAGAAGCCGAGACTCCCGGCCTCGCCGCGGGTGAACAGGACGGAGCGAGTGGCAACTCCGGACACTCGCGCTTTCGAGCCCGACGCACCGTCGGCAGGCTCGGGAGCGATCATCCTTGCGCCACTGATCGGTATCGCCTTGCTCCTCTTCGCTGCCGCCTCGGTCTCGCCCGCGCACGTCCCCTGGCCTCGAGTTGCGGCAAGCCTGCACCTGCACCGTCTCGACCTCGTCGTGATGGCCTTCGGTGCGTCAGGCATCGCCCTCGTCGTGTTTAGCCTCCAGCTCATGGGACCATAGGAAGACGAACATGCGCTGCGGCCGGAGCTTCATCATCGTTATTGCCCTTCTCGCGCTCGTGCTCGTGCCGGGCGCTCACGGGGAGGAGATCAACGGCTATACGGCGACCGGCAGTCCTTCCCACGTCAAGCCGTTGACGCTGAGCTCGTACACAATCGTCCTGACGAACACGTCGCTCGACCGCTCGGCGGACGCTGCCAGCATCGGGATCCCGGCCGGCTTCGTCGTCCTGCCGACGGTTCAGGCGACCGCGTCCTGCGGCACGCCCACATGGACCGTCGAGGCACCGGTACCCAGCGTCGACGGCAAGATCAAGGTCAGGCGGGGAGCCGGTGGCAGTGCGAACAACCTCTGTCCCGGAGGAACGCTCACGATCGGCTTTTCGGCAACCTCGTCGGCGGTCGAGGGCACGTACGTCTGGGCGACGGAGCTTCTGCGCGGGGAGGAAGACACGTTCGTCCTAAACGGCCCTCAGCCGAGCGTCACGGTGGACGGAACGCCGCCGACGGTGGCGATCACGAAGAAACCGAACGACCCGAGCGGCGTCAGCTCCGCGGTCTTCGAATTCGCGGCTAGCGAGTCCGCGACCTTCCAGTGCTCGCTTGACGGCGCAGTCCAAACCTGTTCGTCTCCGAAGAACTACACGGTCCCCGACGGTCTTCACACGTTTGCGGTGTGGGCCAGAGACCCCGCGGGCAACATCGGGGAAGCGGAGACGTACTCGTGGCTGGTCGAGACAGACCTGCCTGTCGTCACGCTCACAGACATGCCAGACAAGGCGAGCAATATTCCGGCGGCGAGCTTTTTGTTCACGGCGAGCAAGCCGTCGGCGTCCTTTCAGTGCAGGCTCGACGGCGGCGAGTTCTCGCCCTGCTCGTCCCCGAAGACCTACACGGGTCTCGCCGACGGGGCCCACACGTTCAGGATCAAGGCGACAGGAGCTGCAGGCACCGGCCCCGAGACCGTCTACGCCTGGACGATTGACACGACCGGACCAGCCACGGCGATCACGGAGAAGCCAGCCGACCCGACGAACAGCCGGTCGGCGAGCTTCGCCTTCAACGCCAGCGAGCCTGCAACCTTCCAGTGCAAGCTGGACGACGGCGCCTTCGCAACGTGCGGCTCCCCTCAGTCCTATGGTGGTCTCGCCGAAGGACGGCACACGTTCGTCGTGAGAGCAACCGACGCGCTGAACAACGTCGGCTCGGACACGACGTACAGCTGGACGATCGAGATGCGGGCTCCCGTGCTCACGATCACCTCGGGCCCGGCGGGGCTCAGCAACAGCACGTCGGTGAGCGTTTCCTTCTCGGCAGACGAGCCGGCGACGTTCCAGTGCAGCCTGGATGACCGTGGTTTCGAGCCCTGCAGCTCTCCGGCCGCGTATGCAAGCCTGCGGGAGGGAGGCCACTCCTTAACTGTGCGTGCGACAGACGCTGCGGGGAACGTCGCCGCTGCCTCACGAGCCTGGACGACCGATGCGACTCCGCCCCAGACGACGCTCGTGTCGCGTCCCAAGGCGAAGACGGCGACGAGATTGGCGACGTTCGCCTTCTCGGCGAACGAGCCCGGCGCCTTCCAGTGCCGCCTCGACGCGGGCTCCTACGCACCCTGCAAGTCGCCGAAGTCGTACACGCGCCTCAAGGACGGCGTGCACCGGTTCATGGTTCGTGCGATCGACGCGGCCGGCAACGTCGACGCCGTTCCGGCAGTGGCCCGGTGGACGATCGGCACGGCGGTCGTGAGAAACGCGGCGGTCTCCGCACTCTTCGCGCCGGCGGCGGGGGCTCGCGTGACGCGCCCGCCCCTTCTTCGCTGGCGCGGTGTCCCGAGGGCGGCGTTCTACAACGTCCAGCTTTACAAAGCCGGCCGCAAGGTACTCACCGCGTGGCCGAGGCGGACGAGGTTGCAGCTGCAAGCGCGGTGGAGGTTCAACGGTCGGGCGGAGCGCTTCAGGCCGGGCCAGTACCGCTGGTACGTCTGGCCGGCCTATGCCAACCGCCGCTTCGGAAAGCTCGTCGGCACGAGTACGTTCGTCTTCGTGCGCCGCCAGGGCTAACGCGTCGTTCGCGTTGGCGACTCCGGCGCAGCGTCTCGGAGCTCGCGCTCGATCGCCTTGCCGAGCTCCGTGAGCGCGTCACGGAGCGCGGTAACGCGATTCTCACCCAACGGCGCCTCCACGGCCAGTGCGCGGGCGCGAAACAGCGGGCGCGCCCGGGCGAGCAGCCGCTCCCCGGCGGGCGTCAGCTGCAGCCGGTACGAGCGTCCGTCGTCCGGGTTCGGGACGCGCTTGACATGGCCCCTGTTCTCCAGTCGGCGCACGCGGAAGAGCACCGTCGAGAGCGGCATCGCGAGCTCCCGGGCAACGTCGCTCGGCGTCGAGGAGCCACCGCCGAGCGCCACATAGAGTGGATAGTCCTCCGGCGGCAGCTCCGTGCCGGCGAGCGCAGCCACGATCAGGTGCTCACGCTTCCGGTTCGTCGCGAACACGTCGAGCAGGATCGTCCTCTCGGACATGTACTACAACCTTGTGGGAAAGTCGTGCAAGATTGTGGTAACTCTACGCGGCGCTGCGGCTGCCATGGCTAGCTTCGGCGTGTGCAGATCGTGTCTGGCCACGGCCCCGAGCGCGTGCCCGTTGTCCGCCGTCTCTTCGAGGAGTACGCGGATTCGCTCGAGGTCGACCTCGGCTTCCAGGACTTCGACCGCGAGCTCGCCGAGCTTCCCGGCGACTACGCGCCGCCGTCCGGTCGTCTCCTCCTCGCGCTCGACGGGGACGAGCCCGCGGGGTGCGTCGGCCTTCGCCCGTTCGGGCCCGGCGTGTGCGAGATGAAGCGGCTCTACGTTCGGACCGCGTACCGGGGCACGGGCCTCGGCCGGGTCCTTGCCGAGCGGATCGTCGAGGCGGGCCGCGACGCCGGCTACGAGCGCATGCGGCTCGACACGCTCCCGACGATGGCGGCTGCCCGCGGCCTCTACCTCTCGCTCGGCTTCGTCGAGATCGAGGCCTACCGTCCCAACCCGGTGCACGGCACGACCTATTTCGAGCTGGCGTTGCGCTAGACGCCGGGCTTGCTGGAGAGCGCCTCGGGCTGGGCGAGGACGAGGAGCCCGAGCTCTACGAGCAGTCGCCCGAGTCCGTCGCCGGCCACCTCGTCGACCTGGAAGGGCGCGCGGGCCGGCGTGTCGTCGGGTGGACGCTCACGCGTGGAGGCTCGGCCCGATCGACCTCCGAGCTCGCCGCCCGAGCGGCTGTCGAGCTGCTCGAGGGCAGGATGTGCTTCGCCGGCGCCCGGGCGTCCGAGGCGGCGATTCCGGATCTGGAGGCGTTCCTCGCCCTGCTCGACACAGAGGTCTACTGGGACCCGACGTAGGCCAGCCAGCGCCGGGCGCACGCGCCGTTCTCGCCCTCTTCACGGATCGACCACGCCAGCGAGCGACGCCCCGCCGGCCTCGCTGGCGCCTCGAAGGCGGTCGCGAGCCGCTTCGGAATCGTGACCTCGAGCCCCTCGGCGATCGTGACGCGGACGAGCTCTTCCGACACATGCGGCGTCGCTCCCGCCGGGACGGGGCCGGCGATGACGTCGACATCCCGTCGGCGGGCGATCGCCTCGACGTCCTCCTCCTCGTCGTAGACGCGGAGATCGACGCGGCAGCGCGTCTCGCGTTCGAAGCGCGTGAAGTCGTCGGCGATACCGGCCGGCGCGAGGAGCCTGACCTCTTGTCCGGTCCGGGCGTCGCCGCCACACCCGGCGAGGGCGAGCAGCAGTGCAGCGGTGAGGTGGCGTCGTGCGGCCATACTCAGCGGCATTGTGTCGACCTACGCACTGATTTCCGACCTGCCGGTCGCGATCGAGAGCCACGAGCTCGAGCGGCTCGAGCACGAGGTTTCGAGCGAATTCACCCGCGTCACGACCGTGATCCACCTGCGGGGCGGCAGGGAGGAGGGCCTCGGCGAGGACGTCGCGTACAGCGGGGAGGATCACGACCGCTTCCACACCATCGCCCCCGGCTTGCCGCTCGCCGGCGAGTGGACGCTCGAGTCTTTTTCGCAGCATCTCGACGGTCTCGAGCTCTTCCCGGAGCCGCCGGGGATGGAGGCGTTCCGCGACTACCGGCGCTGGGCGCTCGAGAGCGCGGCGCTGGATCTCGCGCTACGGCAGGCGGGGAGGTCTCTGGCCGACGCGGTGGCGCGCGTGGCGGCGCCCGTCCGCTTCGTCGTCTCGACGCGGGCGTCGATCGACCTCCTCCGGCAGCTTCTGGAGGTCCACCCTGGGACTCGATTCAAGCTCGATCCCGTACCGGACTGGACGCCCGAGCTCGTCGACCAGTTGGCGGCCATGGGCCGGGTCGACACACTCGACCTCAAGGGGCAGTACAAGGGCACGGTCGTCGACAACCCGGCGGATCCGGTGCTCTACGGCCTGGTCGCGGAGCGGTTCCCGCAGGCGTGGATCGAGGATCCCGCCCTCACGCCTGAGACGGACGCCGTTCTCGAGCCGCACCGCGACCGCATCACGTGGGACGCGCCGATCCATTCGGTGGGGGACATCGAGGCGCTGCCGTTCCCGCCTAGGACGATCAACATCAAGCCGTCGCGCTTCGGGCCGCTGCGGCGTCTCTTCGAGACGTACGACTACTGCGCGGAGCACGGGATCGGGATGTACGGCGGCGGACAGTTCGAGCTCGGCGTCGGCCGCGGGCAGATCCAGTACCTCGCGTCCCTGTTCCATTCGGACAGCCCGAACGACGTCGCCCCGGCCGGGTACAACCTCGCCCCGCTCGACCCGGAGCTTCCCCAGAGCCCGCTTGCGCCGTCGGCTGCGTCGAGCGGCTTCCGCTGGGGATAGACCGGCACACATTCGGCACAAAGGCGACACACACGCGTGACGACTCACGCAGTAGCGTCGTTGCCATGGCAGACATCACAACAGCCTGGGGCAAGGCGACTCTCGTCGACGAGGTGAGGTTGCAGCAGCGGGCCGGCGACAAGCGCTTCGCGTCGCTCGTCCAGCTACTTGAAGACGGCAAGGGCGAGCGGCTGATCCGGTTCGCCTACACCACCGACGGCGTTACTCGCCGAGGGCCGGTGACCCTGCGCCGCGCCGACCTGGAACGGCTCCGCAAGGCACTGGCGGAGCATGAGGCCCTTGCGGCCCAGCTCCGGTTCGACGATGGCTAGCCGGCGATCGTCTCGGCCACCGGGCGGGCGACCTCGCGGGCCGCCTCGACGAGGCTCCCGAGGATCAGCGCACCGTCCGTCGAGCCCAGCAACGGATCGACCGCATGCTCGGGGTGGGGCATGAGGCCCAGGACGTTGCCGCGCTCGTTGCACACGGCAGCCACGTCGCCGACGGAGCCGTTCGGGTTGTCCGCGTAGCGGAGGACGATCTGGCGTCGCGCTTCGAGTTCCGCGAAGAGCTCCGCATGGGCGAACCAACCGCCCTCGCCGTGCTTGATCGGAATCGTCAGGTGCTGCCCCGGCGTGCACGGCGCCGTGAACGGCGTCTCGGTCCGCTCGACCCTCAGAACGACATCACGACAGATGAACGCGAGCGACGCGTTCGGCCGGAGCGTGCCGGGAAGGAGGCCGGCCTCACAGAGGATCTGAAACCCGTTGCAGATCCCGAGGACGAGCCCGCCCTCCGCAGCGAACCCGGCGACGGCACCCATTGCGGGCGAGAAGCGGGCGATGGCGCCGCAGCGGAGGTAGTCGCCGTAGGAGAAGCCGCCCGGGAGGATGACGGCGGCCACATCCGGCAGCTCTTCGGCGCCGTGCCAGACCGGGACGCCGGTCGCACCGAGCTGCTCGAGCGCAAGCAGGGCATCTCGATCGTCGTTCGAGCCGGGGAAGGTGACGACTCCGATCCGGACTTCGCTCACGCCTGGACCTCGATCTCATAGCTCTCGATCAGAGGGTTCGCGAGCAGCTGCTCGCACATCCGCTCGATCTCGGTTCGAGCCGCGTCGGGATCGCTCGCCTCGACCTCGAGGTCGACGACCCGGCCGATGCGTGCGTCCGCGACGGAGAAGCCGAGCTGTCGGAGCGAGCTCTCGACCGCTTCGCCCTGCGGGTCGAGGATCCCGGGCTTGGGCCGGACGAGGACGGTCGCCTTCATCGCAGCACCGTTTCAGGTTGCTCGATGTACAGGCCGAACGGTTGCTCGGTGAGGCGCTCGAACGCTTCCACGTAACGCGCTCGGGTTCCCGCGACCACGTCTTCCGGAAGCTCTGGGCCCGGGTCGGTTTTGTCCCACCCGAGGCTCTCGCAGTAGTCGCGGACGAACTGCTTGTCGAACGACGGCTGCGGGCGACCTGGCTGGTACTCGTCGGCCGGCCAGAAACGCGACGAGTCCGGGGTGAATGCCTCATCGGCAAGGACGAGCCGACCTTCGTCGTCGACGCCGAACTCGAATTTCGTGTCCGCGATGATGATCCCGCGCTCGGCTGCGTAGTCCGAGGCAAACCGATAGAGCGCCAGCGAGGTCGCCTCGACGGCCTTCAGCTGCTCGTCACCGACGAGCTCGGCGGCCTGGTCACGGGTGATGTTCTCGTCGTGACCGGTGGCCGCCTTCGTCGCGGGCGTGAAGATCGACTCGGGAAGCCGATCCGACTCACGAAGACCCGCCGGGAGCGTGTGGCCGCAGATCTCACCGCTTGCCTGATAGTCCTTCCAGCCGGAGCCGGCGAGGTAACCGCGCACGACGCACTCGATCGGCAGCATCTCGAGTCGCCGGCACTCGAGCGACCGCCCGTCTGAGCCGACCGCGAGCAGGTGGTTGGCGCAGAGATCGCCGGTCCGGTCGAACCAGAAGGCGGACAGCCCGGTCAGGACACGGCCCTTGTCCGGGATGTCGGTCGGAAGAACGACGTCGAAAGTCGAGATTCGGTCGCTGGCGACGAGCAGCAACCGGTCGGCGTCGAGGGCGTACAGCTCTCGGACCTTCCCGCTGCCGACATGGGTCCCGGCTTCAGGCATGGACAGGCTCCTCTCTTGGGGTCAGGGCGTGCAGGCGTTCGAAGACGACGTCGACGTGGCGCGTGTAGGCGCCGAGGTCGAAGACCTCCTCCAGGGCCTCGCGCTCGAGAGCGGCGGAGATCTCGGGGTCGGCGCGCACGAGCTCGGCGAAGTCCTGCTCCTCTTCCCAGGCCCGCATCGCGGCGCGCTGCACGAGCTCGTACGCCCGCGCGCGCTCGAGCCCGCTCTCGACCAGGGCCAGCAACAGCCGCTGGCTGAAGAAC
>JBOHAU010000208.1:0-12968 GCA_050698015.1 Gaiellaceae bacterium
CACCCGGGGAGGCTATCGGCGCAACCGAACGCTGCGCAGTCCCGTTGTTTTAGGAGATGAATCCAAAAGAAGAAACGCGCATCGCCCGAACCGAGTCTGTCTTCAGGCACGTCAACGAGCGCATTGCCGAGGCGTCGGACCAGCTCGGCTCCGAGCACTTCATCGTCGCCGACGGACACGTCGAACCGAAGTACGAGCGGATCGTCGAACGGCGCGGCGGCTATGCGGTCGTCGAGAAGTTCAAGCGGAGGCTGGCGGCACTCGTTCGGCGGACCGACCCGCGAGCCCGCGCGGCTTAGAAGAGCGTTCTGCGCTTGTAGTCCGCGTAGTCGGGAAACCGCTCGGTGAGATGGTGTTCCTCGAGCCGTGCCTTCGCGACCCAGAAGGCTGCGAGCACCGCCGTCAGGACGAGCCCGTAGACCGAGAAGACGAGCGAGAGCCCGGCGAAGAAGAGGACGCCGCCGACGTAGATCGGATGACGGAGGTACCGATACGGGCCTCCGACGACCAACTCGGCGTCCCGAGGCGGGCGCGGGAACGGAGAGAGCGAGCTTCCCATCGTCACGCCGGCCCAGACGGCGAGGGCGAGACCGGCCGCGGCAACCGCCCACCCGAGCCGCGTTACTCCCGGGCCGGCGAACCACGAGGCGGCAATCAGCAGGAAGAGGAGGAACTGGGCGACAACCCAGCCTTCCCCCCTACCCGAGGGAGATGAATCTGACGTCGTCGAACCCTTCCGCCCTGATCCCCTCGACGAGCTCCCGCGGGGCCTCGCTGTCGATCGAGAGCGCCATCAGCGCCTTGCCACCGCGCCGCGTGCGCGAGACGGCCATGTTCGCAATGTTGACCTCCGCCTCGCCGAAGAGCGTCCCGACACGGCCGATCACGCCCGGGACGTCGTCGTAGCGGAAGAACACGAGCAGCGGCGAGAGCTCCATCTCGAGCTCGAAACCGAGCGCGCTGACGAGCCAGATCCGGTTCTCCCGGCCGATCGTCGTCCCCGCGACGCGCAGCTCCTCGTCGTCGGCGACGACCCCCACGCGCACAAGGTTCGTGAAATCCCGGGACGAGCGTCGCCGCTGCTCCACGACCTCGATTCCGCGCTCCTGGGCGAGCAGCGGCGCGTTCACGTAGTTCACGGGCTGGTCGAAGCGGCCCTGGAACGCGCCGTTCAAGGCGGCCGCGGTCAGCAGGCGGGTGTCGTATTCGGAAAGGCTCCCGTAGTACGTGAGCTCCACGCGCTCGGCGCGCCCGGCGGCGAGCTCCATCGCCAGCCGGCCGAGCTTCGCGGCGAGCGGGAGGTAGGGCCCGAGCAGCTCGAGATCCTCGGGCCTGATCGAGGGGATGTTGACGGCGTTCATGACGAGCTCGCCGCTCAGCGCCGCGGAGACCTGCTCGGCGACGATAACGCCGGCTCGGTCCTGCGCCTCCTCGGTCGACGCGGCGAGATGGGGCGTGACGACGACATTGTCGAGCTCGAGCAGCGGCCCCGAATACGGCTCGGCCGAAAAGACGTCGAGCGCCGCGCCGGCGAGCTTGCCCGACTGCAGGGCTTCGACCAGGGCGTCCTCGTCCACCAGCTCCCCACGGGCGGCGTTCACGAGCCGCGCACCCTCGGGCATCTGCGCGATCGCCTTCGCATCCAGCACGCCCGTCGTCTCCGCGGTCAGAGGTAGATGCAGCGTGAGGAACTCGGCGGTGGCGAGGACTTGTTCGGCTGTCTCCGCCCGCTCGGCGCCGAGCTCACGGAATCGCTCCTTGCTCACGAACGGGTCGTAGGCGACGACGCGCATCCCCAGCCCGATCGCACGGCGCGCGACCTGCTGGCCGATCCGCCCGAAGCCGAGCACGCCGAGTGTCTTGCCCTCTAGCTCGATGCCTCCGTGCGCCGAGCGCTCCCAACGTCCCTGCTTCAACGCGGCGTGGGCCTGCGGAATGTGGCGCGCGAGCGCGACGAGCAGGCCGATCGCATGCTCGGCGGCCGAGACGACAGTCGATTCTGGGGCGTTCGCGACGACGATTCCCTTGCGGGTCGCCGCGTCGACGTCGACGTTGTCGACGCCGACCCCCGCTCGGCCGATCACCTTTAGGCGCTCCGCCCGTTCGATCAGCTCCGCGGTGAGCTCCGTCCCTGAGCGGATGACGATCGCGTCGTAGTCGCCGATCCGCTCCTCGAGCGGCGCTTCACCGTCTACGTCGACGTCGAACCGCTCTCGAAGGAGCTGAATGCCGGCGTCGGCGATCGGCTCGCGGACGAGAACCCTGGGACGGTCGCTCACACGCGAGTATGCTCGAAGGCGTCGAGGGCCGCGGTGACCGCCGCACCGCGCTCGATGTCGGCGCCCAGCTCCGAGAGGACGAGCTCGACGCCCGCGAGCGCCGTCGTGATGTCGAAGACGTCGTAGTAGCCGATGTGGCCGATGCGGAAGATCTTCCCCTTGAGCGGGCCCTGCCCGGGCGCGAGCACGATTCCATGGCGGTCGCGCAGCGTCTGGACGAGCTCGCCGGAGTCGATCCCTTCGGGCGCGTTGACGGCGGTGACGACCGCCGAGAGGTCGTCGTCCGGGGAGAAGAGCTCGAGGCCCATCGCCTTCACGCCGGCGCGACACGCACGACCGAGCCGAGCATGGCGCTCGAAGGCTTGCTCGAGCCCTTCCGCGAGCAGGAGCCCGAGGGCAACCTCGAGACCCACGACGATCGAGACGGCGGGCGTGAATGCAGGATCGAAGGCGGCCTGCCGCTCCCGCGTCTGTGTCCAGTCGAAGTAGTAGCGCGACGCTGCGTCCGGCTCGACGGCGTCCCAGGCCGCGGCCGAGACGGAGACCGTAGCCAGGCCGGGTGGGCTCATCAACGCCTTCTGCGAGCCGGAGACGACCGCGTCGAGGCCCCACGCATCGGTCTCGAGCGGCACGGCGCCGAGACTCGACACCGCATCGACGACGACCAGCGCGCCGACCTGTCTTGCAGCCGCCGCCAGTCCCTGGACGTCGGTCACAACGCCGGTCGACGTCTCCGAGTGGGTCGTGAAGACGACCTTGGCGCCGCCGAGCTCACCAAGGCGGCGCGCGAGATCCTCTGCGGCCGGGGACTCGCCCCACTCGTAGCGGAGCTCGTCGACCTCGCAGCCGAAGTTGCGGGCCAGGGCCGTCCAGCGCTCGCCGAAGTGGCCGGCTGAGACGACGACGCCCCGATCGCCGGGGCGGGTCAGGTTCGCGACGGCCGACTCCATCCCGCCGGTGCCGGACGCCGTATAGACGAGGACGTCTCCGTCGGTGCGATACACCTGGCCAAGGCGCTCGAGGCAGCGCTCGAAGATGCCGCGGAAGTCGGAGCTGCGGTGGTGGATGATCGGCCGGCTCATCGCCTCGAGCACCTCTGGCGGGACCGGCGTCGGGCCGGGGGTGAACAGGTACCGCTTCTCCGCCACTCCGCTCGGACAGTAGCGAAGCGTCGCGATAGCGTCATACCGCGTGGAAGCGCTCATCGCCTTCGGAGCGACGCTGCTGGCGCTTCGGCTGTCCGGCCGTCTCGCCGGCCGTTGGCGCGCGCGCCGCACGCCGGAGCTCGCGCTGTGGTCAGCCTCGCTTCTGGCTTACGCAGTTGCGAGCGCGGCACTCGCCTGGGGATCCGCGGCCGGCTGGAACGAGGCGACCTTCCGCATCTACTACCTGTTCGGCGGGTTGCTCACTGCGCCGCTGCTCGGCGCGGGGTCTCTGCTGCTGCTCGGGAAGCGCTGGGTGATTCCCGTCGTGCTCGTATACGCGGGTCTCGCAACCGGGGTCGCGCTTGCGGAGCCGCTCCACGGTGACCTCGGTGGCACCTCGATTCCGGAGGCGCAGGAGCATCTCGACTACTTCCCGGTTCGGATCCTCGCCCTGATCGGGAACATCGCCGGGACGATCGCCGTTCTCGGGGTCGCCGTGGCCTCGTTCCGACGCCGGCCGTTGGGAATGGGCCTGATCGTGGCAGGTGTCGTCGTTGCCGCTGCTGGCAGCACCCTCGCGGGCCTGGGAGCCGCTCAAACAGCGGCCTTCACGGCAATTGCTGTCCTCTTTCTTTACACAGGTTTTACGGTTTCCAGCGGAAATTCCCCCCGCGCGTTGCCTACTCAGGCACGTTGATGTGCTAACAAGTGCGCCGTCCGGGGCGTCCTACCGCCCCGAAACGACGTAAATACCACGGAGCCGCCCAGGGCTCCGAGGCGCGGACTGCGGCACCAGATCCTGCGTCTCAGAGCCCGGTTCCGGTACGGAGGGAGGGAAGACCGTCGTGCGCCGACAGTTGGTTTACGTGGCCGCCATGGCGGCTGTGTTCACAAGCTTTGCCGTCGCCGGTCTCACGACGGCCCGCGACGCCAAGAGCTCGGAGACGAGGCTCGACCCGACGAACGGCGTCCTCGTCGGAAAAATCGAGCGCTACCAGCGCGCGACCTGGGGATGGCAGCGGTTGATGGGCGTGCCGAAGACGCCGAATCGCGGGCGCTACCTGCGGACCCGCAACCTCGAGTACAGGCTGCACGTCCTCCACCAGTGGCGGCGCCGCTCGGTCAGCGCCAGGCGCCGCGTGCACAATCCTCCCCATGAGGCCCAGTGGCGCTGCCTCCAGCGCCACGAGGGTTCGTGGCGCGATGCCCACGATCCGTACTGGGGCGGCCTCCAGATGGACAAGACCTTCATGCAGCAGCACGCGCCGTGGCATCTCCTTCGCCGCGGCTGGGCGAACCGCTGGTCGCCGATCGAGCAGATGTGGGTCGCCGAGCGCGCGCTACGGGCGGGGCGGGGCTTCTATCCGTGGCCGAACGCCGGCCGAATATGTGGCCTGCTCTAGCTCCCCGCCTCCGCCGCACGGGGGCCTCTCGCCGGCCCGGATGGGGTCAGACCCCCTTGAGGGTGGTTGAGGTTTCGTCGCGGAAGTGAAACGTTCCGAATCCCCCGTTCGTTGGGGACGAGGTCCCGGCTGCTGCGTTCCCGCCGCGGGCAGGTCCAACGTTCAAGCTGCCTCGAGGGGGTCAGACCCCATCGAGGTGAGTCGAGGGTTTGGCCCGGCTGTTTACTCGCCGATCGCCTTGAGCACGACGCGCTTGCGGCGGCGGCCGTCGAACTCCGCGTAGAAGACCTGCTCCCATGGGCCGAGGTCGAGCTTCCCGTCGGTGATCGGGAGCACCACCTGATGGCTCATCAGGTGCCGCTTGAGGTGAGCGTCGGCGTTGTCTTCCCCGTTGTTGTGCCGGTACTGGTCGGTCGGCTCGTGAGGCGCAAGCCGTTCGAGCCAGTCGTCGAAGTCCTGGATCAGGCCCGACTCGGCGTCGTTCACGTAGACGGCCGCGGTGATGTGCATCGGGTTCACGAGGCAGAGCCCGTGCCGGATCCCGGAGCCGCGGACGAACTCCTCGACGTCCGGCGTGATGTTGACGTAGTCGCGGCGGTTCGGCGTCTCGAAGGTCAGGTAATCGGTGGCGTGCTTCATGTCGCGAGCTTACGATTTGCGGGCGATGGGACGCGGAGACAGAGCGAAGGTGCGTTGGGCGCGCGACCGTCAGCGCAAGAAGAAGGCGCGGGAGAAGGCGCAGGCGCCCGCACCCGAGGCGGCCGCAGCGGCGCCGAAGCGCCGCCGCACGACGCGCAAGACGTCGAGCTAGCCGCTCAGCTTCTCGCGGACGAGCTCGTTGACGACCCGCGGGTCGGCCTTCCCCTGCGTCTCCTTCATCACCTGGCCGACGAAGAAGCCCAGGAGCCCCTCTTTCCCGCCCCTGTAGGCCTCGACCTGGCTGGGGTTGGCGGCCAGGATCCGCTCGACCACCGGCTCGAGCTCGGCGGTGTCGGCGACGAGCCCGTCACCGAGGTAGCTCTCGGCGGAGAACCCGGGGTCGGCGCTGGCTGCGAGCGCCTCGGTGAACTTTTCGCGTGGGATCCGAGAGCGGGCGTCGATCAGCTTGCCGAGCTCCTCGGCGTCGACCGACTCAGGGTCGACGCCCGCGACGGCGAACTGGTTCATGAGCACGTTGGCGACCGCCCGGCGGTCCTCGCCCGGGACGCGCGCGTAGAGATGATCGCGCCCACTTGTGACGAGGTCGGTTGCGAGGTCGTGGTCGAGCTCATTGGCGAGCCGCCGGATCCGTCGGCTCGGCAGCTCCGGAAGCTCGGCCCGGACCCGGTCGACGAGCTCGCGCGGAGGCTCGATCGGGACGAGGTCGGGCTCGGGCAAGTAGCGATAGTCCTGCGCCTCCTCCTTCGACCGCAACGGCGGCGCGGACTCGGCTCCGGGATCGAAATGCAGCGTCTCCTGCTCGATCTCGCCGCCGGCCTCGTAGACGCCGATCTGGCGCTCGACCTCGCGCTGGATCGCCTTCGCGGCGAATGCGAACGAGTTCAGGTTCTTCAACTCTGTGCGGGTCCGCAGCTCGTCCGAGCTCTCCGGCCGCACTGAGACGTTGACGTCGAAGCGCAGCGAGCCCTTCTCCATCTCAGCATCGGAGATCCCCAGCTCGACGACCGTCTGGCGCAGAAGCTGCAGGAAGCGCCGCGCCTGGTCGGCGGAGCGCAAATCGGGCTGCGTGACGATCTCGACCAGCGGCGTGCCGGCCCGGTTGAAGTCGACGAGGGTCGCCGTGGCGCCGCCGATGCGGCCTTCCGCCGCCACATGGACGTTCTTGGCGGCATCCTCCTCGAGGTGCGCTCTGACAATCCCGACCTCGGCGTCGCCGTCGGGCCCGGGAAGGACAACACGACCGTTCACGCAGAGGGGCTGGTCGTACTGGGAGATCTGGTAGCCCTTCGGGAGGTCGGGATAGAAGTAGTTCTTCCGGTGGAAGACCGCGTGCTGGGCGATCTCGCAGTCGAGCGCGAGCCCGAGCTTGATCGTCCACTCGACCGCCTTCTCGTTCGGCACCGGCAGCGAGCCCGGGTGCGCCAGGCACACGGGGCACGTCCGCGTGTTCTCCGGCTCGAGATAGGCGACCTCGCAGCGGCAGAACATCTTCGTGCGGGTCTTCAGATGGATGTGGATCTCGAGGCCGATGACGGGCTCCCAGTTCACGCCAGCCTCCCCGGGACGAAGTCGAAGCCGATCGCCATCTCGAGGGCGTGACCGACGTGGAAGAGTGTGTTCTCGGAAAACTGCGGCCCGATCAGCTGGAAGCCGACCGGGAGGCCGTCCGACAGGCCGCACGGGATCGAGAGTCCCGGCAGGCCGGCCATGTTCGAAGGGATTGTGAGCACGTCGGCGAGGTACATCGCCAGTGGGTTGGCCGTCTTCTCGCCGAGCTTGAACGCGACCGTCGGCGACGTCGGCGACACGAGCACGTCGAAGTCGCGGAAGGCGGCCGCGTGCTCGTCCGCGATCACCGTTCGCACCTTTTGCGCCTGCCCGTAGTACGCCTCGTAGTAGCCCGCGGACAGCGCGTAGGTGCCGAGCATGATCCGGCGCTTCGGCTCGTCACCGAAGCCGGCGTCACGCGTCTTCTCGTACATCGCCCGGACGCCGTCCCCACCCTCAACACGCAGGCCGTAGCGGACGCCGTCGTAGCGGGCGAGGTTCGAAGATGCCTCGGCCGGCGCGATCAGGTAGTAGCAGGCGAGGCCGTAGTCGACCGACCGCGGGAGGCTCGTCTCCCCCACCTCGGCGCCGAGCTCGCGGCAGAGCTCGATCGTGCGGTCCACCGCCTCCTTGACGCCGGGCTCGATCCCCTCGGCCTCGTTCAGCTCGCGCGGCACACCGACTCGCACACCCTTCAGGTCCACGCGCTCCGGAATCTCGACAGGCCGTGGCAACTCGACCGTCGTCGTGTCGCACGGATCGCGGTCGGCAACGACCCGGTACAGGAGCGCGTTGTCCCGAACCGTCTTCGTCATCGGGCCGATCTGGTCGAGGCTCGACGCGAACGCGACGATTCCGTAGCGCGAGACAGTGCCGTAGGTCGGGCGCAGGCCCACGATCCCGCAGAGCGACGCCGGCTGTTTGACCGAGCCGCCGGTGTCGGAGCCGAGCGCCCAGGGAGCGAGTCCGCCGGCGACTGCGGCCGCCGAGCCGCCCGAGGAGCCTCCGGGCACCCGCTCTGGATCCCAGGGGTTCAGCGTCGGACCGAAGCCGGAGTTCTCGGTCGACGAGCCCATCGCGAACTCGTCCATGTTCGTCTTCCCAAGCAGCGTCAGCCCCGCGTCCTTGCAGCGCGACGCGACAGTGGCGTCGAAGACGGGGACGTAGCCTTCCAGGATCTTCGAGGCGGCGGTCGTCTCGACACCGCGCGTCGAGATCAGGTCCTTGAAGGCAATCGGAACGCCCTCGCCGTCCGCCTCGTCGACGGTGCGCAGATACGAGTGGAGCTCGCCGTCCCGCTCCCCGATCGCGTCGAGATACGCCCGGTGGAGCTCGGCGGCCGAGATCTCGCCTCGCTCGAGCAGGCCCATGCCCTCTTCCGCCGTGAGACGCAGTGTGTCGATCATGCCGGCGGCGCCTTGAAGAAGCCGGCCTCGCGGTCCGGCGCATTGGCCAGAGCCTCTTCCTGCGCGAGCGAAAGGCGCGGCTCGTCGGCGGCCCAGACGTTGACGAGGTCGAGGGGGTGCGCCGTCGGCTCGACATCGGAGAGGTCGAGCTCGGAGACCTTGGCGACCGCCTCGAGGATCGCGCTCAGCTGCTCGGTGAAGCGCTCGACCTCCTCGTCGGTGAGTTCGAGCCGCGCGAGCCGCGCGACGTGCAAAACCTCATCCTTTGTGATTGCCACCAGAAGAATTTCTTGAGTTGGCGGTGCCAGACTGAAGTCTGGCACCGCGTGGACTTACAAAGCGAAACGCGGGCCTTGCGGCCCGCGTCTCACATTCGAAGCTTGTCGGGCCTAGACCGGCTGGACGTTCGCGGCCTGCAGGCCCTTGTCGCCCTGCACGACCTCGAACGACACCCGCTGACCCTCGGTCAGCGAGCGGTAGCCCTCCGACTGGATCGCGGTGTGATGGACGAAGACGTCGTCGCCGTCCTCACGCTCGATGAAACCGTAGCCCTTCTCGTTCGAAAACCACTTCACGGTGCCCTCAGGCAATCGTTCCTCCTTCAACTACGAACGACGGCCCGGGCACCGAGCCGTCGAACAACTGCGGCAACGGGCGGGACCTTAGCAGCGTCTGCGCCGGGCGGCTTTCACGGTGTTGCGGAGTAGTGAAGCGATTGTCATCGGGCCCACACCGCCCGGAACCGGCGTCATCAGTCCTGCCCGCTCGACGACGTCGGGGTCGACGTCGCCGCGCAGCCCGTCCGGTGTCCGGTTCATGCCGACGTCGATCACAGTCGCCCCCTCTTTGACCATATCGACCGAGATCAGGCCGGCCTGTCCCACGGCGACCACGAGGACGTCGGCCTCACGGGTATGCGCGGCCAGGTCGGCCGTGCGCGAGTGGCAGACGGTGACCGTGGCATTTCGCCCCAGCAACAAGATCGAGACCGGCTTGCCGACGATCGTGCTCCGCCCGACGACGACGGCGCGGGCACCCTCGAGCGGCACCTCGTACTCGTCGAGGAGGGCGATGATCCCGGTCGGCGTAGCGGCCACGAGCCCGTCGTGGCCGAGGAAGAGCCGGCCGGTGTTGACCGGGTGGAAGCCGTCGACGTCCTTGGCCGGATCGACCGCCTCGACCGCCCGGGTCTCGTCGATGTGCGCCGGGAGCGGAAGCTGGACGAGAATCCCGTCGACAGACTCGTCCCGGTTCAGCTGGTCGATCAGCTCGAGCAGCTCCTCCTCGGACGTGTCCTCGGCGAGGCGGTAGTCCCGGGCGCCGATGCCGACCTCCTTGGCCGCCTTCTGCTTGAGGCTGATGTACGTGTCCGAAGCCGGATCGCCCCCGACCAGGATCGTGGACAGGCCGACGTGACCCAGCTCCTCGACCTCGCGGGCCACCTCGCCGCGGATCCGTTCCGCGAGGGCTTTTCCGTCCATGAGCCGTGCCGCCACGGGGGCGAGGTTAACCTGCGCCCGTGGAGCTCCGCCGCTGGCCGCGGAAGAACGACCCCGCCTCGATCAAGGCGCGGCAGGAGGCCCTGGACGGGCGGGTCGACCGCGAAGTCTTCGAGCGTGACCTGACTCCGTGGGCCAAGGCCCAGGAGGCGCTGACGGGGATCTCCGTGATCCCCACGGCTGTGATCGGACCGCTGACGATCTCACTCGGCGACTTCGAGTTGGCGGAGCCGGACGGGCAGCTCGTCGAGCGAGGTCGGACGACGGAGGACGTCTTCGTCCCCCTCGCCCACACCGAGGGCTCGATGTCGGACTCGCTCTATCGGGGCGCGAGAGCGGCGGCGGAGTCGGGCGGTTTCCGCACGGAAGTGCTGCGAGACCGGATCACGCGCGCCTCCTGCTTCGTCTGCCGGTCCGCGGCGGAGGCGGCGCAGCTCGCCCGTTGGATCGAAGGCGAGCTCCCGGCGATGCGGGCCTGGCTCGCGGAGAAGGACGAGGCCTGGGTCTCTCGCTGGGCGAAGCTCAGAGAGGTCGAGGCGCACGTCGTTGGCCCGATGTGCCACGTCATGTGGGCGTTCACGACCGGCGACGCCGTCGGCGCGAACATGATGACGCGGAACGCCTACGCGCTGAACATGGGCTTCGTGATGGAGCGCGCGCCGGTCAAGCCCGAGCGCGCCATGCTCGAGGGGAACATGGGCGGGGACAAGAAGCTCTCCCACCGCTACTTCGAGCGCGGCGGCCACGGCAAGACGGTGATCGCCGAGTGCACGCTGACCGAGGACGCCGTGCGCCGGGTTCTCCGCACGACCGTCGACGATCTGCTCGAGCTCTCCTGGGCGGGGACGCACGGCGCCGTCGCCTCCGGGATGTTCGGCGTCGCGTTCACGCCGGCCACGGCGATCGCCGCGATCTTCGCCGCCACCGGCCAGGACCTCGGAATGGTCGGCACGAGCTCGATGGCCCACGGGACGGGGCGGCGGGTCGATGGCGGCCTGAACGCGGCGATCCGGCTGCCGGGGCTCGAGGTGGCGACCGTCGGAGGCGGCACAACCCTTCCCTATGCGCGCTCCTGGCTTTCGCTGATGGACTGCGCGGGGCCGGGCAAGGTTTACCGCTTTGCCCAGATCGTGGCGGCGGCGACGCTGGCGCTGGAGATCTCCGCCTCCGCCGCGATGGCGACGTCCGGCTCGGAGAACTTCTTCAAAGCTCATTTCGAGCGCGGCGGATTGCGCTGAGCCAAGAGCGTGAGAATTCCGCCCCACCATGACCCGAGCTGCTGGGGCTGCGGCGATAATCCGGCCGGCATCGCTCTCCCCACCCCCGAGGGGGAGGGTCTGAGCGAATACCGCGCGACTTTCGCGTTTCGCGACGAGCACCAGGCGGCGCCGGGACTCGTCCACGGCGGCCTCGTCGGCGCGGCCCTCGACGAAGCCTGCGGCTTGCTGGCGACGTGGCACCGCTTTCCGTCGGTCACCGCACGCTTCGCGATCCGGTTCCTGAAGCCGGTGCACATCAACCGCACGCTCACGGTCTCCGCCGAGCTGCGGGACGAGCGCGGACGGCGGCTGGAGATCCGAGGCGCGCTCAGGGACGGCGAGGAGTTCCTCGCCGACGCGGAGGGCTCCTTCATCCACGTCCCGCTCGAGCACTTCCTGCGGACACCCGAGGGACGCGCCGCCGGCGAGGCCTGGCGCGAGCGCCTCGGCTAGCCCGCCACTGCGCGCTCCCGGACGCTACGAGGCCGCACTTGACGTTCACCTCCGGGCTACTTACCCTGCGTCGAGCGCATTTAAGAGCCCGCGACGAAAGGAGGCGCAAATGACAACTGAGCTTGCACGCCTCTTCGCTCGCAGGGCCTTTCTGAGCTAGCACCGCATCCGGTCCTGCGAGAGGCGTTTTCCCGTCCCTGCAGGAAAGGAGTCACGTTGCAGTTCCCAACGCTCGGGCGACTCGGCTTGACCGACGAGGTCGCCCGCTCATTCGATACTCACGCCGCAGGGCTCGAGCCCGGGCGCGTCGTCGTCCAACATCGAGGCCTCTGGCAGGTCGTCACCGCGGAAGATGACGCCCTGCTCGAGGTCACCGGCCGGTTCAGGCACGAGGCGGAGCCGGGTGAGTTGCCGGTCGTCGGCGACTGGGTCGGCCTGCGCGACGGCCTGATCGACGTCGTCCTTCCGCGCAGCAGCAAGTTCTCGCGGAAGACACCCTGGACTCAGGTGTCTGAGCAGGTCCTCGTCGCCAATGTCGACGTTGTGTTCCTCGTCATGGGCCTCGACGAGCGCGACTTCAACGTGCGCCGGCTCGAGCGCTACCTCACAACGGCCTGGGAAGGCGGCGCGACGCCTGTGATCGTGCTCAACAAGGCCGACCTCGCCGTCGAACTCGAGGCGCAGCTCTCCGACACCGAGCAGGTGGCGTTCGGCGTCCCGGTCCACGCGGTCAGCGCCGAGACCGGCGAGGGAATACTCGAGCTCCAGCGCCACTTCGCCGGCAACCGGACTGTCGCGCTCCTCGGGTCCTCCGGCGTCGGCAAGTCGTCGATCATCAACCTTCTGCTCGGCGAGGAGCGGTTCCGCATCGGCGACGTCCGCTCCGACGGCCGCGGGCGCCATACGACCAGTCATCGCGAGCTCGTCCCGGTGCCGGGCGGGGGCGTGATCATCGACACCCCTGGGCTCCGCGAGCTGCAGCTCTGGGAGACGGACGGCGGCCTCGACCAGACCTTCGTGGACGTTGCCGACCTGATCGCCCAGTGCCGCTTCGCCGACTGCCGCCACGAGACCGAGCCGGATTGCGCGATCAAGGCCGGGCTCTCGGACGGATCGCTGTCGGCCGAGCGGTGGGAGAGCTACCAGAAGCTCCAGCGTGAGCTGGCGCGCCTCGAGCGCAAGCTCGATCCGAAGCTGAGGTCAGAGCAGCGGAAGCGCTGGGCGGCAATCACGAAGTCGCACCGCCACCGCCGAAAGGTGATCGGTCACTGATTCCACTTGTCGGCAGTGACCTGGCCGTGCCGCTCGCTCTTCGC
>JBOHAU010000209.1:0-2783 GCA_050698015.1 Gaiellaceae bacterium
GAGCTGCGCGAGAACTCGCTCGTCCAGGCCGCCTACCTCGGCGGCGGCCTCGAGGTGGAGACATGAGTGAAGCCGACGTCCGCACTTTTCTCCAGGCGCTCGTCGTCGGCGTCTCGACCGGCTCCGCCTTCGCGCTGGTCGGGATCTCGTTCGTGCTCATCTACCGGACGACCAACATCATCAACTTCGCCCAGGGCGCCTTCGCGGTCATGGGCGGGTTGTTCACCTTCTGGCTCGTCCCAGAGCTGCCGACCTGGCTCGCGGGCGCGATCGCCATTCTCGCCGTTGCCGCGATCGGCGGCATCGTCGGCTTCGTCGCGATCGGCTTCCGCGGAAAAACGACGCCGCTTGCGAGCCTCGTGATCACCCTCGGGATCGCGCTCGTCTTCTCCTCGCTCGTGCTGCTCAAGTTCGGCGACCGGCCGCACAACTACCCCGGCATCTCCGAAACCTCTTGGTCGGTCTGGGACGTGGCGATCAACCCGCAGTACGCGCTCGTCGTCGGCGTCACGATCGTCGCCGCGCTCCTCCTCACCCTGCTGCTGCGCAGGACGATCGTCGGGAACGCGCTCGTCGCCTGCGCCGATCAGGTGCGCGCCGCGGAGCTGGTCGGGATCAACGTCCGTGCCGTCGCAATGATCGCGTTCGCCGTCTCCGCGGCGCTGTCGGCGCTCGGCTGGGTGCTGCTGACGCCGGTGACCTCGGTGAACTACGACTCCGACGTCGGGATCGCCGTCAACGGCTTCGCCGCGGCCGCCGTCGGCGGGCTCGTCTCGATCCGCTACGCCTACATCGGCGGCCTCCTGCTCGGGATCGCGGAGCAGATGGTCGTCACCTACGGCGACCGGATCACCGACCAGGCGCGCCAGTACGAGCTCGCGGCGGCGCTGATCATCATCCTGCTCCTGATTGGCTGGCGCTCGCGCCACGAGGTGGAGGCGACGTGAAGGGCCTCTTCCACGTCGGGGCCACCCTCGCCGCGGGCGCCGCCCTGGCCGCGCTCGCCTTCGTGCTCGAGGACGGCGCGGTGTCGATGTACACGCGCATGGGGCTGGCGGCGATCGTCGCGGTCGGCCTATCGCTGCTGATGGGGTTCGCCGGCCAGATCTCGCTCGGCCAGGGCGCGTTCTACGCGATCGGCGCATACACGGCCGGGATCCTCTCCCTCGGGATCGACCCCGATGAGCGGCTGCTCAACCCGGAAGCCGGTTGGGACCCGCTGCTCGCGCTCGCCGCCGCGCCGGTCGTCACCGGCGTCGTCGCGGCGGTGGTCGGTGTGCCCCTCCTCCGACTCCGCGGCCACTACCTCGCCTTCGCGACGCTCGCGCTGAACCTGATCCTGCTCGCCGCCCTCTTCGCCGAGGACGACTTCACCGGCGGCCAGGACCCCGGGCTCGTCGGCATCCCCCCGCTCGAGGTCGCCGGGCACGTGATCGAGGACGAGGGGCTGGCGGCGTTCGTCTGGGGGATCGTCGCGCTGAGCGTGCTCGTCGCGCTCAACCTCGTCGGCTCGCGCGCGGGCCGGGCGATGCGCGCGATCGCAACCAGCGAGGCGACGGCGGCCGCCGCCGGGATCAACGTCGCGATGGTCAAGCTGCGCCTGTTCGTGCTCGCCGCGGCGCTCGCCGGGCTCGCGGGCGGGCTCTTCGCCTACTACCTGCTCTTCCTCTCCCCCGACGCCTTCCCGCTGATCCTCTCGATCACGTTCGTAGTAATGGTCGCCGTCGGCGGGATGGGCTCGGTCTACGGCGCCGTCGTCGGCGCCGTCGCGATTACATACCTCGAGGACAAGCTGCGCGAGCTTGGCGCGCGCGAGGAGCTGCTCGGCTACGACCTCCCGGCGCAGGCGCCGCAGGTCTTCTCCGTCGGCGTCTTCGGCGCGATCCTGATCGTCGTGATGCTGTTCATGCCGCGCGGGCTGCTGCCGAGCCTGCGCGCGGGAGCCACAGCCGCCGCGCGCAGGCTCGGAGCGAGTTAGTAGCGCTTCTTCAGGTTCTGCACCGGGACCATCTTGCACTTTGCGATCTTCGAGACAACCATGCTCTTCAGGCCGAGCCCGGAGTGGTTCTGGGCGCTGTAGTAGTAGCGCCCGCCCGGCCCCACGAAGCCGCGCATCTTGGTCTCGAGCGCATTGTTGATCCCGTCGCGCGAGAAGCCGCCGCTGAGCATCGCGGTGCGGAACATCCTCACGGCGGTGTAGCCGTCGTAGTTGAAAGTCGAGCCCTGCTTGCCGAGCCCGCGGTCGACCCTGAGTGCGATCGGCCGCGACGGGTTCCGCCGCGGCAGGTACTTCGCGACCGGCCCCAGGTAGCTGTTGATCAGCGCGTTCGCGTTCTGCGGGCAGGCCGGCTGGAGGTATTGCACCGATGCGTTCCCACCCGTGAGGACGAGCCGCTGCCGCAGCCCTAGCTGCTTGGCCTCCTTCGTGATCGTCACCGCGAGCGTCGTCGCGTTCCAGAGCCAAAGGGCCTGCGCGTTGGAGTTCTTCACGCGGGTTAGCTCGGCCTGAAACGTGGTCGAAGTGAGTGGGAAGATGATCCGCTCGACGATCTGGAAGCCGAACCGCCGCGAGAGCTCGTCGACGTTGCGGACTCCCTCACGGCCGAAGCCGCCGTTGTCGGCAATCAGCGCGATCCTTCTGATCCCCAGCTTGCGCAGCTGGAAGGCCATCGAATAGGCGAAGAGCCGGCTGGTCGCCGTGGTCATGTAGTAGTAGGGCTTCGCCGGCGTCACCTGCGCGACCGACGAGGCCATCGAGATGTACGGGAGCTTCTCCCGCTCGA
>JBOHAU010000210.1:0-8985 GCA_050698015.1 Gaiellaceae bacterium
CCCCCGAGCTGGCGCAGGCGGGGAGCGAGCTCCGCGACGCTGGCGTCCGCCTGCGGGAGACCGCCGCCGAGCTGCGCTCCTTCCTGGCCGGCCTCGAGGCGGAGCCAGGACGCCTCGAGCACCTCGAAGGCGAGCTCGACCGGCTCACCGCCGCCAAGCGCCGCTTCGGCTGCGACTCGTACGAGGAGCTGCTGGATCGCGCCGACGAGGCACGCGCCGAGCTCGAGTCGCGTGAGGCCGGGGTCGACCCGGCGGCCGAGGCGGAGGCGACGCTCCAGCAAGCGCAGGCGAACGTCGACGCGCTCGCCGCTGCTCTCCGCGAGGCGCGCCGCGCCGCCATCAAGCCGTTCGCGAAGGCGGTTGCGACCGAGTTGCACGGCATCGGGCTCGGCGAGGGCGAGTTCCACGTCGAGCTCGGCGAGCGCGAGCCTTCGCCGACGGGCGTCGACACGGTGTCGTTCCTGATCCGCCCGAACACGGGTCTGCCGTTCGCTCCGGTGGCGGAGACCGCATCGGGCGGCGAGCTCTCGCGCATTGCGCTCGCGATCGCCGCTGCCGCCGGCGGGAAGATGACGCTCGTCTTCGACGAGATCGACGCCGGGATCGGCGGGCAGACCGCGCACGCCGTCGCGCAGACGCTTCGGCGCCTCGGTGAGCGGTCGCAGATCGTCACGATCACGCACCTGCCGCAGATCGCCAGCGTCGCCGACCGCCACTTCAGCGTCGAGAAAGTGGCGGGCGATCCCACGCATACCCGCATCGCGGCGCTCGACGAAGGCGAACGGCGCGAGGAACTAGAACGTATGCTCGGCGGTCGAGAGTTTCTCTCGACCGTCCGATGAGCTTCGTCGAGTACACAGGACCCGCCCGACTCGACCGGCGGACGAAGCAACTCGTCCGGCGCCTCTCGGCCGACGACATCGCCATTATCGACCACGCCGACCTCGATCGCGTCTCGGCGGAGGAGCTGCTCGAGTCAGGCGTCCGCGTCGTGTTCAACGTCGCCGAGTCGCAGACGGGGCGCTTCCCGAACCCTGGCCCGCTCCTGCTCGTGCGAGGCGGCGTCCGCCTGATCGACGCGCCCGGAGCTGATCTCTTCGAGAAGGTGAGTGACGGCGAACCCCTGACGGTCCGCGGGGGCGGCCTGTTCCGGAACGGCACCAAAATCGCTTCCGGCCGGGAGCTCCGCGCAGACGAGCTCTCGGACGCGCTCCGCGACCAGCGGAGCAGAGTGACCGAGGCACTGGAATCGTTCGCCGAGAACACGATGCGCTACCTGCGCGAGGAGGGACGTCTCCTCTCCGAGGGCATTGGGTTCCCCGCGCTCGAGACGAGGTTTCGCGACCGGCACGCGCTCGTGGTCGTCCGGGGCCCGGGTCACAAGCGCGACCTCCGGATGGTCAGGCCGTACGTCCGCGACTTCCGCCCGGTGCTCGTGGCGGTCGACGGCGGGGCAGACGCGCTCCTCGAGTCTGGGTACAAGCCCGACGTGATCGTCGGGGACATGGACTCGGTCTCCGACCGGGCACTCCGTTCCGGCGCGGAGCTCGTCGTGCATGCCTACGAGGACGGGTCCGCACCGGGCGGCGAGCGGGTCCGGCAGCTGGGGCTCGCCCACCACGTCGTCCCGGCCCCCGCGACGAGCGAGGACGTCGCGATGCTGCTCGCCTTCGAGAAGGGCGCCGAGCTGATCGTCGCCGTCGGCTCCCACTTCAACCTGATCGAGTTCCTCGAGCGCAACCGCTCCGGCATGTCCTCGACGTTCCTGACGAGGCTGCGGGTGGGGGAGATCCTGATCGACGCAAAGGGCGTCTCGAGGCTCGTGAGCCGTCAGGTCGGTCTCTGGCCGTTGGCGGCCTTCGCGCTGGCAGGGCTCGGCGCGCTGGTGGTCGCCGTCCTCGTCTCGCCGCAGCTCAGGTCGTGGTTCGAGCTGATGGGACTGCGGCTCCGCGATTTGCTCGGCTTTTAGGCTTCACGCGTTGTTCGACCTCCGCTACCACGTCGCCTCGCTGGCGGCCGTTTTCCTCGCGCTGATCATCGGGATCCTCGTCGGCGTCGGGATCGCGTCGCAGACGTCGGTCGAGGAGAGCGAGCGGCGCGTCTTGGAGCAGCGGATCTCCGACCTTCAACGCGACCTGGACGGCGCTCGCTCCCAGGTCGACCTGTTGCAGCGCCAGCAGGAAGCGGGCACGAGCTACATCGAGGAGACCTACCCCGTGGTCATGAACGGCCGCCTGCGTGGAGTGCCCGTCGCCCTGCTCTTCGTCGGTCCCGCCAGGCCGGAGCTCGAGGACGCCGTGACGCGGACGTTGAGTGACGCGTCCGGCCCGGAGCTCGTCCGGAAACGGGCGCTCAAGCTCCCCATCGACACCCAGGCGCTGTACAGCGCGATCCCGTCCGAGGCGGGGAACCCGACGCTGGAGGAGATCGGCCGCCAGCTGGGCCGCGAACTGGTCGTCGGCGGCGAGACGCCGTACTGGGACGCTCTCGCCCCGGTGATCGTCGAGGATAGTCAGGGCGGCAGCGGGCGGGAGGTGGAGGCGGTCACGGTCGCGCAGACGGCGGCGATCGACCATCCGCCGACGGCGCGACTGCTGGCAGGTCTCTATGCAGGGCTGGCCGGGCGGGGCGTTCCTGTCGTCGGAATCGAGCGCACCGAGGACAAACGGTCCCTCGTCCCGGTCTACCGGCGCCGGGGGCTCTCCAGCGTCGACTCGGTCGACACGCTCCTCGGTCGTGTGGCGCTTGCGGTGCTCCTGGCTGGCGGGGAGGAGGGCGACTACGGGGTGAAGTCGACGGCCGACGCCGTGGTGCCGCCGATGGAGCCGCTCCCACTCGCGCCGCCTCCGGGTGGCTAAGCCCGTCGCCATTCTCGTCGCCGCCCGTGACGAGCAGGAGCGGATCGGCCGGACGGTGGAGCGCCTCCGGGCTGCGTTCCCCGAGGCCGAGGTGATCGTCGCCGACGACGGCTCCCGCGACGCGACCGCCGAGGCGGCCGAGCGCGCCGGCGCCCGAGTGCTCCGGCTGCCGCGGCGGGGGAAGGGCCAGGCGCTGACGCTCGCCGAGCGCGAGGCGCCGCCGGGGCCGCTGCTCGTGTGCGACGCCGATCTCGACGGTGACCTGGCGGCGCTGACGGACGCCGACGCCGACCTCGCGATCGCCGTCTTCGTCGAGCGGCAAGGCGGCGGCTTCGGGATTGCGAAGCGGATCGCGCGTGCGCTGATCCGGGCCAGGTCGGGCTTCGTCCCCGTCGAGCCCCTCTCCGGCCAGCGTGCCTTCACCGAGCAGGCGAGGGACGTGTGCTTCCCGCTGGCGGCGGGGTTCGGGTGCGAGGTGGGGGCGAGCATCGACGCCGCTCAGGCAGGCCTCCGTCTCGCCGAGCTCGAGCTGCCGCTTCGGCACCACGCGACCGGCAGGGACGCTGGAGGCTTCCTCCACCGCGGCCGACAGCTCCTCGACGCTCTCCTCGCCTGCGGCCCGCAGGGGACGAGCTTCCGCGGGTTGCGCCTCCCGCTCGTCGGGGCGGTGACTGCCCTTCGGCAGCCGCCTGCGGTGCTCGCCGCGGCTCTCGCAGGTCTCGCCGACGACCTCTGGAGCGGGCCCGAGCGTGGGTTCCGCTCGCACCTTCGTGCGGGTAGCACGACCGGCGTGCTGAAGCTGGTCGCGATCCCGCTGGCCGGGCTCTTAGCGACGCGAAAGCTCTCCGGCGCGCTGCTCGTGGGCCTCGCCGCCAACTTCCTCAACCAGCTCGACACGCGTCCGGGCCGGGCGCTGAAGGCGTATCTCATCGCCGCCCCGGCGGTCGGCGCGCCGGTCGCCGTCGCCGTCCTGCTGCTTCCCTACGATCTTCGGGAGAGGGCGATGCTAGGTGACTGCGGATCGAATGCTCTGGGGGCGCTGCTAGGGTTGAAGTCCGTGAGTCGCCTCACGGATCGGGGGCGCTGGCTGGCAATCGGGGCGCTGGTGGGGCTCACCGCCCTCGGAGAACGTCGCTCACTCGGCGAGTTGATCGAGCGGACACCCGGCCTTGCGCAGTTGGACGCGCTGGGACGGTACGAATGAGACCGCATCCGCCCAAGTACGTCTTCGTCACCGGCGGCGTCGTGTCGTCGCTCGGAAAGGGCATCACCGCTGCGTCGCTCGGCAGGTTGCTGAAGGCGCGCGGCATCAAGGTGCAGGTCCAGAAGTTCGACCCCTACCTGAACGTCGACCCCGGGACGATGAGCCCGTTCCAGCACGGAGAGGTGTTCGTCACGGAAGACGGCGCCGAGACCGACCTCGACATCGGCCACTACGAGCGCTTCATCGACGAGAACCTCTCGCGGAACGCCAACCACACGTCGGGATCGATCTGGTACTCGGTACTCCGGAAGGAGCGGAAGGGCGAGTATCTGGGATCGACCGTCCAGGTGATCCCGCACATCACCAACGAGATCAAGGAGCGGATCCGGCGCGTGGCCGAAGCTTCGGACACCGACGTGATCATCAGCGAGGTCGGCGGGACCGTCGGCGACATCGAGTCGCTGCCGTTCCTCGAGGCGATCCGTCAGTTCCGCCGCGAGGCCGGCCCCGAGAACGTGATCTACATCCACGTCACGTACGTGCCGTTCGTCGATTCGGCCGGCGAGCTGAAGACGAAGCCGACTCAGCACTCCGTGAACGAGCTGCGGCGGATCGGTATCCACCCGGACATCGTCGTCGCGCGCTCGACGGAGGGCCTGAGCGCCGACCTCCGCGACAAGATCGCGATGTTCGCCGACATCGAGCCGCGGGCCGTGACCGTCAACCGCGACGTGCCGGACGTCTACCTCGTGCCCTCGGCACTGCAGGAGGAGGGGCTCGACACCCTCGTCGCCGAGAAGTTGAACCTGCCGGGTGACAGCGCAGACCTCGGCGAGTGGAACGACCTCACCGACCGCATCAAGCGGCTAGGCGAGCCGGTCGAGATCGGCCTCGTTGGCAAGTACATCAAGCTGCATGACGCGTACCTCTCGGTCCACGAGGCGCTGAAGCACGCCGGCATCCACCATGGTTGCGGCGTCCGGGTGCGCTGGGTCGACGCGGAGGGAGCGTCGCTCGAGGAACTGCAGGCGGAGCTCGAGGAGGTCGACGGCGTCCTCGTGCCCGGCGGGTTCGGCTCGCGCGGGTGGGAGGGGAAGATCATGGCCTGCCGCGTCGCGCGCGAGCAGGGGATCCCCTACCTCGGCATCTGCCTGGGGATGCACGTCGCGGTCTCGGAGTTCGCGCGGCACGTGGTCGGGTTGTCGGGCGCCAACTCCACGGAGATGGATCCCGAGACGCCGTATCCGGTCCTCGACCTGCTTCCGGAGCAGAAGGGGATCGAGGATCTCGGCGGGACGATGCGGCTCGGCGCGCAGGCTGTCGAGCTCGTCGAGGGGACGCGGACGCGGGAGGCGTACGGCGAGCCGGTCGTGGCCGAGCGCCACCGGCATCGGTACGAGGTGAACAACCACTTCCGGCCGCGTCTCGAAGAGGCGGGCCTGGTCGTGTCCGGCACCTACCAGGAGGGGCGTCTGGTCGAGGTCGTCGAGCTCCCCGACCACCCGTGGTTCGTCGCCAGCCAGTTCCATCCGGAGTTCAAGTCCCGGCCGACGAGGCCGGCGCCGCTCTTCCGCGAGTTCGTGGGGGCGGCCTTCGAGCGGTCCAGGGCGCGCAGCGGGGCTGCTGAGCGCGCCGGCGTCCCCGCCTGACGCAGGGTTTACAGATCAGGCACCAAGGCGTATCCCACGCGTGCGTCGTTCGCTCGTACGGTCGAAGCATCTTCGACTGAAGGAGCGACGATGAACACAAGACCACTCTATGCGGCGGCGGCACTGACCGCTTTGGCCATCTTGTTCGCCGGCACCGCGTCTGCCAGCCTGGGAAAGGCCAGTGGCGAACGACTTCCGACCCCAGGGCAGGTAAGGGCCGATTTCTCCGCGAACGCGAAGAGCCCGAGCGTCCTGGAGTTTCGGCAAGTTACGCCGGAGGAGGCTACGACGAGAGCCTTTCCGAGCGGCCGAATGGGCGAAGTGGAGAAGACCGCTGCAAGCGGCGTCCAATCGCCGGTTTCAGCCACCAGCAGCGAAGGCAGTATCGGGGGGAACGCCTGCTGGTACGTGGCGCTCCGAAACAGCCTCGGCGTCTTCCCGTACGAGCGGACGCACCATGCCGCGACCTACTGGTGCGCCGTGTACGGCCAGTACCTCACCTATCGCCGTACCGACACCCGGGGCGACACGAATGGGTTCTGCTCGACGACCGACACCGGGAGCTGGCGGATGGGCGGCGGTGTCTACCACCGCTGGGTGAAGGTGCATACGTGGTCGTCGTTCAGTTGCCCGACTCCGTGGTGGTGGTCGCTGCACGACACGCTCTGGATGAACATCGCATACAACGTCTGGGGGAGCTACGCGGTCGAGGAGAGCTACCCGTAAGCCCGTGACGCTCCGCAAGCTCGCCGTGGTCGCTGCCGTCGCCTTCACAGCCTTCGTGCTCGTGACGACGGTCGCCGTGTATCTCCTGTGGTCGCTGGGCGAGGAGCCGCCGAACCCGAACGAGCCGGTGACCACGCTGCGACAGTAGCGTCCGGCGCGTCCTACGATTCGGCGCATGCCGAGCTGGGCGCCGGACGTGGTCGGGCTGTTCACCGAGCTGGCGGCGATCCCGAGCCCGCCCGGAGCCGAGCGCGAGGTCGCGGACCGCGTCCGCGCGTATCTCGAGGATCTCGGCCTCGAGGTCTCCGAAGACGACGCCGGCTCTCGCATCGGTGCGAACGCTGGCAACCTGCTCTGCCGGCTCGAGCCGACGAGCGGGAACGGCGGCGTGCCCATCTTCCTCTGCGCTCACCTCGACACGGTCCAGCCGACCGGACCGCTCGAGCCTGTGGTCGAGGATGGCGTCGTGCGCAACGCGGGCGGGACGATCCTGGGGGCCGACAACAAGGCGGCCGTCGCCGCGATGCTCGAGGCCGCCAGGCTGATCCTCTCGGAGAACCGTCCCCATGCCGGGATCGAGCTTCTGTTCACGCCGAAGGAGGAGGTGGGCCTCCGGGGCGCCAAGGCGTTCGACGCCGACCGGCTCCTGAGCCGGGTCGGGTTCGTCTACGACCACGCTGCTCCGATCGGCGAGGTCATGCTCGGCGCGCCGCATGCACGCCAGATCGAGGTGACGATGCGAGGGCGCGCAGCCCACGCGGGGATCGCGCCCGAGGAGGGACGCTCGGCGATCGTCGCCGCAGCGCGCGCCATCGCCGACTTCCGGCTCGGACGCCTCGACGACGAGACGACCGCAAACGTCGGCCTGATTCAAGGCGGTATCGCCAGGAACATCGTCCCGGACAGCTGCACGTTTTCCATCGACGTCCGCTCTCACGACGATGCCAAGCTTGCCGACCTCGTCCGAGAGCTGCTCGAGACGATCACGTTCGCCGCCGCGCTCGAGCAGTGCGAGGCGGAGACGACGGTCGAGGAGAGCTATCTCGGCTACCGATTCACACGCGGCGACCTCCCTGTACGCCTCGCGTGCGCTGCTCTCGAACGTGAGGGGTTCCAGCCGCGGCTCGGCCTCGGCGGAGGCGGCGCCGACGCCAATGTCTTCAACGAGCGGGGGAAACAGTGCGTCAACATCGCGAACGGGATGGCTGCGATCCACACCGCCGACGAGCACATCGCCGTCGCAGACCTGGAGCGAATGGTCGACGTCACGCTGGCGCTCGTCGAGGTTGCTCATACCACCAACGTCGAGGACGCGGCGTGACGGCCGGGATCAGCGCGTCGCCGTCGGCCGCGTCAATCTAGGGCACGTAGTGCTTAGCCTCCGGCGCGGGACCGTCACGGCCATCCGGGATCGCGGGGATGAGCTCGTGCGACTTGTCGTCGACGGGGAGCCCTGCCTCGCCTATCCGCGTCTGACCGGCCCGGTGGAGGTCGGCGACGAGGTGATCGTGAACACGCAGGCCCGCGATCTCGGTCTCGGCTCCGGCGGCTTCGACGTCCTCTATGCCAATCTCACGCAGGGGCTCGGGCTCGACTCCGAGCCGGAGGCGCACGTCATGATGCTCCCCTACACACCGCTTCAGGCAGCGACTCGACACGTCGAGGAGGATGGGGAGCTGCCGGACACGATCGACGGCATGCCCGTCGTCTGCTGCTCGCTGCACAGCCAGGTCGCCCCGGTCTTCGCAGGCATGCGCCGCCGGCACAGGCTGCGGGCCGCCTACGTTCAAGTCGGCGGAGGAGCGCTTCCGGTCTCGCTCTCGGATGCGCTCCGGGAGCTGAAGCGGGGCGGCTATGTCGTGGTGGCGGTGGCGGTTGCTCCTTGCCTGGACGGTGACGTGCAGGCAGTCACCCTCGCTTCGGCCCTGGCGTGGTGCACGGGGCAGGGCTTCGATGCCGTCGTTTGCTCGATCGGGCCCGGAATCGTCGGGACGGCGAGCGCGCTGGGTCACGGCGGGCTTGTCGCGGTCGAAGCGGCGAATACGGCGGCTGCGCTCAAGGGTGACGCGATCCTGGCGGTGCGGTACTCGGAGGCGGATCCTCGGGAACGGCATCAGGGCGTCTCTCACCACACCCGCGCAATCCGCGAGCTGATTACGGCCGACGTGACGGTTGCATGGCCGCAGGGTCTCGAGGCCCCAGACTGGCTCAGCCCGCGAGAAGAGGTCGATGTCGACGGCTGGCACGAGGAGTGCGGACGGCTTCCGCTCTCTCACATGGGCCGCACGCTCGACGAGGACCCCTGTTTCTTCATGTGCGCGTTCGCCGCCGGTGAGGTCGCCCGCATGCGCGTCGCGGACTAGTGCCCCGCTCAGCAATCCATGCCGGCTTCTGGCCCCCGATCACGCGGCACCAGAGCCCACCCTCCGCCTCGCCAAGGCCATCAGGCCTTGGCTCGTTGGAGTGCGGCCTCTGGCTTGAGACGGCCGCGCCGGCAAAGCCGGCACGGCCTCTGCTGGTCGGCGCCGACGAGTCGGCGCCTTGGGCT
>JBOHAU010000211.1:0-2930 GCA_050698015.1 Gaiellaceae bacterium
CTGGACCGACTCGATCGCGGTCCCGATCGGCGCGTTCGCCGATCCCTCGTTCCCGCAGCCGACCGTCTCCGTCTACGGGTCGCGACGGTATCCGTGGCTGTCCCTTCCGGACGGGATCGAGGAAGAGCACGACTAGTACACGCGCCCGGCCCAACGTCGAGCTTAGGCATGCTCGACGGCCGGCGCTAGACGCTCTTTCGGCCGTGTCCGGTAGCACCGGTGGTAGCACGCGCCCGGCATTCGCCGCTTCCCTCGCATGCCTCACCCCGCATCGTTGAGCGAAATCGGCGGGGTCATGCGCGAGGACCGCTAAAAAAGTGACTCCTCGTCAGCATGGCGACGGCTCCGCCGAATCCACCGCCGACGACGACCGCTTCGTACCGGTCCTTCGTGAGTGCGCGCGACGGCAACGGCGCACTAGGCGACCATGACGCGCTCGGCCGCCCGATTGCATTCGTGCTGCCGATGGATTGCCTTGTCCGCGGCGAACCGATCCGCAACGCGGACGACCTCGCCGCCGAGCGTCCTCAGCTGGAGCTCGACCGTTTCGTCCTGGATCCGGCCGTCGCCGTCGAAGACGCGAGACGCAGAGGCGACAGGGACGACGTACGGCACAGCCCAGCCCCGGAGCGCCCGGACCGCGAACTCCATCGTGTTGATCGCCTGCAACCCCTGCGTCCCGCCGGCGGTGCTGATCAGGCCGATCACCTTGTCGTGGAGGTACGGCGGATCTCGGTCGCCGAGGAGGCGCAGCCAGTCCAGGGCGTTCTTCAGCGCGCCGGAAATCGTGCCCTGGTAGAGCGGACTGCTCCACAGCAGCCCGTCCGCCGCGTGACAGGACTCGATCAGCTCGGCGGCACCACGCGAAGGCTCGTCGTCCTCGGGGTTATAGATCGGCAGCGCGAGAACGCGGATGTCGAGCAGCTGCGTCGTCGCGCCCGCGTCTTCCGCGCCTGAGAGCGCCATCTCCAAGGCGGCCCGGCTCTTGGAAGTGCTCGCCACCGAGCCGCCCAGACCAACGATGTTCAGGCTCTTCGACATCGCTCCGGCCATTCTCTCGCCCGGAGCATCTCGCGTCACGCCGTCGTCTCGCCCGTGCGTCGGGGTTCGCCCCCGGTCTAAAATCGGGTCAACCACGCGGGCGGACCCTTGCGACTCACCGCTCTGAGCGAGGACGTCTACGTCACCGTTACGGTGAAGTTCGCGATCCTAGGCAGCGCGAGCGGGCGCTGTCGCGAGCCAGACTCAATGAGGTGACCTGTCTATCTAGGCACTTGCTCATAGGGGTTGCCCCACTCGCATCAGCTTGCGCCAATCTCGAGCCGATCGGCGCGACAGGGGTACCCCCAGATCGGGCGTCCGCCGCCAGGTCCCTGCGTCCGCCGGTGGAACCTAAGGTCGCGCCAAGCCTTGGAAGGAGGCCGAGGCCGTTCCGCGGCCAGCGCCGCTCTTGGTCGCGGGCTCGGATGTCCAGACTGTGGGTGTGAGCCTGCCGACCGGCTTTCGTCTTCGGCCCGCTCGTGATGAGGACGCTCCCGCGGTCGCGGCGTTTGCGAATAAGGAGACTGAGGCGGTCATCGGCGTGCGCGTCGTCTCCGCTCAGCGGTTGCTACGCCACTGGACGGCGCCGGCGGTCGACCGCGAGCAGGACGTCGCCGTGGTTGAAGCCTTCGATGGTCGCGTTTGTGGGTGTCTGAGCGTCGAGGCCGACCCGCCCTATGCGAGGGTGTTCGCGCTCGGTATGGTCGCCCGTCCCTACCATGGGCGTGGACTCGGCGCCGCGCTCCTGGCGGAGAACGAGCGCCGGGCGCAACGATTCGTTGCCCTCGCTGATCCCTCGTTGCGGGTCGCCATCCATAGCGGCGCGCTCGCCGACGAGCCACGCGTGAGCGCACTCCTGGGCGCCCACGGCTACCGAGAGGTGCGCCGCACGAGGCTTATGCGGATCGACTTCGATGCCGAGCCGGCCCGACCTGCCGCCCTTGTCGGCATCGACGTGCGACCGCTGTTACCCGACGACGCGGAGGAGCTTTTTGCCGCCCACCGCGAGGCGTTCGCCGATCACTGGGGCGTGGATGAGCAGACGTACGAGGACTTCCGCCATCACCTGCTGGACCGGCCCGAGTTCGATCCCGAGCTCTGGTTGCTGGCCTGGTACGGGGATGAACTCGCGGGCTACCTCGGAGCGGAGGAGAACGCCGTCGAGGATCCGACGCACGGGTACGTCGACCTCCTCGGTGTCCGCCGTGCATATCGGCGCCGCGGCGTAGGCGAGGCGCTCCTGCGGCACGCCTTCCAGGCGCTCTTCCTGCGCGGAAAACGTGGTTGCGACCTCCATGTCGACGCCGACTCGCTCACCGGCGCCACCCGCCTCTACGAACGCGTTGGCATGAGGGCACATCCGCGCTTTGCGCTTTGGGAAAAGGAGCTCCGCCCGGCCGCGACGCCCTGAACGGATGCCCGCGCCCGAACCCGTCGGCGAGGACTCAGCGTCAGCATCGGCGTCAGCTAGCGCTGGTTTCCCCTGCCTGCGGGGTGCCCCACCCCCTCGGACTTTTCACGCAGCTGGGTCTCTCCGGGTACGCACCAGGCGGCCGGCTGCACGCTTTGGGAGCTGAATGGTCGGCGGAGCTCAGCGCTCGCGCCGCCGTGCGCGGCGCAGAGCGTCGAGCCGGCGTCGCGCCTGCTTCGTCGGGCGCGCGCCGAGGTCGGCTCCGAGCGGGCGGGCGAGCCGTCGCTCGAGCGCGTGCTGCTCGCGGGCGGCGCGCGACTCGGGCGTCTCGGCGTACATTGTCGCCGCCACACTCGTGGGCCCGCGGCGCTCGGCGAGCGCGGTCACGGTCACCGTCCAGCGCGCCGTCCCGATCGTCATCTCGATCGTGTCCCCAGCGCAGACGACCTTCGACGGCATCCGACTCACGGTGGTAGAG
>JBOHAU010000212.1:0-14881 GCA_050698015.1 Gaiellaceae bacterium
GCACACCCGTCCTGCTCAACCAAGCCAGATCCGCATAGCCGAGCGGCTGATAATGGGCCCGCCTGGACTCGAACCAGGGACCAACCGATTATGAGTCGGCTGCTCTAACCAGCTGAGCTACGGGCCCGCCAGGCGCAGGGTACTAGGGCCGTCGCCGGCTGCATCGAATCTCGTCACGATCGTCATGAGGCGCGCACAGACCGAGGATAGGATGGCCACCGTGAAGGTCTTCCAGGGGGAAAGACGCCTGCGGACGGAAGGCGGGCTTTCGGTCCGGGATATCACCGACGACGTCACCGAGGCCGTCCGGGAGAGCGGCATTCGCGACGGGATCGTCTGCGTCTACTCCCCGCACACGACCTGCTGCATCAGGGTGAACGAGTTCGAGGGCGGCGCCCTCGAGGATTTCGCCAGGCTCCTTCGCAAACTCGTCCCCAGCGAGACGTACTACGCCCACGACGACTGGGACCGGCGAACGGAGAACATCTGCGAGGAAGACATGGAGATGGGCAACGGGCACGCCCATTGCATGTCGATGTTGCTCGGCGGCGCAGGCGAGTCGATCCCCGTCCGCGACGGCGAGCTCTGCCTGGGAACCTGGCAGCGCGTCCTCTTCTTCGAGCTCGATCGCGAACGCGACCGGCGTTGGCTCGTCCAGGTTGTAGGGAGCTAGCGCTACCTACCCTGGCTTGCGGACGAGTCCGCGTTCCGCCTCGAACTCGAACAGCCAGAAATCTCGCACCGGCACCCCCGCGCCGACGTTGAAGACCGGGATCTCTCCGATCGCGCCGGCGAAAGTGCCCGCGTGGCCGTGGCCGTGGAAGACGGCGTCGGGACGATGTTCGGCGATCGGCGCAGCGAGCCGCTCGCTCCCGAGGAACGCCCAGATCGGCTCGCGCTCGCCCTCGATGGTGGTCGTCGTCGGCGAGTAGTGGAGAAGGACGATCCGGACCGCGCAGTCCTGGATCGACTTCAGGCCCCGATCGAGCGAGGCAACCTCGGCGCTGGTCTCCGCGTAGACACGGCGCAGCAATGGCTCGCCGAAATCGGGGAGCAGCGAGTCCGAGAAGCCGCCGACGAACCCTTTCGTCCCGGCGATTCCGACCTCGACGCCGTTCACCGTGCATGTCTCCGCGGTCCGTTCGAGCAGCCGGATGCCGCCGTCGCGGAGTGCGGCCGCGAGCTCCTCGTGGCGATCCGCATGCCAGTCGTGGTTGCCGAGCACGGCGAAGATCGGCGTCTCGACGTCCCGAATGACGTCGGCGAGCACTGCTCCCTGGTCAGGCTCGCCGTAGGTGGTGAGGTCGCCGGCGAGGAGGATGATGTCCGCCTGCCGATCGGCCGCCGCGAACGCCTGCTGGAGGCGCATCCGCTCCTCCTCCGAGCAGTGGATGTCGCCGGCCGCGGCGACCTTGATGTGCATGGCCTCCTGATTGCCCAAAGCCGATCAAGGGTATTCGGGAACTCATGGCGGGCGGCGACCAGCCTTTCGACGAGATCCAGGAGAGCCTCAAGCGCGCGGCCGGGGCGCTTCGCGAGGCCGAAGTTCCCTTCCTGCTCGGCGGCGGGCTAGCCGTCTGGGCGAAGGGTGGGCCGCCGACGGGTCACGACCTCGACTTCATGATCAAGCCCGAGGACGCGGACCGCGCGCTCGAGGTGCTCGAGGCTGCCGGCATGCGGCCCGAGAAGCCTCCCGAAGGCTGGCTCTACAAGGCCTGGGACGGCGACATCCTCGTCGACCTGATCTTCGAACCGATCGGGCAGCCGGTGGACGACGAGATGTTCGAGCGGGCGGAGAAGCTCGAGGTCCAGGCTGTGCCGATGCTCGTGATGAGCCTGGAAGACGTCATGGTCGCGCGCCTGAAGGCGCTGGACGAGCATTCGCTCGACTTCGAACGCCCGCTCGAGTTCGCCCGGGCGCTTCGCGAGCGGATCGACTGGGAGAACGTCCGGCAGCGGACGGACGACTCCCCCTATGCCAAGGCCTTCTTCACCATGATCGAAGAGCTCGCGATCGTGGAGCCGGCGGGATCTCCTAGCGGAAGAAGTTGAGCAGAGCTGCGAAGACGTCGGTCGTCGGCGTCGCTGCGGGATTCGCCGTGCGCTGAACCTGGAGCTGCTGACACGAGTTCAACGGATCGGCAATCGGCGTCTGCGCAGGCCAGGTGTCCGGGCCGTGCGCGTTGTGCGCGGCATGCCGGTCGATCGCCTCCCACGTGCCCTGGAATGCGTCGGCGGTCGCCGCGGTCACGCAGGCGCCGTAGACGTAGGCTCCTCCGGCAAAGACCGAGAGATTCGAGCGCTTTCGCAGGCTCAGCTGCTGTTGCAGGATCTTGACCTGGCTTTGGAGCGCCTTGACCTGCCTCTGTAGCGTCTTCACCTGCCGCTGCATCGGCGTCGCGGCCGACACCGGCGCGGCAAGCGCGGTCACGGCGAACAGCGCCGCGAGCGTTGTGAGTGCGGCGGTCTTCACGAGTACCTCCCGGTTCGAAAGAGAAGAGACCCCAACACCGAAAGTGTACGGCCGGCCGGCGGAAGCAGATTCGGGAGGCGCGGTCCGAGCCCTGAGGCGCGGCCAGAGCCAGGCGAAGTGGTTCAGCGCCGCCTTCCGACGAGGGCGACCCACGCGAAGCCTAGGTCTGTAGCCTCCGCTCGTCCCTCAGCCGGAGAGGAGGCCTCAGCTTGGAAGCCGCCGCGATCACCCCGGATCCACGGCGCTGGCACGCGCTAGCGCTTGTCTGCGTCGCCTTCTTCATGGTCGTTCTCGACGTCGCGATCGTGAACGTCGCGCTGCCGTCGATCCAGACCGATCTCGACATCTCGCGCGACACGTTGCAGTGGATCGTCACCGCCTACTCGCTTGCGTTCGGCGGGTTTCTGCTGCTCGGGGGCCGCGCGGCCGACCTCTTCGGACGACGGCGCGTGTTCATGGTCGGCATGACGATCTTCGCCGCCGGCTCGCTGGCCTGCGCCCTCTCTTCGAGCGGCGGCCAGCTGATTGCGTTCCGCGCGCTCCAGGGGTTCGGCGGGGCAATCGTCTCACCCGCGACGCTCGCAATCATCAGCGCGGCGTTCCGCCACGGCGGCGCGGAGCGGAACAAGGCCTTCGGGATCTGGGGCGGCGTCGCAGGAAGCGGCGCGGCCGCGGGCGTCCTGCTCGGCGGGGTGCTCGTGGAATATCTGAGCTGGGAATGGATCTTCCTCGTCAACGTCCCCGTGGGCGTCGCGATCATCGCCCTCGCGCCGTGGCTGATCTCCGAAGGTCGCGTCGAGGGCGGGGATCGCCGCATCGACCCGCTGGCGGCCGTCCTCGTCACCGCCGGCCTCGTCTCGTTCGTCTACGCGATGTCGGAGGCGCCGGATGCCGGCTGGCTCTCTGGACAGACGATCCTCTTCACCGCAGCGGCGATCGTTCTCGTCGCAGCGTTCTTCCTCCTCGAACGGAGGCACGAATCGCCGCTCGTACCCTTCTCGATCTTCCGTCTGAGGCCGGTGACGGTGGCGAACGCCGTCGGCGCGCTCCTCGGCGGGGCGATCTTCGGCGGCTTCTTCCTGCTCACGCTGTACATGCAGGGCGTCCTCGGCTACTCGCCGCTCAAAGCCGGCGTCGCCTTCCTCGCCACGGCCGGAACGACGATTCCGGCGGCTGCGCTCTCACAGGCGCTCGTCACCCGCCTGGGCGTGAAGCCGGTGATGATGACCGGACTGCTCTTGATGACGTTCTCGTACGCCTGGTTCACGCAGCTGCCGGCCGACGGGACGTTCTGGAAGCACCTCTTCATCCCGTATCTCGCCAGCGGCTTTGGGCTGGCATTCATCTTCATTCCGCTTTCGCTCGCGGCGCTCACCGTGGTCGAGGACCGAATCGCGGGAATCTCCTCGGGTCTGCTGAACACGTCACAGCAGATCGGCGGGGCGCTCGGCGTCGCGATCATGTCGACGATTGCGACGACCCACTCCGAGACGCTCCTGAAGGAAGGAGAGTCGCAGGCGGAGGCCTTCACCTCCGGCTACAACTGGGCGTTCTGGGTCGCCGCGGGCTTCATGCTCCTCGGCTTCGTGATCACGCTGACGGTGCTACGGAACCGCGACGTCCCGACGCAGGCGCACGAGCACGAGGGAGCCGTGGCCGAGCCGGCTAAGTAGCGGGCAGGTTCCGTTCGCGCGGCGGAACGGCTCGGTCAGCTCGTACCGGGACGCCGCCGCAGAGGCAGCCGGCGGTGAGCGGCTCCATCAGACGAGCCGCCGCTCGAGGTACGCCGCGAGGCGCGTCAGCGGGAACGAGATTAGGAAGAAGACGACGAGCACGAACCCGAAGATCGCGAACGGGTGGCCGTCTCCGGCGAGCGTCAGGTTCTCGAACTGGCGATTGGCCGTCTCGAGGAACTCGCTGACGCCGATCACGTACGCGATGGTCGTGTTCTGGATGATGTTCACGAGCAACCCGACCATCGGCGGGATCAGCCGTCTCAGCGCCTGCGGGACGATCACGAACACGTGCCGGCCGACCCAGCCGAAGCCGAGCGCCGCCGCCGCCTCGTGCTGCTCGCGCGGGATCGACTGGACCGCTCCGCGAACGGCCTCGGCGACCTGTGCGCTTCCCCAGAGCGAAAGCCCGACCGCCGCCGACATGTACGCGCTGAGCTCGAAGCGGAAGCCGCCGACCTCGGCCGTCGCCGACCAGTAGATGAAGAGCACCGTCACGAGGATCGGGAGCCCGCGCCAGACCTCGATGTACGCCCGGATGACCGCCTGCAGCGGGCGGAAGTTGATCGTGATCAGCGTCCCGAGGACGAGGCCCAAAACCGTGCTCGCAGTGAGGGCGAACGCCGCCAGCTTCAGCGTCTCCGGCAGCCCCTCGCGGAGCATGTACTCCGCGACGTCGCGAAACCACTCGGGAAGCTCGGGCATCTAGGTCGACTCCGGCAGCGCCAGGCGGGCCTCGAGCAGCCGGATGAGCGCCGAGAGCGTCCAGACGATCGCGAGGTAGACGACCGCGAGGACGAGAAACATCTCGAACGTCCGGAAGGTGATCGCCTGGATGTTGTACGCGACCGTCGTCAGCTCGGGGTAGCCGATGACAAGCAGAAGCGACGTGTTCTTGAGCACAGAGATGTACGTGTTGATCGAGGACGGCAGGGCGATGCGGCCCCCGATCGGCAGCGTGACGTTGAGGAACGTCTTCAGCGGCGTGAAGCCGAGGGCGTAGCCGGCCTCGCGGAAGCGCGCCGGTACCGCCTCGAACCCGGCGCGGAAGTTCTCCGTGTTGAAGGCGCCGCCCCAGACCGTGATCGCTACGCACGCCGTCAGGAACAGATCGCCGCGGTACCCGAGCGCCGGCATGACCCCGTAGTGGAGCAGGAAGATCTGCACGAGGATCGGCGTGTTCCGGATCGCCTCGACGTACACCCAGCCGAGCTGCGTGACGACGGGGACGCGGTGCGCGCGCAGCGCGCCAAGCACGAGACCGATTACGAAGGAGCCAGCGATCGCGACGGCTGACACCTTCATCGTGTTCTTGAACCCGTCCCACAGCTGCGCTCGGTTCTCCCAGATGAAGCCCCAGTCGAAGGCGGCGACGACGTCCACGGGTGGCTATGAAACACGAGCGGCCGCCGAGGCGGCGGCCGCTCGTGTCGGGCTACTCAGCTAGGGCAGTTGTTCTCCGGCGTCGTCGCCCGCGGGTAGCGCAGCGTGTTCTTCGGCGCCGGGACGTTCTTACGGAACAACTCGTGGAACCGCCGCGGGACGGTCCGCCGCATGATCGGCCAGAACATGTTCCGGGCGATCATGCCCCGAAGCGCGGCATTGACCCAGGCTCTCATCTGCGTCTCGCCCTTGCGGATCCCGATCCCCCAGGGGACGTTGAGGAACCGGTGACCGCTCATCTTCAGCGAGCCGTCATTCGCCGCTACGCCGACGACGAAGGAGTCGTCGTACATGAACGCGTCCGCCTGGCCGTTCTTGACGGCAAGCACACCGGCGCTCGGGCTCGGGATGACCTGGAAGGCCGTGTCTTTGAAGCAGTTCGCGATCCAACGGTCGTAGATCGAGCCGGACGTGGACACGATCCTCTTCCCCCGCATCCACGTCGCCAGCCGACCGACCGTCGTGGCGTTCGGGACGAGCAGCCGTCCGACGGCCCCGTAGTACGGCAGCGAGAAGTCGATCTGCTGCTCGCGCTCGGCCGTCCACGTGATCGTCGCGATGATGATGTCGACGCGCTTCGACGTAAGGGTCGGGATCCGGCTCGCGGTCGTCACGCAGGTGTACTCGACCCGGTTGGCGTTGCCGAACGCCCACCTCGCGAACTGCTTCGCGACCTCGACGTCGTAGCCCTTGTTGTTGCCGCTCGTGTCCTCGTAGCCCATCGGCGGCGTGTCGCACTTGACGCCGATCTGCCAGCGACCGCGGCTTCTGACCTCCGCCGGCAGCGCCGGGAGCCTCGGCTTCGCAGGCAGGCGGGCCTGCGTTCCCTCGCGGGACGGCGCCGCCGCCCCCCACGCCGCCGCGAACGCCACGAGCATGGCGGTCACAGCGGTGACCAAGGCAAATCGTTTCATACGACCTCTCCTTCCTCAGTGATTGTCAACTCCTCTAGCGAATGCGCCATCTGAACCGAGCGCCGGAGGAATCTCTTCGTCCGCTCCTCCCGCGGGTTGTTGAGCACGTCGGCGGGCATCCCCTCCTCGACGATCCTGCCGTTGTCCATGAAGATCAAGCGGTCGCCCACCTCGCGGGCGAACTGCATCTCGTGCGTGACGACGAGCATCGTCATGCCGAAATCCTTCGCGAGGTCTCTCATCACGACGAGCACCTCGCCGACGAGCTCCGGGTCGAGCGCGGACGTGATCTCGTCGAAGAGCATCACGTGCGGGTCCATCATCAGTGCCCTCGCAATCGCGACGCGCTGCTGCTGGCCGCCCGAGAGCTGGTGCGGGTACTGCTTGGCCTTGTCGTCGAGGCCGACGCGGGAAAGCAGCTCGTGGGCCCGCTTCTCCGCGTCCCGCCGCGGCATGCGCCTCACGCGCCGGACGGCGAGCGTCACGTTGTCGATCGCCCGCAGGTGCGGGAAGAGGTTGAACTGCTGGAAGACGATCCCGATGCGCTGACGAATGCCCGAGACGTTGACCCCTTTCGCGGTGATCTCCTGGCCCTCGAGGAAGATCCGCCCCGAGTCGATCGGCTCGAGCAGGTTGACGCAGCGCAGCAGCGTGCTCTTTCCGCTCCCGCTCGGACCGATGACGACGAGCACCTCGCCGACACCGACGGTCAGGTCGATGCCGTCGAGGACGAGGAGGTCGCCGAAGCTCTTTTTCACCGACTCGAGCCGCACCATCGGTGCGTTCGCCTCGGCCGGCGACGCCTCGTCCACTCTCGGTTGAGGCTGAACCACTCCGTCCCCCTCTCCGTGAACCCGACACTTATGACGATAAAGCTCGGACCATAGGCTCTTCAAGGATGCGCTACGGGATCCAACTCGCGGTTTTGGCGGGCGCGTATATCACCGCGGCCAAGCTCGGGCTCGAGCTTTCGGTCGCCCGCGGAGTGATCACGCCGGTCTGGGCGCCGACCGGGATCGCGATCGCCTCCCTCTTCCTCTTCGGCCGCCGGCTGTGGCCCGCCGTCGCGATCGGCGCGTTCGTCGCGAACGCGACCAGCGACGCGTCGGTCGGCGTCTCAGCGGCGATCGCGGTCGGAAACACGCTCGAGGCCGTCGTCGGAAGCGAGCTCCTCCGCCGCGCCGGCGTGCGGCCGGCGCTCGACCGCGTCCGCGACGTGCTCGCGCTGATCGTCCTCGCGGCGATGGTGGCGCCGGTGATCGCGGCGACGAACGGCGTCACCGTCCTCGCCCTCACGGACACCGTCGAGTCGTACGGGTCCGAATGGCTTCTGTGGTGGGTCGGCGACGCAATGGGAGCCCTGATCGTCGCGCCGCTCATCCTCGTCTGGTCGACGAATGCGCTGCGTTCGCTTGACCGTCGACGCCTGCTCGAGGGCGCGCTCCTGCTCGTCGCCCTGGTCGGTCTGAGCGTCCTCGTCTTCCTCGCCGGCTACTGGCGCTATCCGCACCTGATCTTCCCGGTTCTCGTCTGGGCGACGCTGCGCTTCCACCAGGCGGGCGCGGTCACCGGCAGCTTCGTCGTGACGGCGATCGCGATCGCAGGCGCCGTCGACGGGTCGATTCCCCTCACGGATCGCACCGACACCGAGATCGTCGAGATTCTCGAGGGCCTCCTCGGCGCCGTCGCCGTGAGCCTGCTCATCCTCGGGGCGGTGCTCGAGGAGCGCGGCAAGGCGGAAGCCGCCTTCAACGAAGCTCAGCACGTTGCCCACGTCGGCAGCTGGGACTGGGACCTCGGCACGAACCGCGTCAGCTGGTCGGACGAGCTCTTCCGGATCTATGGGCTCGAACCGCAGTCGCAGGAGGTGACCTTCGATGTCTACCTCGAGCGCGTTCACCCGGACGACCGCAAGTTCGTAAGGGAGACCGTCGAGCGGGCGCGCGAGGAGGGGCAGCCGTTCGTCTTCGACCACCGCATCGTCCTTCCCGACGGCGGCGTGCGCTGGACGCAGGCCCGCGGGCGCGTGGTGACAGACCCCGAAGGGCGAGCGCTGCGGATGGTCGGGACGGCGCAGGACGTCACCGAGCGCAAGCAGCTCGATGCGCTCCGGGACACGATCCTCGCGACCGTTTCTCACGAGCTCAGGACCCCCTTAACGGCGATCCTCGGGTTCGCCCTGACCCTGCGCGAGCGTGGCCCGGAGCTCGAGCACGGCCTGCACCGGGAGCTCCTGCGGCATTTGGCCGAACAGGCCGAGCGGCTCGATCGGCTCCTGACCGATCTCCTGGATCTCGACCGTCTCCGTCACGGCTCCCTGATCCCGGAGTTCGCGGAGACCGACGTCTCCGAGCTCGTCGCGCGGATCACGAGCGTGCACGGAGTCGCGGTGCAGTCAGAGCCCGTGGTCGCCGCGGTCGACGCGCCGAAGGTCGAGCGAATCGTCGACAACCTGCTCGCGAATGCCCGCAGGCACACGCCGGATGGAACGGACGTAAGCGTCCGCGTGGAGGGCCAAGACGGAGGCGTGCTGATCGTCGTCGACGATCGTGGCCCGGGCGTCGTCGAGGCTGAGCGCGAGGCGATCTTCGGGATGTTCCAACGCGGCGGGGATCCGACGACGAGAACCGCAGGAGTCGGCGTCGGGCTTGCGCTGGTCGCTCAGTTCACCGACCTCCACGGGGGCCGCGCGTGGGTCGAGGAAAACCCCGGCGGCGGTGCGTCGTTCCGGGTCTTTCTGCCTGGACGCTCGGACTAAGCGGCGCGGCGCCGCTCGCGCTCGGCGTAGTACACCGCGAAGCGCCCACGTGGTGAGGCGAGCCAGCTCGTCAGCTCGTTGTCGAACCGGTCGGACTCGATGCGGATCTGGAAGAGCTCGTAGGACGTGCGCTGAGCTCGATCGCAGGTGTGCTTCGCCTCGGCCTCGCGCGGCACCGATGCGCCGCAGTCGGGACACGGCATGTGAGCGGGCTGAGGGAGCGAGCCGAACATGGTGGGGTGGTACTTCCGCTGTCGGCTGATCTGCGAACCCACTGCATCACTAGAAGAGGGGGGCCGCGGGTAACCCGCGGCCCCCCTCGAGTCCTCAGCTCTGGGCCAGCGCCGGAATCGCCCCGAGCTGCTGGAGCAGCCCGAATGTGTCCCAGCTGTTCCACGTCTCGACGATGCGGCCGTCGACCACGCGGTCGATCGTCATCCCGGTCACCGTCGTCTGCTTGCCCGTGGCCGGGATCCCGAAGAGCTCGCCGTCGTGCGTCCCGCGGGCGGTCCAGCGGGTGACGACGCGCTCGCCCTCGGCGATCTCGTCTTCGATCGTCAGCTTCATGTCGGAGAACGCCGCTCGGTAGCCCTCCGCTTGTTGCTTGATGCCCTCCGGCCCCTTCATGGGATCCGGAAGCGCCGGGTCGTAGCCGACGAAGTCCGGCGCATAGAGCTCGTCGGCAACCTCGAGCCTGCCCTCGTTGAAGATCTCCTCGACGGACCGTCGCGCGATCGCCTTGTTCGCGTCGGTCATACCGCTCCTCCTTTCGCCCCCTCTTTTTCTCATGCTCAGCCGGCCGACGGCCACAGCGGCGCCGGTGGCGAGTGCGAGCACGGCCACGAGCGGCCGCGCCCGGAGCTTCCTGATTCGTTGCATCGCATCTCCTTCCAGGCGCGTTCGGCGCCGGACAAGGACGACGCTTCGAGCCTACTCCTCTCGCGTGGCGGACGCAGCCTCGACCAGCTTCGGCGGCGCCACCTCCGCGTAGGCGTCCTCGACGATCCCGGCCAGCTCGTCCCAATGGAGCCCACGGTCGAGCCGGACGCCGAGCCAGCCACGGTGCCCGACGTAGGGCGGCCGGAAGAATCGCTCGGGATCGGCCTCGACAAGCATCTCCTGGACGCCCTCCTCGGCCGCGCACCAGATCGCGAACCGCCCGTCCCCGTGGTGATCCGTCAGCACCATCAGGAACGACCTCTTCTCGCGCACGAAGAACGTCGGATGGCCGTGGCTGAGCCGCTCGCTCGTCTCCGGCAGCGCCAGGCAAAGCTCGCGAATGCGATTGAGGACGGCTTCGCGATCCACCCCTTGAGACTACGCTCCGCGGCGGTGAAGGTCGCTCTCATCCTCGTCTCCACGGCGGTGCTGATCGGCGCCGCGCAGCCCTCTTCGCAGTTCGTCGGGAAGATCTCGGAGGTGACGACGGCAGACCTTCGCTACTCGTACCGGCCGGGATGTCCGGTCGGCCCCTCGCAGCTCAGACGCCTTGACGTCAGCTACTGGGGCTTCGACGGGCGGCGCCGGATCGGGTCGATCGTCGTGCGGTCGACCGCGGCCCGCGACGTGCTCTCGGTCTTCCGGAAGCTCTATGCCACCCGGTTTCCGATGCGCCGCCTACGGCCGGTCGAGGCCTACAAGGGGAGCGATGACGCCTCGATGGCCGCGGACAACACGTCGGGCTTCAATTGCCGGTTCGTCTCGGGCACGAACCGCTGGTCCCAGCACGCCTTTGGGCTCGCAATCGACATCAACCCCGTCGAGAACCCCTACGTCCACGGCGGCCGGGTGGAGCCGCCCGCGGGCCGCCGCTACCTGGATCGCTCCCGGCGTCGCCCCGGGATGATCGTGTCGGGAGACGTCGCCGTGCGGGCGTTCGCCGCGATCGGCTGGTCCTGGGGCGGCCGCTGGACGTCGTCGAAGGACTACCAGCACTTCTCGAGGACCGGCACCTAGGGGTCACGTTGAGGAAACCGCGGCGCTACTCGCGGCTCGACTCGGCCCAGATGTTGATCCCGCTGTCGGTCGCGTAGCGGTCGATCTCGGCGAACTCGTCCTCCGTGAAGTCGAGGTGGCCGATGGCCGCGACGTTCGTCTCCAGCTGCTCGACGCTGCTCGCCCCGACGACCGCTGAGGTGACCCGCGGGTCGCGGAGCGTCCAGGCGAGCGCCAGCTGCGCCAGGCTCTGGCCGCGGCGGGCAGCGATCTCGTTCAGCGCGCGCGCCTTGTCGCGCACCTCGTCGGTGAGGAGGTCGGGCGACAGCGAGCTGTGCTGCGTCGCCCGTGATCCCTCCGGAATGCCCTCGAGGTACTTGTCGGTGAGCATTCCCTGCGCGAGCGGCGAGAAGACGATGCAGCCGATCCCGAGCTCGCCGACGATCTCGAGCAGCTCCTCCTCGATCCAGCGGTTCAGCATCGAATACGAGGGCTGGTGGATCACGAGCGGCGTGCCGAGCTCGCGGAGGATCGCGTAGGCCTCCGCCGTCTTTCCGGCCGAGTACGAGGAGATCCCCACGTACAGCGCCTTCCCCTGCCGGACGGCCGTGTGCAACGCACCCATCGTCTCCTCGAGCGGCGTCTCCGGGTCGAAGCGGTGCGAGTAGAAGATGTCGACGTAGTCGAGGCCCATCCGGCCGAGGCTCTGGTCGAGGCTCGCCAGCAGGTACTTCCGCGAGCCCCACTCCCCATAGGGGCCAGGCCACATGTCGTAGCCCGCTTTCGTGGAGATGATCAGCTCATCCCGGTACGGCGCGAAGTCGCTCGCGAAGATCCGGCCGAAGTTCTCCTCGGCCGAGCCGTACGGGGGGCCGTAGTTGTTGGCGAGGTCGAAGTGGGTGATCCCGAGGTCGAAGGCGCGGCGCAGGATCGCGCGGCCCGTCTCGAGCGGGCGGTCGTGGCCGAAGTTGTGCCACAGGCCGAGTGAGATCAACGGCAGCAGGAGGCCGCTGCGGCCGCTGCGCCGGTAGACCATCCGCTCGTAGCGCCGGTCGTCGGGGACGAACGTCATGCCGCCGACTCGTAGAGGGCTTCGATTGTGCGCGCCTGCGCGACGGCGTCCTCCCGGCCGAGGAGCAACGGCGCCTCGCCGCGGATCGCGCCGCTGACGTTCTCGAGCTCCAGGCGATAGGAGTCGGACTCCTCGACGACGACCTGCTCCAACTCGCCGTCGCGACGGAGCTCGATCCCCGGAGACGTGATCACGAACGGCGTCTTGACGAACAGACTTCCCTCCTCACCGAACACCTCGAGCTCCGACCGCCGCGGCACGACGAAGCTGCAGTCGAAGTGCGAGAGAACGTCGTCGGCGTGCGTGAGCGTCCCCGCGAAGATGACGTCGACGCCGGTTGGACCGACCACCTGCTTCCCGGCCAGGCTGCGGGGCTCGCCGGCGACGAAGCGAATCGCGCTGACGCAGTAGCAGCCGAGGTCCATCATCGCGCCTCCGTCGAGGTCGGCGCTGAAGCGCGCATCGTCGGCGCTCCGCTCAGCCTCGAGGGGAAAGCTGAACCCGACACGGACGAGCCGCAAGGCCCCGATCGCTCCGTCCTCGACCAGCTGCGCGAGCTTCGCCGTCTGAGGATGGTGGCGCCACATGAAGCCTTCCGAGACGACAAGGCCGGCCGAGTCGGCCACGTCGAACACGTGGTCGACCTCCTCCGCCCGACGTGAGAGCGGCTTCTCGACCAGCACGTGCTTCCGGGCCTCGAGCGCTCGCAGCGTCCACTCGACGTGGAGCCCGTTGGGAAGGGAGATGTAGACCGCCTCGACCTCGGGGTCGGCGAGCAGCTCGTCGTAGCTCCCATGCGCCCGCGGAATTCCGCGCTCCCGGGCGTAGGCGTCCGCCCGCTCCGAGTCGCGACTACCGACGGCGACGACCTCGGCCAGATCGGACTTCCGCGCTGCTTCGAGGATGCGCTCGTTGATCGGCGCCGTCGACATGAAGCCCCACGCAACGCTCATTCCTTCGGCTCATCCGTAGTCATCGCCTGCTCCAGCTCGGCCTTGGTCGCGCCCGTCATGATCGCAACGGCCTCCGGCATCGTGTGCGTCTGAGGCGTCACGACAGCGACTCGCTTGCCGAGCCGCATGATCAGGATCCGGTCGGCGAGCTCGAAAACGTGGGGCATGTCGTGACTGATGATGATCACGGGCAGACCGCCCTCGCGCACCCGCAGGATCAGGTCGAGCACCTGGCGCGTCTCCCTCACGCCGAGCGCGGCCGTCGGCTCGTCCATAATCGCCAGCCGCCGCGCCCACTTGGCCGCACGCGCGACCGCCACGCCCTGACGCTGCCCGCCCGAGAGATTCTCGACGGGCTGCTTGATCGACTGGATGCCGATCTGAAGCTCGGCGAAATGGGCCGCCGCTTCGCGCCGCATCCTGCGCTTGTCGAGCAGGCGCATCCCAAACCCGAGCGGGCCTCGGAACCGCGCTTCCCTGCCGAGGAAGATGTTCGAGGCGATGTCGAGCGACGACGCGACCGCGAGATCCTGGTACACCGTCTCGATTCCGGCGCTGCGGGCGTCACCGGGGGAGCGGAACCGCACGCGCTCACCATCGAGGCGGATCTCGCCGTCGTCCGCCTGGAGCGCTCCGGACAGCGCCTTGATCAGCGTCGACTTGCCCGCGCCGTTGTCGCCGATGATCGCGACGATCTCGTTCGGGTAGAGCTCGAAGTCGGTGCCGTCGAGCGCAACTACCTGCCCGTACCGCTTGACCAGGCCACGCGCCTCGAGAATCGGCTTCGGCTCGCTCACGTCCGACTCCGGTGGGTCAGCTGGTCGACGGAGACGGCCAGGATCACGAGGAGTCCGGTGACAAAGTACTGCCAGACGACCTCGACCCCGATCAGCGTCAAGCCGTTCCTGAACACCCCGACCACGATTGCCCCGATCAGTGTCCCGATCACGGTCCCTCGCCCGCCGAAGAGGCTCGTTCCCCCGAGAACGACCGCCGTGATCGCGTCGAGGTTCTCGGTCGTCTGCCCGGCGTTCGGGTCGCCGAGCTCGGTCCGCGCTACGAGCAGCATGGCGGCGATCCCGTATGTCAGTCCCGCGACGACATACACGCTCAACAGCACGCGTCTCGTCTTGATCCCCATCAGCCGCGCGGCCTCGAGGTTGTCGCCGACGGCGAACACGTGTCGGCCCCACGTCGTTTGCGTCAGCGCGTACCACGCGATTCCGAAGAGCACGAACATGGCAGGGACCCCGTACGTGACGTCCGTACCGCCGATCGTGAAGATCCGCCCGAAGAAGAGGAGCTCGCTGGGGAGCTCCGAGTACGTCTCGTCGTTCGAGTAGACGTGCGTGAGCGCGAAGGCGATGTTGAGCGTCCCGAGCGTCACGATGAACGCCGGCAGCCTGACCCCGGCGACGAAGACGCCGTTCAGCAGGCCGAAGCCCACGCACGCCGCGATTCCCAGAGCGATTGCGAGCAACGGGTCGACGCCCTCCGCGACCGCCAGCTTCGTCATCACGATCTGGCCGAACGCCATGACCGTCCCGCAGGAGAGATCGATGCCCGCGGTCAGGATCACGAAGGTCTGCCCGATCGCCAG
>JBOHAU010000213.1:0-5397 GCA_050698015.1 Gaiellaceae bacterium
CGCCTGAGCCGCGGCGCCGCGTCCGTCAGCGAGCTCGCCCGACCGCTGACGATCTCGCTGCCGGCCGTGCTCCAGCATCTCGGCGTGCTGGAGAGGAGCGGCCTCGTTCGCACCGAGAAGGTCGGCCGGGTGCGCACCTGGCACATCGAGCCGGCGGCGCTGAGCACGGCGGAGCAGTGGATCGCCGCCCGACGGGCCGACTGGGAGCAACGACTGGACCGGCTCGGGGATTACCTCGAGCAGCAAGCCGTTCAACAAGAGAGGACGACATGAGCGAACGAAACGTCACACACGCGACCTTCGCCGTCGAGCGGAGCTACGCCGTGCCGCCGGCGCGCGTCTTCGGGGCCTGGGCCGACCCGGTCGCCAAGTCCCGCTGGTTCGGCGGCGACGACTGGCAGCACGAGCTGGACTTCCGCGTCGGCGGCCGCGAGGTCAGCACTGGGACCGTGGACGGCACCGTCTTCACCGTCTTCAGGTTCGAAGACCGTTACCAGGACATCGTTCCGGACGAGCGGATCGTCTACGCGTACGACATGCACATGGGCGAGGCCCGGATCTCGGTCTCGCTGGCGACGGTCGAGCTGACGCCGGACGGCGAGGGCACGAAGCTCGTCTTCACCGAGCAGGGCGCGTTCCTGGACGGCCTCGACGACCCGTCGCAGCGGGAGAACGGCACCGGAGCCCTCCTCGACGCGCTGGGCAAGGAGCTCGAGCGATGAATTTCCGACGCCCCGCCGGTCGTAGAGACAGGAGATGAACGACCGTTGAGCATCGAGGGACGCAACCGCTGGCTGGCACTCGTCGTGCTGTGCCTTGGTGACTTGATGATCGTCCTCGACGTGACGATCGTTGGAGTCGCGCTGCCGTCGATCCGCGAGGATCTCGGCTTCTCCGAGACCTCGCTCGCCTGGGTCGTGAACGCCTACCTGCTGACCTTCGGCGGCTTCCTCCTGCTCGGCGGCAGGCTCGGCGACCTCTTCGGCCACCAGCGCCTGTTCCTCATCGGGATCGCGCTCTTCACCCTCGCCTCGCTGGGCTGCGGGCTCGCCACCTCCCAGGAAGTGCTCGTCGGCGCCAGGGCCGTGCAAGGGCTCGGCGCCGCGGTGGTCTCGGCCGTCGCTCTGTCCCTGATCGTGATGCTGTTCACCGAGCCGGCCGAGCGCGCCAAGGCGATGGGCGTCTTCGGGTTCGTCGCCGCCGGCGGCGGGAGCATCGGTGTGCTTCTGGGCGGGATCCTCACCGACATCCTCGACTGGCATTGGATCTTCCTCGTCAACCTTCCGATCGGGATCTCCGTCTTCGCGCTCACACTCGTGCTGATCCCGGCCGCGCGCGGCGAGGCTGCGAAGAGATCGCTAGACGTCGCAGGCGCGGTGACCGTGACCGTGGCGCTGATGCTCGCCGTCTACGCGATTGTGAACGGCAACGAGCAGGGCTGGACGTCGGCGCGGACGCTCGGCGTTCTCGGCGCGGCAGCGGTCCTGCTGGCCGTCTTCCTCGCGATCGAGGCGCGGGCTTCCGCCCCGCTCGTGCCGCTCGGCCTCTTCCGGCTGCGCAACCTCGCGATCTCGAACGTGGTCGGAGTGCTCTGGGCCGCGGCGATGTTCGCCTGGTTCTTCCTCTCGGCGCTCTACCTCCAGCTCGTGCTCGGCTACAGCCCGCTCGAGGTCGGACTCGCGTTCCTGCCGGGGAACCTGATCATGGGGTTCCTGTCCCTAGGGCTCTCCGCGAAGCTCGTGATGCGCTTTGGGATCAGGCCGCCGCTGGCCGTGGGGCTCGGGCTCGCCTCCCTCGGCTTGTTGCTGTTCGCGCGCGCGCCGGTCGACGGGAACTTCGTCGTCGACGTCCTCCCGAGCATGATCCTGCTCGGGCTCGGCGCAGGAATGGCGTTCAACCCGGTGCTTCTCGCCGCGATGAGCGACGTCGAGCCGAGCGACGCCGGCCTCGCGTCGGGCGTCGTGAACACCGCGTTCATGATGGGCGGAGCACTCGGCCTCGCCGTCCTCGCCAGCCTGGCCGCGTCCAGGACGGAAACGCTCGCCGCGTCCGGCGAAGGCCCGCTCGAGGCGCTCACCGGCGGCTACCACGCGGCGTTCCTCGCCGGAGCCGTCTTCGCGCTCGCGGCGGCCGTCATCGGTGGAGCCCTGCTCCGCGCCGGCGTCCCGGGGGCAGAGGCCGAGGAGCCGGTCGGGGAACCAGCCGTGGAGGAGGCCGCCTAGAGATGAGCACGCGAGCACTCGCGGCCGCGGCGCCCGCCGCCTCGGAGCTCGACGGGCTGATTGGGGCGATTCGCGCGGTCGTCGACAGGCACGCGGACTGGCAGGAGACCGCGAGTCTCGTCGCCCGGGAGCTCGAGCGCCGCCGCCCGTGGTACCGCGCTCTCGCCCCCGCGCTGCGACGCGGAGACCCGGAGGCGTACCGCAGCCACGTCCTGTACAGCGAGCCTGACGGGTCTTTCTCGATCGTCGCGCTCGTCTGGCGACCGGGACAGGCGACGCCGATCCACGACCACGTGACGTGGTGCGTCTTCACCGTCGTCCAGGGCGAGGAGTACGAAGAGCTGTTTTCGCTCGACGAGGAGACCGGGACACTCGTCGAGGTCGGCTCGAGCACGAACGAGACCGGTTCCGTGAGCGGCTTCGCGCCGCCGGGCGACATCCACCGCGTCCGCAACATCGGGCACGAGACGGCGATCTCGATCCACGTCTACGGCACCGACGTCGACCGCATCGGGTCGAGCGTGCGGCGGTACTACGACCAGCCCATCGTCTGCCGTTAGTTGGGCTTGCCGGCCATCGCCCAGGCCGCAACGACGTAGGCGGCGAGGAGGACGAGCGAGAGGATCATCGTCGCCCGCAGGAGGCCGGATCCCTTGTCAGCGCGCAACCGGTACACACCGATCCCGCCGACGATGAGGGACACGAGCAGGATGACGCCGCCGAGGTCCGCGGCGAAGTAGCCGATTCCGAGCCAGGTCGGATCCTCGGGGAGGTCGTCCCAAGGCCCCTTCGAGTAGATCCACTCGGCGCCTACCCGCATGATGATCCAGCCGGGGAACGACACCGCCAGCAGCGTCCAGTAGCCGAGCCGGAGCGAGCGGGCATCGCCGCGCGCCAGCGCGAGAATCGTCGCGGCGGTGAGGAGCCCGCCCACGAGAATCGTCGCGCCGAGCACGTGGACGAAGAGCGGGAGGTTCTCCTCGTCCGCGCGGACGGTTGCGAGGAGCGTGCTCATGCGCCCGGCTTCCAGATCATGTCCGCGAGGATCAGGACCAGGACCAGGCTCGCGAGGAACTGCAGCATGAGGCCCTGAGAGGTCCGGTTGAGGGCAAGCAGCTCGCTGTTCGGCCCCGTCTGGCCTGCTGCGTTCAGCTCCTGGGCCTTCTGCACGGGGACGAGGTATGCCTTGCCCGTGCGAAGGCCAAGCCCGGCGGCGACGAACCAGAGGACAAGCGCGGCGACGATCCAGGGATCCCAGATGTCGTAGTCCCCGACCGAGAACGCGAGGAAGATCCCGAGCACGATCGTGCCGCCCGCTCCGATACCAACCGCGGCATTGCCCACCTTCGTGAACGGGGCGAAGCTGAGCGTCCGCTCGGGTGTGTCCGTCCGGCGGGCGGCGACGATCAGCACCCAGAAGAGGACAAGGCCGGCGATGTAGGAGAACGCGCTGAGGACGTGGAGCGCGAGCATCCAGTCGTCGCAGCTCACCGAGGGATCCTACGAAGTTCTGATAGTCCACGCGTTATGTCGTTCGGCCGGATCGCCGGATGCCTCGCCCTCGCACTTGTTCTCGCAGGCAGCGCCGCGTCGGCAGAGCCCCGGTCGCGCTCGCTCGGGCTCCCCTGGGCGGGATCCCTCGCCGGCGGCGTCCGGCTCGAGGCGCAGGGCGAATACCACTTCACATGGGATTCCGTCCGGAAGCGGTCTCCTAGCCGCGAGTGGAGACGGCACGGGAACGCGCGGCTCGTCAGGACGACGCTCGCCGTCTTCGCCGAATACGCGGCGGCCCATCCTGGAGCGCCCCGCGTCGGCGTCGGCGATCTCTCGCGGCCGCACGGCGGCGATTTCAGCGCACGGTACGGCGGGATCGGCCACGCGTCACACCAGAATGGGCTCGACGTCGACGTCTACTACCCACGGCGCGACGGGCGCGAGCTCCCGCCGCGGTTTCCGCGTCAGATCGACAGGCCCCTCGCGCAGGACCTGGTCGACCGCTTCGTTGCCGCCGGCGCGGCCAAGATCTTCGTCGGGCCGAACACCGGCTTGCGCGGGCCGCCGGCCGTCGTCGAGGTGCTCCCGGCCCACCACGACAACCACCTCCACGTGCGACTTCCCGGCGACGGCGTCCGGTCGGAGCAGGTCGGTCTCAGCACTCGCGGCCTGCCGATCCGTGCGTTTACGCTCGGGTCCGGCCGGCCGCAGTTCCTCATCGTCGGCTGCATCCACGGAAACGAGTGCGCGGGCAGCGTCGTGGCCACGCGCCTGCTGCACGCCCGGCCGCCGAGGCGTGGCTCGATCACGGTCGTACAGGATCTGAACCCGGACGGCCACGCGGCGAAGCGGCGCGGCAACGTCCGTGGAGTCGACCTGAACCGCAACTTCCCCGGAACATGGAGGCCGATCCGCACCGCCGGCCCCGCGCCCGCCTCCGAGGTGGAGACCAGGCTCGCGATGCAGCTCATCCGCCGGCTCCGGCCCGACGTGACGATCTGGTTCCACCAGCCGCAAGCGCTGGTGCGCGCCTGGGGACCGAGCGTGGCGATCGCCAGACGGTACGCGGGGCTCGCCGGCATGCGTTTCGCTCGGCTCCCGCGGCCGCCGGGCGCGGCGACCGCGTGGCAGGCCCGCGCGATGCCGGCCTCACGATCCTTCGTCGTCGAGCTCGCGCCCGGCGAGTTGGGCATCCGCGAGGCCGGCCGCTACGCCGGGGCGATTCTGCGTCTCAGCCGAGCTGCGTGAGGCGCTCCTGGTACTCGTCGTACGAGAGCTCCCCGCGCGCGAAGCGCTCGGCGAGGATCTTCCGCGCGCCGTCGAGGGGGCTGTCTCCGCGCCGTCGCCATCGACGGCTCAGGAACCAGACGACCGCGACGGTGACCGCGACCCAGAGGATCGGCCAGATCGGCCACCAGTCGTGTCCATGCTCTGCAAGCAGCATCAGCGTCACCCCCTTTCACCCGCAGTCGCGGGAACTCGCGCAGGCTCGCCGTCAAGTTGCGGCAATACCCGGTCGAGCCAGCGGGGCGTCCACCAGTTGGCAGGCCCGAGCAGTTGCATGACGGCCGGAACGAGCACCATCCGGACGATCGTCGCGTCCACGAGGATCGCCGTCGCCATCCCCACGCCGAAGAGGCGCAGGAAGATCTCGTCGGAGGCGGCGAAAGACAGGAATACG
>JBOHAU010000214.1:0-6486 GCA_050698015.1 Gaiellaceae bacterium
TCGTCTGCGGCTCCTGCTCGCCGGCCTGGAGTCGCTTGATCAGATCGGAAACGTCGGCGAGCTCCTGTTCCAGGTCGCGCTGGTATTCCTCCAGCCGCTCCAGAACCTTCTCGCGGTCGTACCAGCCGCGGCCGAGGCCATAAGGCCGGCGGAAGCCGCGATGTCGATGTCGTCTGTGATGCATCCGTTCACCTCCTCTCTTCGTATCTCGTCAGGAAGTCATCCGTGCGCGCCTGCGCGTCGCGCAGCGCGCCGGCCCACTCGTCGAGGAGCGTGCGCCCCTCGTCGCTGAGCTCGTAGACCCGCTTGCTCGGGCCGGAGGCCTCGTCGTCCCACTCGGAGCTGACGAGACCGTCGGCCTCGAGCAGCCGGAGGAAGCGGTACAGGTTGCCCATGTCCACGCGCTCCCCGGTCAGCTCGGGGAGCTGCTCGAGGAGCTCGTAGCCGTGGGCGGGGCGCTCGCGGAGGAGGAGCAGGACGGCGGGCTCGCCGAAGCGCTCGACCCTGGCCCGAACGACGTACTCACCGGGCCGGACCCGGCGCCGGACACGTGCTGAGCGCCGATGCCGTCTCATACCTGTAAAACACACATGTACGAGACGAGCATAGCGATCGGGGGTCAGGCACGGCTGGGCTAAGATCGATCGACCATGCAGATCAGCAGCCAGGCTGTTGCCTTGACATGCGCAATCTGCGATCGGAGCCTTCTGACGGGGGAGCGCGCAGTTCGCTACGCGCCACAGGGTGGCGAGTTTCTCGACGTCTGCCCGCTCTGCCAGGAGATCGCGGTCGAGTACGGCTGGGTGAAGGAGGGGACCCCGACGACGCCGACGGTTCCCGTGCAGCGTCGTCGCCGAGGGAACTGGCTCTCGCAGATCTTCGCGCCCGTGCGCTCGGCGACCGAGGAGACCGTCGCCTCCGAGCCGATCCTTCGCCGCCTGAGCGAGCCCGAGCTGGCGATGGTCGAGGCGGCCGACGTCTTCAACGCCAGCGACTACCGGCGGACGATCGGCGGCGTCGCCAAGAGCCTCGGCGAGCCGAGGGCGAGCATCCTGCAGCTCTCCGGCGTGAACCACGAGCTCGTGATCACGATCGCCTGGGACATCACTTGGTACCAGTACCGCGTCTCGGCCGAGTCGGCCCAGCCCGTCCGCCTCGAGGCTCGCGGCCACGAGCCCAGGGAGCTGGACGGCCTCTTTCAGAACTGGAACGCACGCGTGGACACCGAAGGTCGTGTCGTTCCGGATATCGCCCGAATTTGAGCTAGCGCTCGCCAGGGGCGTCCCTACAATCAGACACAGAGGCCGATGATCTACTGCGTCATCCCGCCTGAGCTCGAGGACGAGCTCTTCGACAAGCTCACCGAGTACTACAAGGACAACCCGAACGTGACGGTGATCGTCGACCGGCGCGCAGGCCCGGACCGCCGGAAAGGGAAGGCAGCGGGCGGGAAGCGGGAGACGCGGGACCGGCGCCGGCAGCGCGCGCCCGGAACGTTCCTTCCAACAGACACGCCCGAACCGGCCGCCGAGTAAATCCGTACTGACGCGCGTCCCGTAGAGACGGAAGTGCGGAGATGGGGAGCACTCCTTGGGATGATCGCGCTGGCTGCACTCGCGATCGTCGCTTCGTCGGCATCGGGCGGCCCGGCGACTCGATTCGTGGCCGCCGTCGAGCTCCGGCCTGACGGGGGCAGTGCTGCGCGCGGGGCGGCGTACTTCACGCAGCGCGGTGCGCGCCTGTCAGGCTGGGTCGTCGTCTGGGGGCTTCCGCCGAACTCGAGTCACGCGGTGCACTTCCACGGCCCGGCCGGAACCTGTGCGTCCAAGCCGGCGAAGCCGCCACGCGCCGCGCATCGTGATCTCGTCGTCGACGGCCGCGGCGTGGCGTTCCAGCGGTTCGCGGTCACGAGTGAGTCACAGGTGCTCCGCCGCGGCTTCTACTACAACGTCCACGAGCATCCGTCCGCACACGGAACGAGCCCAAGCATCGTCTGCGGCGAGATCCGCCCACTGCGAGTCCGCGGATAACATCCGCGCCGAAATGGCGCTGCTGGGAACGAAGACCTACAAGAACTACATCGCCGGCGAGTGGGTCGATGCGACGTCGGGAGAGACCTTCGAGTCGACCAGCCCCGCCAACGGCGACGCGATCGGAGCCTTCCCGCTCTCTGGTGAGGAGGACGTCAATCGGGCCCTCGCGGCGGCGAAGGCGGCCTTCGAGGAGTGGCGGCTGGTGCCGGCGCCGAAGCGCGGTGAGATCCTCTTTCGCTTCGGCCAGCTCCTGATCGACGCGAAGGAAGAGCTTGCGCAGCTGATGTCCCGCGAGATGGGGAAGGTGCTGGCCGCGGCGCGCGGCGACGTCCAGGAAGCGATCGACATGAGCTTCTACATGGGCGGGGAAGGACGCCGCCTCTTCGGACAAACGACGCCCTCGGAGCTCAAGGACAAGTTCCAGATGAGCGTGCGGATGCCGATCGGCGTCATCGGGGTGATCACGCCGTGGAACTTCCCGATCGCGATCCCGTCCTGGAAGACGCTTCCAGCTCTCGTCGCCGGCAACACGATCGTCTTCAAGCCCGCGACGGACACTCCGACGCTCGGCCAGCGCTACGTCGAGCTGCTGGTCGAGGCCGGCCTGCCGCCGGGCGTCCTCAACGTCGTCCACGGCGGAGGTGGTCAGGTCGGCGAGGCGCTCGTGCGCCACCCCGACGTGCGCGTGATCTCGCTCACCGGCTCGCGCGAGACGGGGGTCGCCGTCCTCAAGGCGGCCGCGGAGGGCCTGAAGCACGTCCACCTGGAGCTCGGCGGCAAGAACGCAATCATTGTTGTCGACGACGCGGATCTCGACCTCGCCGTCGAGGGCATCGTCTGGTCGGCGTTCGGGACCTCGGGTCAGCGCTGCACCGCTGCGAGCCGAGTGATCGTCCAGCGGGGCGTCTACGACGAGCTGCAGACGAAGCTCGTCGCGGCCGCCGAGCGGCTCCGGCTGGGTGTCGGCTGGGAGGAGGACACGGACGTGGGCCCCGTGATCAACCAGCGCGCGCTCGACAAGATCCACTCGTACACCGAGGTCGGCAAGGACGAGGGGGCCAAGCTCCTGACCGGCGGCGAGGCGGTTTCCGAAAACGGACTGGAGAAAGGCTTCTACTACCGCCCGACGATCTTCGGCGACGTCGAGCCCGGGATGCGGATCGCGCAGGAGGAGATCTTCGGTCCGACGACGGCTCTGATTCCGGTCGGCTCGTTCGACGAGGCGGTCCGGGCCGCAAACGGCGTCAAGTACGGGCTCTCGTCGTCGATCTTCACTCGCGACGTGAACAAGGCGTTCCGCGCCATGCGCGATCTCGACACCGGGATCACGTACATCAACGCCGGCACGATCGGCGCCGAGGTGCATCTGCCGTTCGGCGGGACGAAGGACACCGGCAACGGCCATCGAGAGGCCGGCCAGGCGGCGCTCGACGTGTTCACCGAGTGGAAGTCGATCTACGTCGACTACTCCGGTCGTCTGCAGAAGGCGCAGATCGACACGGTGGACTAGTCGTGGCCTCCGCGGTCAACCTCGCGGAGAAGCTGGCGAGCTTCGACGAGTACTGGTCGCCGCGGATCGTGGGCTACTACAACGACAACAAGCTGATCGTGGGCAAGCTCAAAGGCGAGTTCGTCTGGCACTCGCATCCCGACACCGACGACTTCTTCCTCGTCCTGAAGGGTCGCCTGACGATCCAGCTACGCGACGGCGACGTCGAGCTGGGCCCGGGCGATTGCTACGTCGTCCCGCGCGGTGTCGAGCACTGCCCGAAGGCCGACGAGGAGACGCACGTCCTCCTGATCGAGCCGAAGGGGACGCCGAACGTCGGCGACGCCGACGCCGAAGCCGCCCCTGAGATCGAGATCTAGTCATGCACGTCTACCGGATCCCGTTCTCGACCAACGTCGAACGAGTCGCCCTAGGCGCGGGGCACAAGGGTCTCGAGCTCGAGTGGATCGACGTCGATCCCGCCGACCGCAGCGAGGTCGAGCGCGTCAGCGGCCAGCCGCTCGTCCCGGTGCTCGTCGAGGACGGGCGGGTCGTCGTCGACTCGACCGACATCCTGCGCTACCTGGAGGCTCGTACGCCGGACCCGCCGCTCTTCCCCGGCGAGCCGTCGCGCCGCGCCGCGGTGGACATTTTCCTCGACTGGTTCAACCGCGTCTGGAAGCGCCCGCCGAACGAGATCGACGCCGAGCGGAGCAAGGAGGCTCCGGACCAGGAGCGCATCGCTGCGCTCGGCCGTGAGCTGACCGCCGCGCTCGACATCTTCGAGAATCTCCTCGCCGGACGGGACTTTCTCTTCGGCGAGTTCTCGGCCGCCGACTGTGCCGCCTTCCCGTTCCTCAAGTACGCGCTCCTCTACGACGTGCGGGACACGGAGGAGTTCCACCTGATCCTCCGCGAATTCCAGCCGCTCGGCGACGAGCACCGGAACCTCGCGGCCTGGATCCGCCGGGTCGACGAAAGGCCCCGGTCCTAGGTGTAGGTCAGGATGTGGAAGAGCTCGACCTCGAGCCCGTTGCGTCCGCAGCGCACGAGCTTGCAGATCCCGTCGCGCTCCTCGAAGCGGAGCACGAGCGCGTCCATCACGTCCTCGGCGCCGTCGAGCTGATCGAAGCGGAAGACGAGCGAGGACGTGGTCTCGCCGGAGACGTAGAGCAAGCGTCCTTCGACGTTGTCGGCGCGGCCGAAGTCGTGTCCTTCGTGCAGGGTGAACTCCCACTCGGGGCGGTGCTCCACCCAGTACTCGATCGTCTCCGCTAGTTCGGCGATCGGATCGGTGACGTTGACCTTGACCGGGCCGTCCGCCCGCTCTTCGGGCGTCTGTCTCGGCAGAACTTCGAGTGTGGGCATGCGCCGTCGATTCCCGCCGGCCGGCCCTCGCAAACTAGAGGCCGCCCGCGAAGCGGCTGATCCGGCAGTACTCCCGGAAGCCGAGGTGCAGGTAGAGCCGCTCCCCGTCGGGTGTCGCGTGCAGGATCGCGGCGTGGAAGCCCTCGTCGCGGGCGGCCAGCATCGGGACGAGCGTCAGTGCCGAGCCGATGCCGCGCCGGCGCGCCGCGGGGAGCGTTCCGATCCCGTAGAGGCCGACGGCTCCGCCGCCCGTATGCGAGATCCCGACCCCGGCGGGCTCGCCGTCGATCGTCGCGACCCAGTGGTCCCACGGGAGGTCTCGGAAGCGCAGCCGGCGCGCTGCCTCCTGCCATGAGTCGGCCGACCAGGGCGGGAGGTCGTGGGCGGCCCAGAAGATCCGACCCCAGCGCTCGAGCTCCGGTTCGCTCCGCGCCGACTCGATCACAACCCCCTCCGGCGCAGCTTGCTCCTCGTCGATGTCCGCCAAGGCCATCGCCATCCCCGGCCAATTCCGACCGGCCTCGCGTAGACCGGCCGCCGCGAGCCGGTCGTCGAGGTCGGCCGGAGCCGACTGGGGCCCGGTCCACCAGAAGTACGGCCGGTCGAGAAGGTTCGGCGACACGGTCTCGACGCGCGTCCGCGCGACGCCGTTGAACATGGGCGAGGGCAGGCCCGTCGAGAAGCGGATCATGTCCTCACTCTCCTCCAGCCGGCCGCCGGGGAGTCTTCCCATCGCCCGGAGCAGCGAGAACAGGTTCTCCTCGATCGCCGCGGTCAGCGTGGCCGGGGTGAGGTCGGTAAGGATGCTCACGTGAATCGCAAGCTAGTCGTGTTCGTTCCGCGCGAGGCGCTCGATCGAGTGCGCTCGGCCTTGTTCGACGCCGGAGCCGGGAAGATCGGGAAATACACCCATTGTTCGTGGTACGCGGCCGGCACGGGCACGTTTCTCGCCGGCGAAGAAACCTCGCCGGCGATCGGCCAGCCCGGACGCGAGCAGCGCGTGTCGGAGCTACGGCTCGAGACCGTCTTCCCGGAGGAGCTCCGGGACGAGGTGATCGCCGCTCTCCGCGAGGCCCATCCGTACGAAGAGCCGGCGTTCGACATCTATCCACTGCTGTGAAGGCCAAGCTGTTCACCGACGGCGGCGCGCGAGGCAATCCGGGGCCGGCGGCGTACGGCTACGTCCTCGAGGCCGAGGACGGCAGCGTGCTCGCCGCGCACGGGGAGTCGATCGGGACGGCGACGAACAACGTCGCCGAGTACCGCGCCCTCATCGCCGGGCTCGAGAAGGCGCTCGAGCTGGACGTCGACGAGCTCGAGGTGATGTCGGACTCCGAGCTGCTCGTCAAGCAGATGCGCGGCGAATACCGGGTCAAGAAGCCGACCCTGCGCGAGCTGTGGGACGAAGCCGAGCAGCTGGAGCGGCAGCTCGGATCCGTCCGCTACACGGCCGTCCGCCGTGAGCACAACGAGCTCGCCGACCGGCTCGTCAACGAGGCCCTGGACGCTTTGAACCCGTAAAAACGAGGGCTATACTGGGCGACCAACGCGGATGTAGCTCAGTTGGCTAGAGCGTCTGCTTGCCATGCAGAAGGT